>NZ_JBMPZU010000030.1:0-335377 GCF_049463095.1 Neobacillus sp. 19 | reverse complement strand
GTTCAAAACTCGTGTGCTTTTTTGAATTGAAATGAATGCCGAAACAATATATCATGACAACAGGTGAAAAAAATGAAGTTACAAACAATTGCGGAAATTGAACGACAACTAGAAAGTATTCTAGTAGACAATGATCCATTTTTGGTAGAGGTCCTTCAGGATGAGCGTAAAGGTGTACAGCAGCTGATACATAAATGGCGAAAGAAAAGGTCAGAGGAAAGAAGATTAAAGGAAAAGTTCAATGAGATGAATGTCTATGAAAAAAAATGGCGCTCTCAGGGATTTGAATTCATTGCCGGTGTGGATGAAGTTGGAAGAGGCCCGCTTGCCGGTCCTGTTGTAACAGCAGCTGTTATATTACCGGCAGATTTTTTCTTAGCAGGTCTTGATGATTCGAAAAAGCTTTCAGAAAAAAAACGTCTGGAATTTGATACGATCATCAAAAGGGAAGCGCTGGCGTATAGCGTTTCGATGATTCATGCAAATGAAATCGATGAGATCAATATTTATGAAGCCACTAAAAAGGCGATGAAAGCAGTAATCACCTCGCTCAATCCAAAACCAGATTTTTTGTTAATTGATGCAATGAAACTTGAAACCCCTTATCCTGCCGAATCCATTATCAAAGGGGATGGAAAAAGTATCTCGATTGCTGCGGCTTCGATTGTTGCAAAGGTAGCAAGAGATGAGTGGATGAAGGAACTTTCAATCCTGTATCCTGACTATGGCTTTCAGCAGCACATGGGATACGGGACGAAGGAACATATCCAAGCAATTAAACTACATGGGATTACTCCATATCATCGGAAGAGCTTCGCGCCAATTAAAAACTCCCTTGAATAAAAAACAGGTTTCCGCCTGTTTTTTATTATTGTAAAAAATATATTGACGGTTAATAAATTGGAAAAATACCTTTGTAATGGGAATTATAGTAATTTATTATTCTGAATTTTTTTAACTTGAATATAATTTTTTAGCTTAATGGTGGACAAGGTATGTGTCATTATATAAAATGAAAACGGAGTCAATTTTTTGAAGAGTTTGATAGGAGGATGGGAAATGAATATCCATGAGTATCAAGGGAAAGAGATCCTCAGAAGTTATGGGGTAGCGGTTCCTAACGGAAAAGTGGCATTCACTGTTGAAGAAGCAGTTGAAGCGGCGAAAGAACTAGGCACACAGGTTTGTGTTGTAAAGGCACAAATTCATGCTGGCGGACGGGGGAAAGCCGGTGGTGTTAAAGTTGCGAAAAACCTTGAAGAGGTTCGTACATATGCAAATGAAATTCTTGGCAAGACTTTGGTTACACACCAAACAGGTCCGGAAGGTAAAGAAGTTAAACGTCTATTAATTGAAGAAGGCTGCGACATCAAGAAAGAATACTATGTGGGCTTAGTATTGGATCGTGCGACTTCACATGTTGTACTAATGGCATCCGAAGAAGGCGGAACGGAAATTGAAGAAGTAGCTGAAAAAACCCCTGAGAAAATTTTTAAAGAAGAAATAGATCCTGCGATTGGCTTGCAGCCGTTCCAAGCGCGCCGTATTGCTTTCAATATCAATATTCCAAACGAGCTTGTGAACCAGGCAGTAAAATTTATGATGGGATTATATAATGCCTATATCGAAAAGGATTGCTCGATTGCTGAAATTAACCCGCTTGTTGTTACCGGTGACGGTAAAGTAATGGCACTAGATGCGAAATTAAACTTTGACTCTAATGCCCTATATCGTCAAAAGGATGTATTAGCATACCGTGATCTTGAAGAAGAAGATGTAAAAGAAATTGAAGCATCTAAATATGATTTAAGCTATGTTGCTTTAGATGGAAATATTGGCTGTATGGTAAATGGAGCCGGACTTGCGATGTCTACAATGGATATTATTAAACATTACGGCGGAGACCCGGCTAACTTCCTTGATGTTGGGGGCGGTGCCACAGCTGAGAAGGTAACAGAAGCATTTAAAATTATCCTTTCTGATCCAAACGTAAAAGGTATTTTTGTTAATATCTTTGGTGGAATCATGAAGTGTGATGTCATTGCTGAGGGTGTTGTCGAAGCAGCTAAGCAAGTTGGACTAAGTGTTCCGCTTGTTGTTCGTTTAGAAGGAACCAACGTTGACTTAGGTAAGAAAATCCTTGCTGAGTCAAGTGTGGAAATTATTGCTGCTGAATCTATGGCTGACGGCGCACAAAAAATCGTTTCATTAGTGAAATAGGATCGAGAAGAAAGGGGAATTATCGTGAGCGTTTTTATTAATAAGGATACAAAAGTTTTAGTTCAAGGGATAACAGGCGGAACTGCCCGTTTTCATACAAAACAAATGCTTGAATATGGCACTAAAATTGTTGGCGGGACCTCACCAGGGAAAAAGGGCCAAGAAGTTGAGGGTGTGCCAGTATTCAATACAGTGAAGGAAGCGGTTGAAGCAACAGGTGCAAATGCTTCTGTTATCTATGTTCCTGCACCATTTGCTGCTGACTCAATTATCGAAGCAGTTGATGCAGAATTGGATCTTGTTATTTGTATTACTGAGCATATTCCTGTATTGGATATGGTGAAAGTGAAGCGCTACATGGAAGGCAAAAAGACACGCCTAGTCGGACCAAACTGTCCAGGTGTTATTACTGCTGATGAATGTAAAATTGGGATTATGCCCGGCTATATCCATACGAAAGGCCATGTTGGCGTTGTTTCCCGCTCTGGCACATTAACGTATGAAGCAGTGCACCAACTAACGCAAGCAGGACTTGGTCAAACAACCGCTGTCGGTATTGGCGGAGACCCTGTTAATGGAACGAACTTCATCGATGTCCTTAAGGCCTTTAATGAAGATCCTGAAACATATGCTGTAATCATGATTGGTGAAATCGGCGGTACTGCTGAAGAAGAAGCAGCTGAATGGGTAAAAGCAAACATGACAAAACCTGTTGTTGGCTTTATCGGCGGCCGTACAGCACCTCCAGGAAAACGCATGGGGCACGCTGGTGCGATTATTTCCGGCGGAAAAGGTACTGCTGACGAAAAAATTCGCATTATGAATGAATGCGGCATCAAGGTTGCAGATACACCTTCTGTCATGGGGGAAACATTAATTGAAGTGTTGAAAGAACAAGGTCTTTACGAAAAATGTAAAACACATTAATTTTTCATCAAGTTGGCTGCAGATAGTCCCTCATAGTTTGAGGGGCTATTTATCGTATTTTAAAAAAAGGAGAAAAAAGCATGGATGACTTTAAAGAAAGACTGGTTCATTTGCTACATTACCCGAATATCACTTGGAACATGGTCTATCAACTATTAAAGAAGGACCCCGCTCTAGAGTCTTTATACCTGCACCAGACCAAATCATCACACCAGATGTCCTTATTTCCACCCATTAACCACGAACACTCCTTGGTCCAATCTTCTATCATTTCTCTTCACCCTGATATGATTCATGAACAAATCCGCCAATACGAAACCAACGATATTACCGTAATAACAATTTTGGATAAAGAATACCCTAGCTATTTAAAAGAAATCTACCAGCCGCCATGGGCTTTATTTATGAAAGGAGATCTGTCTCTTCTTGAAAGGGATCCAAAACTTGCAGTGGTGGGTTCTCGTCAAGCCTCACAATACGGCAGAAATGCGATTAGGTTAATGTTTCCTGAATTAATTCATAATGGAGTTCTGATTGTCAGCGGTTTAGCAAAGGGAATAGATGCCTTAGCACACGAATACGCGATAAAAAATGGCGGGAATACCATTGCTGTTATTGCCGGCGGTTTATATCACATTTATCCAAAAGAGAACATGAGTCTTGCGTTAGAAATGATGAAAACGCAGCTTATTATGTCCGAATATCCTCCGGACACAAAACCGCTTAGATGGCATTTTCCGGCTCGCAATCGAATTATTAGCGGTTTAGCGGCAGGAACATTTATTATAGAAGCAAAGCGAAAAAGCGGATCGCTCATTACGGCCAATTACGCTGTCCATGAAGGCAGGGATGTTTTTTCACTTCCCGGAAGTATTTTTAATCCTTATTCAATCGGCACGAATGAATTAATCCAGCAAGGGGCAAAACTTGTCACAAGGGCCGAGGATATTTTAGAAGAAATAAGATTAAACTCTAGGAAATAACAAATCTTAGTAATAAAAATGGATATTTTTGCAGGTTTTTTCGTTAAAATGGAGAAATAAGCTTAAAAAGGTTGCAAAAATTTCTAATATGTTATACATTTTCCAACAGATGTTCGAAAAAATTGAATATAATATTGAAATTAACATATAATTGAAAAAAATTTGGGATAAGGCAGTTTTGTAAAGTATTTTCGCCGGTTCAAGTTGTTAAAACTGGAGTGTAGGAAATCTTCTCAAATGGTAAGCATCTTAGAAACAGGCAATTGCCGTATTCGAGGCGCTTTCACACTTTCCCTCTTAAGGAGGATATTTGAATGGCTGCAGAATTTCTAGTCATCGTTGAATCGCCAGCCAAGGCGAAAACGATTGAACGCTATTTAGGAAATAAATATAAAGTAAAAGCTTCAATGGGACATGTTCGTGATTTACCTAGGAGTCAAACAGGGGTAAATGTAGAAAATAATTTTGAGCCCAAATATATCACAATTCGCGGGAAAGGTCCTGTTTTAAAAGAGTTAAAAACAGCGGCCAAAAAAGCAAAAAAAGTGTATCTCGCGGCTGACCCGGATCGTGAAGGGGAAGCAATCGCTTGGCATTTGGCACATAGTTTAGATGTTGATATTAACTCAGATTGCCGTGTGGTCTTTAATGAAATTACAAAGGATGCGATAAAAGAATCATTTAAGCATCCGCGTCCAATTAATATGGATCTCGTTGATTCTCAGCAGGCACGGAGAATATTAGACCGGCTTGTCGGCTACAATATCAGCCCGCTTCTTTGGAAAAAGGTGAAAAAAGGGTTGAGTGCAGGACGTGTTCAATCCGTAGCAGTCCGATTGATTATTGATCGGGAGAAAGAAATAAAAGCGTTTATACCTGAAGAATATTGGACGATTGAAGGAGACTTTTTAAAGGGGAATGATCACTTTAGTGCCAATTTTTATTCCTTAGTTGGTCAAGATAAAACGGAGGTAAAATCGGAACAAAAGGTTCAAGCGATCTTAAAGCAATTGAATGACAATAAGTTCAAGGTAATTTCTGTGACAAAGAAAGAACGCAGAAGAAACCCGGCGCCGCCTTTTATCACCTCCTCCTTGCAGCAGGAAGCGGCACGAAAGCTCAACTTCCGTGCAAAGAAAACAATGATGCTTGCTCAGCAGTTGTACGAAGGGATTGAACTTGGTAAAGAAGGTACAGTTGGTCTCATTACCTATATGAGAACGGATTCCACCCGAATTTCAGAAGTTGCTCAGGCAGAGGCAGCAGGTTATATAAAAGCGGAATTTGGCGACAACTTTTTAAAGGATGTCCAAAGGAAAGAAAAAAAGCAAACCAATGCCCAAGATGCGCATGAAGCGATTCGTCCAACCAGTACTTTGAGAAATCCAAACAGCTTGAAGGAATTTCTTTCGCGTGATCAGCTTCGTTTATATAAATTGATTTGGGAACGGTTTTTAGCAAGTCAAATGGCACAGGCCGTCATGGATACAATGAGTGTTGATTTGCAGAATGGAAATGTCGTATTCCGTGCTACTGGCTCAAAAATAAAGTTTCCTGGCTTTATGAAGCTATATGTAGAGGGTTCAGATGACCAGGAGGATGGACCTGACAAGATGCTTCCGGATTTGAAAGAAGGAGATGAAGTGTTTAAAAAGGATATTGATCCGAAACAGCACTTTACTCAGCCTCCACCGCGATACACGGAAGCAAGACTTGTTAAAACGCTTGAAGAATTGGGAATTGGAAGGCCGTCTACATACGCGCCTACATTGGATACCATTCAAAAACGAGGTTATGTTGCACTTGATAATAAACGCTTTATTCCTACAGAATTAGGAGAAATTGTCCATGAGCTGATCCTTGAATTCTTCCCTGAAATACTAAATGTTGAATTCACTGCAAAAATGGAGCACGATTTGGATAATGTTGAAGAGGGTACAGTAAAGTGGGTGCAAGTCATTGATGAATTTTACCGGGACTTCGAAATCCGTTTAAAGAAGGCGGAAAAGGAGATGCAGTCAGTAGAAATTAAAGATGAGCCGGCAGGCGAGGACTGCGAAAACTGTGGAAATCCGATGGTGTTTAAAATGGGTAGATACGGTAAGTTCATGGCCTGCAGTAATTTCCCTGATTGCCGGAATACAAAACCGATTGTGAAAGAAATCGGTGTTACTTGCCCTACTTGTAAAGAAGGACAGATAATCGAGCGTAAAAGTAAAAAGAAAAGATTGTTTTACGGTTGTACGCGCTATCCTGAGTGTGAATTTATTTCCTGGGATAAACCGCTGCAACGGCCTTGTCCAAAATGTGAAGGCCTGCTTGTAGAAAAGAAATTAAAAAAGGGCGTCCAAGTTCAATGCGTTAACTGTGATTATAAGGAAGAATCGCAAAGTTAAGAGTGGGTATACCCGCTCTTTTATTTATTTTTCGATAGTTAAAACTTTTTTCTTTTTCATTCGTATAGTAAAATGCAAGATGGACTTTAAAAGAGGGAAAGGTATTGAGTAAGAAAAGCGGAAGCGCCCTGGTCAGCGGCGTATGGCCTGGAGCGCTCCAACTGAGATAAAGGAAACACGAAGAGCCGGAGGCGAATCGATGTTGACTTATCGTAGGGCGGAGAGCGAAGGACACTAGCCGCTAGGGTGCTGGAGCTGGACAATTATCAAATATACATTCCCATATGTACATATTTCAACAAGTTGGGTATTAGGGAGGTTTCTAGATGAAGGATGTAACGATAAATGTAATTGGTGCCGGATTGGCCGGGAGTGAAGCAGCTTGGCAAATTGCTAAACGGGGCATAAAAGTGCGTCTCTACGAGATGCGCCCGGTAAAACAAACTCCGGCACACCATACGGATAAATTTGCGGAATTAGTATGCAGTAATTCATTGCGCGCAAATACATTAACAAATGCAGTCGGTGTTTTGAAAGAGGAAATGAGAAAGCTTGATTCTGTGATTATCACTTCAGCAGATGCTTGTTCGGTTCCGGCTGGAGGTGCCTTGGCAGTTGATCGTCATGAATTTGCCGCTAAGGTAACGGAGATGGTCAAAAACCATGAAAATGTTACGGTAATTAATGAAGAGGTAACCCAAATTCCTGAAGGTCCAACGATTATTGCAACTGGCCCGTTAACGAGTCCTGATCTTTCTGCACAGCTTAAAAGCTTAACCGGTGAAGATTACCTGTATTTTTATGATGCGGCGGCACCAATTCTCGAAAGAGAAAGCATCAATATGGATAAAGTTTATTTAAAGTCTCGCTATGATAAAGGAGAAGCTGCCTATTTAAATTGTCCAATGACAGAGGAAGAATTTAATCGTTTTTATGAAGCGCTTGTTTCTGCTGAGACTGTTCCTTTGAAGGAATTCGAAAAGGAGATCTTTTTTGAAGGTTGCATGCCAATTGAAGTCATGGCAGCAAGAGGTAAGAAAACAATGCTTTTTGGCCCATTAAAACCAGTTGGTTTAGAGGACCCGAAAACAGGGAAAAGACCATTTGCGGTAGTACAGCTTCGTCAAGATGATGCGGCAGGGACACTGTTTAATATTGTCGGTTTTCAGACACATTTAAAGTGGGGAGCGCAAAAAGAAGTCATTCAGTTGATTCCGGGACTTGAAAATGCAGAAATCATTCGCTATGGTGTGATGCACCGCAATACCTTTATTAATTCACCGAAGGTATTAAAAGCCACTTATCAATTCCGAAATCGCGAAAATTTATTCTTTGCCGGCCAAATGACCGGAGTTGAAGGATATGTGGAATCAGCTGCAAGCGGCTTAATTGCTGGCATCAATGCTGCACGGTTAGTTAACGGGATAGATCCTGTGGAGTTTCCTGCTGAAACAGCAATTGGCAGTATGGCTCGTTATATTACGACCGCCAATCCGGATAATTTTCAGCCGATGAATGCTAATTTTGGCTTATTTCCTGAACTGCCTGTCCGTATTAAAGGAAAGCAGGAAAGAAATTTACAGCATGCAAATCGAGCGCTGGAAACAATTCAGAACTTTGTGAAATTTTTGTAAAATTTATTGCAAGGGCTATGGAAGTATGTTACTATTTAATAGCCCTTGCCGTGTATAAATGTGAATGTTTTATTAAACTTATTTATCTGATGTTTACAAACAATTAGAAATTACGCAAAATAAACAATTGAACCTACTCCATAAGGAGGAGATTTGGATGAATCAATTTCATGCTACAACGATATTTGCAATCCACCATAATGGTGAATGTTCTATGTCTGGTGATGGCCAGGTGACATTTGGTAATGCAGTTGTGATGAAGCACACAGCAAAAAAGGTAAGAAAGATTTTTAATGGTAAAGTACTGGCTGGTTTCGCTGGTTCTGTTGCTGATGCATTTACTCTATTTGAACTGTTTGAAGGGAAATTAGAGGAATATAATGGGAATCTCCAAAGGGCGGCTGTCGAGCTTGCAAAAGAATGGAGAAACGATAAAATGCTGCGCAAGCTGGAAGCGATGTTAATTGTTATGAACCGTGAAAGTTTGCTTCTTGTTTCCGGCACTGGAGAAGTTATCGAACCTGACGACGGGATTCTTGCGATTGGCTCTGGTGGAAATTACGCATTGGCTGCAGGTCGTTCACTGAAAAAATATTCCGGTGAGCACTTATCTGCAAAAGAAATTGCAAAGGCTTCTTTAGAAATAGCCGCAGAAATATGTGTATATACGAACCACAACATTATTGTTGAAGAGCTATAACGGGAAGGAGACTGAAAAATATGGGAAGAACAACCAATTTAACCCCCCGCCAAATTGTCGAAAGACTTGATCAATACATTATTGGACAGAAGGATGCCAAGAAAGCGGTCGCAGTTGCGTTAAGAAACCGTTACAGAAGAGGTTTGTTGAATGACAAGCTCAGAGAAGAAATCATTCCGAAGAACATTTTAATGATTGGCCCTACCGGGGTTGGGAAGACGGAAATTGCCAGAAGAATTGCGAAGCTTGTTGGCGCGCCGTTTATTAAGGTTGAGGCGACTAAATTTACAGAGGTAGGCTATGTCGGCCGTGATGTGGAATCAATGGTTAGGGATTTAGCTGAAACTTCCGTTCGATTAGTGAAAGAGGACCGGATGCAAAGTGTAAAGGAACGGGCTGAGGAAAATGCAAACGGCAGGCTTGTAGATTTACTAGTTCCATCTGCTAAAAAATCAACGAATTATAAAAACCCGCTTGAAATGTTATTTGGCGGCGGTAATCCGAACGCTGAGCAAGAGACGCAACAAGAAGATTACTCTGTTTTCGAAAAGCGGAAAATTGTTAAAGAGAAACTTGCTCTTGGCCAGTTAGAAGATGAAATCGTAACCGTTGAAGTAGAGGAACAAGCCCCATCCATGTTTGATATGCTGCAAGGGTCCGGAATTGAACAAATGGGTATGAATATGCAGGATGCGTTAAGCAGCTTTATGCCGAAGAAGCGGAAGAAGAGAAAATTAACCGTCCGTGAAGCAAGGACAGTGTTAACAAACGAAGAAGCGGCAAAGCTGATTGATATGGATGAAGTAACATCAGAAGCCATTTATCGTGCGGAGCAGACAGGGATCATTTTTATTGATGAAATCGATAAAATTGCCAGCAAGAATTCCGGCGGATCATCAGCTGATGTTTCCAGAGAAGGTGTTCAAAGGGATATTTTACCGGTTGTTGAGGGTTCAACAGTGGTAACGAAGTATGGTTCAATCAAAACGGATCATATTCTGTTTATCGCTGCCGGGGCATTTCATATGGCGAAACCATCGGATTTAATACCGGAACTCCAAGGCCGATTCCCAATCCGGGTCGAACTGACAAAACTGACAGTAGAAGATTTCTTCAGGATCTTAATCGAGCCTGATAATGCATTAATTAAGCAATATCAAGCATTATTGGAAACAGAAGGTATACAAATTGAATTTTCTGACGATGCTATTCGTAGAATTGCTGAAGTAGCATTCGAAGTGAATCAAAATACAGACAATATTGGTGCCAGACGACTCCATACGATATTAGAAAAGCTTTTAGAAGACTTATCGTTCGAAGCGCCGGATATTTCAATGGAGAAAATTACGATCACACCACAGTATGTAAATGATAAATTGGGTGCTATCTCGAAAAACAAGGATTTGTCACAATTTATTCTATAGGTGCGGTTGCTGATACAATGACCTAATCAGTCATAAAAATGTTAACTTATAAAATTTAATAATGGTTGTAGTCAATTTAGGAGGAAGAAACACAATGGATTTACTTACAAAAACGAGAAAAATTAATGTTTTATTGCAAAAAGCTGCTGGAAAACCAGTGAATTTCAAGGAAATGTCAGAGACATTAAGTGAAACAATTGAATCGAATGTTTACATTGTCAGCCGCCGCGGGAAACTTTTAGGATTTTCAATTTATCAGCAAATTGAAAACGAACGAATGAAGAAAATGTTTGAAGACAGACAATTTCCTGAAGAATACACAAATGGTTTGTTTAATATTCAAGAAACTTCATCAAATCTTGGTATTGAAAGCCAATATACTGCTTTCCCTGTGGAAAACAGAGAATTATTCCATGAAGGCTTGACAACAATTGTCCCAATTATCGGAGGCGGGGAACGATTAGGCACATTAATCCTTGCCAGATTACAAGAAAAATTCCAGGATGATGAATTGATTCTTGCGGAATATGGTGCAACTGTAGTAGGTATGGAGATTTTACGTGAAAAAGCAGAAGAGATTGAGGAAGAAGCTCGCAGCAAGGCCGTTGTGCAAATGGCTATCAGTTCATTGTCTTATAGTGAACTAGAAGCCATTGAGCATATTTTTGAAGAGTTAAATGGTCATGAAGGCCTATTAGTTGCTTCAAAAATTGCTGACCGTGTTGGTATTACACGTTCCGTAATTGTCAATGCATTAAGAAAACTTGAAAGTGCAGGGGTTATCGAATCCCGTTCTCTTGGTATGAAAGGAACGTACATCAAAGTATTAAATGATAAGTTTTTAGTTGAACTTGATAAATTAAGATCGAATTAAGATTAAAATCTCCAGTTCACCTGGAGATTTTTTTTGAATATATAACTTGATTGTTAAGATTACATGTGCTATATTATTTCATGGTGTTAATACACACGCTTATTGATTTAAACAGACGGTGCTGTAGAAACAGTTTCTGTTTAAAAATGAAATAAGCGGAGGAAAACAAACCACTAGGAGGAAAAACACATGTCAGTAATTTCAATGAAACAATTGCTTGAAGCTGGTGTACATTTCGGACACCAAACTCGCCGTTGGAACCCTAAGATGAAGAAATATATCTTCACTGAGCGTAACGGTATCTACATTATCGATCTTCAAAAAACAGTTAAAAAAGTGGAAGAAGCTTATAACTGGGTTAAGGAACTTGCTGGTAACGGCGGAACCGTTCTTTTTGTTGGTACAAAGAAACAAGCTCAAGATTCTGTTAAAGAAGAAGCTGGCCGTTCTGGAATGTACTATGTTAACCAACGCTGGTTAGGTGGTACACTAACAAACTTTGAAACCATTCAAAAGCGTATTGGCCGCTTAAAAGATATCGAAAGAATGTCAGAAGACGGTACTTTCGAAGTACTACCAAAGAAAGAAGTAGTACAATTAAAGAAAGAACAAGAGCGTCTTGAAAAATTCCTAGGCGGAATTAAAGACATGAAACAGCTTCCAGATGCACTTTTCATCATTGACCCTCGTAAAGAGCGTATCGCGGTTGCAGAAGCGAAGAAATTAAATATTCCTATCGTTGGTATCGTTGATACAAACTGTGATCCAGATGAAATCGATGTAGTGATTCCAGCGAATGACGATGCGATTCGTGCAGTTAAGCTTTTAACTGGTAAAATGGCTGATGCAATCCTTGAAGCAAAACAAGGCGAAGAAGTACAAGTAGAAGCATAATACTAATTCAATTTAGTGATCTGATAAAAAGGTGATAAGAGGGAGACCCTTTATCACCTTTTTTTAAAGAAAACTTGCCGATTGGCGAGCCGTCAGGCGAAGACAGAGGCTTAGTTGCACTTATGCCTAATAGGAAAGTTTTACTTTCCTATCGGCGAAAGAAAACTTGCCGACTGGCAAGCTAAAGACTGTTTATCTTCGGCATAGATGGCTAAGATATGAGTACAGTACATAGAATTTAAGGAGGAAGAAAATTATGGCAGTTACTGCTCAAATGGTTAAAGAACTACGTGAAAAAACTGGCGCAGGAATGATGGATTGTAAAAAAGCTTTAACAGAAACAAATGGTGATATGGAAAAAGCAATTGATTTCCTTCGTGAAAAAGGAATCGCGAAAGCTGCTAATAAAGCTGATCGTATTGCAGCTGAAGGGTTAACTTCTATTGTAACTGAAGGAAACAATGCTGTTATTCTTGAAGTAAACTCTGAGACTGACTTCGTAGCGAAAAACGAAGGATTCCAAACACTTGTTAAAGAACTTGCACAGCATCTACTTAAAAACAACCCGGCATCTGTTGAAGAAGCTGTTGCTCAAACAATGGAAAACGGTGTATCTGTTGGTGAACACATTAATGCAGCAATTGCGAAAATTGGTGAAAAATTATCACTTCGTCGTTTTGCAGTATTATCAAAAACGGATAATGATGCATTTGGCGCATACCTCCACATGGGCGGACGTATTAGCGTATTAACCGTTCTTGAAGGTACAACTGACGCTGATGCGGCTAAAGATATTTCCATGCACATCGCTGCATTAAGACCAAAATATGTTTCTCGTGATCAAGTATCACAAGAAGAGGTGGAGCGCGAGCGTCAAGTATTAACACAACAAGCTCTAAACGAAGGCAAGCCTGAAAATATCGTGGCTAAAATGGTAGAAGGCCGTCTTGGAAAATACTTTGAAGATGTTTGTGTTCTAGACCAAACTTTCGTTAAAAACCCTGATCAAAAGGTACGTCAATTCGTTGAATCAAAAGGTGCAACTTTACGTGAATTCGTTCGCTACGAAGTAGGCGAAGGCATTGAAAAACGTGAAGATAACTTCGCAGAAGAAGTTATGAACCAAGTTAATAAACAATAGTCAATAATTCTCTAATTTAAAGCGAACACGTTTTAAGGGAATGTTGCTGTAATAGGTTTTTGAATAGGGAACACGGTGTGTTCCCTATTTTTCAAGATTAATTTACATACACGGAGGTTTATATGAGCGGTCCTAAGTACAAACGCGTAGTTTTAAAATTAAGCGGGGAAGCACTTGCTGGTGAATCGAGCTTCGGAATTAAACCTTCCGTTATTAAATCGATTGCCATTCAAGTCAAAGAAATTGCAGAACTTGGTGTTGAGGTAGCTGTTGTTGTAGGCGGTGGAAACATTTGGCGTGGAAAAATCGGCAGTGAAATGGGAATGGACAGAGCAACAGCTGATTATATGGGAATGCTCGCGACCGTTATGAATTCTTTAGCACTTCAAGATAGTTTAGAACACCTAGGAATTGAATCACGCGTGCAAACATCAATAGAAATGCGCCAGGTGGCTGAACCATATATTAGACGCCGTGCAATTAGACATCTCGAGAAGCAGCGGGTTGTAATTTTTGCTGCCGGCACAGGTAATCCTTATTTCTCAACGGATACCACAGCTGCACTTCGGGCAGCAGAAATTGATGCCGAAGTCATATTAATGGCGAAAAATAATGTGGATGGAGTTTATTCAGCAGACCCTCGTGTTGACGCAAATGCTACTAAATATGAAGATTTATCATTCCTGGATGTGATCAAGGAAGGGTTAGCCGTAATGGACTCAACCGCTTCTTCCTTATGTATGGATAATGATATTCCACTAATTGTCTTCTCTATTATGGAACAAGGCAATATTAAAAGAGCCGTTATGGGTGAAAAAATCGGAACAATCGTTAGGGGGAAAAATTAATGCCAAAGCAGGTTATCTCTACTACTAAAGACCGAATGACAAAAGCTATTCAGTCATATTCTCGTGAACTTGCCAGTATCCGTGCCGGCAGGGCTAGTGCGTCATTGCTGGACCGTATCACGGTTGATTATTATGGTGCACCTACGCCCGTCAATCAAATGGCAGGAATCTCAGTTCCTGAAGCCAGGCTTCTAGTGATTCAGCCATATGATAAATCGATCCTTGGTGATATTGAAAAGGCAATTTTAAAGTCTGATTTAGGCTTAAATCCTACGAACGATGGCCAGGTTATTCGCCTTGCCATTCCACAGCTGACTGAGGAACGCCGGAAAGAACTTGTGAAATTAGTCAAAAAAGAATCAGAAGAAGCAAAAGTTGCCCTTCGGAATATTCGCCGTGATTCCAATGATTCGTTGAAAAAGCTTGAGAAGAATGGGGAAATAACAGAAGACGCACTTCGAGGCTATTCTGATGATGTACAAAAGCTTACGGATGAGTACATTCAAAAAATCGATCAAATTACGAAAGATAAAGAAAAAGAAATATTAGAAGTGTAATTGAGTATCAGACCCTCTATTTAGGGGGTTTTTTTCACTATATGTAGGATTTTTTAAACGATACCGATGGCAAGCGAATGTTTTCTGAACATTATTCTTAATTCCTTTTATTTTACATAAGTTATTATTAGAGATATCTTCTAGATTTTTTGGTATGATAAAACCACCTAACCAAAAATATCCTTTACATATCGACATTTGATTCAATTTGAAAGTGATCTATTTTCGGAGGAAATGATTAACTAATTGAGGTGCAATGTTATGTTAAATAAATTTAAACTTAGGAAGAAGCAGCAAACGTCTTCCACACTCCGAGATAAAATAGAAGAAATAAAAAAACTGCCTGTTCCCGGGCACGTTGCCATTATTATGGATGGCAATGGCCGCTGGGCTAAAAAAAGAGCACTGCCGAGGATTGCCGGTCATCATGAAGGGATGAAGGTTGTTCGTAAAACAACGATGTTGGCAAATGATCTTGGAATAAAGGCATTGACTTTATATGCTTTTTCAACCGAAAACTGGAAACGTCCTAAAAATGAAGTAGAATACATTATGAGGCTGCCGGAAGAATTTCTTGGGACCTTTCTTCCTGATTTAGTTAAAAATAATGTACAAGTGAAAATGATGGGCTATAAAGATCAACTTCCGGTACATACCTTACGAGCCATTGAAAAAGCCATGGAGGAAACAAAAAATAATACCGGATTAATTTTAAACTTTGCCTTAAATTACGGAAGCAGAGCGGAGATACTAGATGCGGTCAAGCAAGTCTTAACTGATAGTAAAAATGGTATACTAAATGAAACGGAACTCAACGAACAGGTATTTTCCTCATACTTGATGACCTCAGCATTTGAAGATCCTGACCTTTTAATCCGGACTAGCGGAGAAATCCGTTTAAGTAACTTTATGCTTTGGCAATTAGCATACTCGGAGTTTTGGTTTACGGATGTCCTATGGCCGGACTTTAATGAGGAACATTTGCTTGAAGCGGTTGAGGTCTTCCAAAAGCGCCAGCGCAGGTATGGCGGCTTATAGAAATAACAAAGGTGTTGAACTACTAGATGAAGCAAAGAATTATTACAGGAGTCGTTGCAGCGGCATTGTTTTTGCCAATTGTTTACTACGCGGGAATTCCGCTCGTGTTACTAACGTATTTTTTAGCGACTGTTGGTCTGTATGAATTACTGAAAATGAAAAATCTTACTATTTTCTCGATCCATGGTATACTTTCCATTTTATTTCTCTGGGTGCTGATTTTTCCCGAGAAGTATCGTCATGTTTTGGATAGCTTTTATTATTCAAAAACCGAATTGTGTATTGTGTTAATCCTTTTATTATTAACCTATACAGTGATTACCAAGAATCGCTTTACCTTTGAAGATGTCTCATTTTCAATTTTATCCGCTCTTTATGTCGGGATGGGTTTTTACTTTTTCTTCGAAACAAGGGTGGATGGGGGATTAGTCTTCATTTTATACTCCCTATTTATGATATGGGCAACAGATTCAGGGGCGTATTTTATTGGGAAAGCTCTTGGAAAGAGAAAGCTTTGGCCTGAAATCAGCCCGAATAAGACGATTGAAGGATCACTGGGCGGTGTTGTTTGTGCCGTGATTGTAGCCATCCTCTTTGTTTTATTCACTGATATAAAAGGGTCCATTATTGCCATTACAGTGGTATTGTCTGTTTTTGGACAAATTGGTGACCTTGTTCAGTCAGCATTTAAACGTCATTTTAATGTGAAAGATTCAGGGAAAATCTTACCTGGTCATGGAGGAATCCTTGACCGGTTTGACAGTTTAATATTTGTTTGGCCAATATTAAGCCTATTCCACCTTTGGGGATAAAACGAAATTGTTTTTTGTTTTTTATAGGAGATGAAACGTTTGAAAATAATTAGTTTATTGGGTGCAACGGGATCGGTTGGAACACAGACCATCGATGTCATTCGGGAACATCCGACAGAATTTAAGCTGGCTGCCTTTTCAGTTGGCAAAAATATCAATTTGGCCAGAAAATTAATTGCCGAATTTAATCCAGAGCTTGTTTCTGTACAAGACTATCAAGATTGTCATACATTAAAAGCAGAATTTCCGCAAACGAAGTTTACTTATGGGAATGAGGGACTGATTGAAGCGGCTGTTTTTGAAAAAGCTGATATCCTTGTCAATGCAGTTCTTGGCAGTGTGGGGCTGCATCCTACTTTACAGGCTATTGAGTGTGGGAAAGTAATTGCAATTGCGAATAAAGAAACACTTGTAACAGCAGGACACTTAGTAATGGAGGCAGCGCGAAAAAATAATGTTCAACTGCTTCCTGTCGACAGTGAGCACTCTGCTATTTTCCAAGCCTTGCAAGGTGAAAAGGAAAAAAATATAGAAAAGTTAATTTTAACAGCGTCAGGAGGCAGTTTTCGGGACCGCACCCGGGATGAGTTGGTAAATGTCACAGTAAAAGAAGCTTTAAATCATCCGAATTGGTCGATGGGGGCGAAAATTACGATTGATTCCGCGACCATGATGAACAAAGGGTTAGAGGTCATTGAAGCACATTGGCTGTTTCAAATGCCTTATGAAAAAATTGATGTATTGCTCCATCATGAAAGCATCATACATTCAATGATTGAATTCCATGACAGCAGTATTATCGCTCAACTAGGAACACCGGATATGAGAGTGCCAATCCAATATGCACTCACATACCCTGATCGTCTTCCGCTGCCCACTAAAAACCGATTAAATTTAGCGAGTATTGGAAAACTACACTTTCAGGAAATGGATGTTGAGAGGTTCCGCTGCCTGCAGTTTGCCTTTATGGCTGGAAAAGAAGGCGGAACAATGCCTACTGTTTTGAATGCAGCCAACGAAACGGCCGTAGCTGCGTTTTTAGAAGGTAAAATTCGTTTCTTGCAGATTGAAGATTTGATTGAGAAGGCGTTAAGCAGCCATCAATCCATCAACCATCCAAGTTTAACGATGATTGAAGAGGTCGATCAAGAAACGAGACAGTATGTGCAGTCACTTTTATAAGCGAAACGGAAGTGCCCGTTAATGGCGTCGAAGGTACGGTTAACGTGGTTATAAGCTTCACTCTTATCCTGAAGGAAAGGTGGTTTTTTCATTGAGTACAGTTATTGCCTTTATTGTGATTTTTGGCGCACTCGTCTTCTTTCATGAATTAGGACATTTTATTTTTGCTAAAAGAGCAGGGATTCTTTGCCGTGAGTTTGCTATTGGTATGGGACCAAAAGTGTTCACACATAAGAAAGGTGAAACTACCTACACCATTCGATTATTGCCAATTGGAGGATTTGTCCGCATGGCGGGAGAAGATCCAGAGATGGTGGAAATTAAACCGGGCTATCGAATCGGTCTTTTATTTAATCATGAAAATCAAGTAAGCAAAATTATTCTAAACAATAAAGAAAAATTCCCTAATTGCCGGATTGTTGAAGTGGAGTATGCTGATATAGAAAAGGATTTAGTCATAAAGGGATTTCCGGAAGATGACGATGAAAATTTACAGACGTTTAAAATAAATCCAAAAGCGGTTCTGGTTGAAAATGGGATTGAATCTCAACTTGCTCCGCTTGACCGTCAATTTGGTTCAAAAACATTACCGCAACGATTTTTAGCGATTTTTGCAGGGCCAGCAATGAACTTTGTCCTTGCTTTCGTCCTATTTATCTTAATTGCATTATTACAGGGTGTCCCTTCAAATGAACCGAAATTGGGCGTTATAACTCCGGACGGAGCTGCCAAATCTGCCGGTCTGCAAGAAGGAGATATCGTCCAGAGTATAAATGGTTCAGAAATTTCCAGCTGGTCTGATGTGGTTGAAATCATTCGAGAAAATCCAAATAAAAAACTTGATTTCTCGGTTATACGAGATGGAGAAGAGAATGAAATACAAGTAACACCGCTTGAAAAGACAGTCGAGGGTACGAAAATGGGTATTATCGGTGTTTATAGCCCGGTTGAAAAGTCACCACTCCAAGCAGTTAAGTCTGGTTTCACAGAAACCTATTTCTGGACAAAACAAATTTTTGTGATGCTTGGAAAATTGGTTACCGGTCAATTTTCAATTGATGCCCTGTCCGGTCCGGTTGGCATTTACAATTCCACTGCTGAAGTAGCAAAATCGGGTATTTATTATTTAATGAAATGGGCCGGAATCTTAAGTATCAATCTGGGGATTATGAATTTGCTGCCGATCCCTGCACTTGATGGCGGCAGATTAATGTTCTTTGCTGTCGAAGCAGTTAGAGGGAAACCAATTGACCGCCAGAAGGAAGGGATGGTCCATTTTATCGGATTTGCCCTTCTCATGCTCTTGATGCTTGTCGTTACATGGAATGATATTCAGAGGTTCTTCCTCTAATAAGGAAATAAACTACATCATTGGGATCGCAGCCGCGGTCCCAATTTAATTTTTTCCAGCAGAGGTTTCTGTCGAATTTCGCCGAATGATTATTGAACATATGCTATAATTAAGTTTTGAAATAGATAAAGATAATTGATTTTGAATAGATGGGAGAGAGACGATGAGCGAACATGCCTTAGGCAATAAAGAGCGATTCCAACTCTTGCTCCAGCAGCTGCAACTGATCGAGGATGCTGTGGTAGTGCATTTTAATAATGCGCAAATAGAAAGACTGCTGGTTGAAAAAAAAGCGCGGAAGTGGCGGTTTCAATTTTTATTTGAAAAAATCCTTCCATTCAATGTCTATCTTAGGTTTACTACACAGTTAGAAAGAACCTTCTCGAACATTGCAGCCATTTCCTATGATATCAATGTGATCAATCAAGTCATCACACCGGAAATAGTTAAAGAATATTGGAGCTTTTGTATCCAGCAAATTGATGGTATTTCGCCGCCGCTTTTGAAATTGCTTTATGAACAATTGCCAGATGTAAGTGGGAATAAGCTGACGATTACAGTTAGAAATCAGGCGGAAGGTCTAGCGTTAAAACGAAAATACGGTCCAGTAATTAGCGATATTTATCATTCATTTGGATTTCCGCTCTTAGCAATCGAAACTGACATAAAAATGGAAAAAAATGATGAATATGAACAATTTGAACTTGCCAAACAAAAGGAAGATCAAGAACGCGCCTTAATGGCAATGGTCGAGATGCAAAAGAAAGAAGCGGAAAAGGATCAGTCTGGCGGTGAACTGCCTACAGGTCCTCTAATGATTGGGTTAACGATAAAGGATGACAGCGACTACCGCAGTTTGATTGATATCGTTGATGAAGAAAGAAGAGTGGCGGTTGAAGGGTATATTTTTAATGCCGAAATTCGCGAGTTAAGAAGCGGCCGTTCACTCCTAACCTTTAAAATTACCGATTACACTAGCTCGATCATGGTGAAAATGTTTTCACGTGATAAAGAGGATGCTGCCCTGTTCCAGCTTGTAAAAAAGGGAATGTGGGTTAAGGTCCGCGGTAGTATCCAAAACGATACCTTCGTTCGTGACCTTGTTATGATTGGGAACGATATTAATGAAATAAAACCGATGGGACGGAAGGATACAGCACCAGATGATGAAAAGCGGGTTGAATTGCATCTTCACACCCCGATGAGCCAAATGGATGCGGTAACTCCCGTCAGTAGCCTAATTGCTCAAGCTGCAAAATGGGGCCATAAGGCCATCGCCGTAACGGACCACGCTGTCGCCCAGTCATTCCCTGAAGCATATGGGGCCGGTAAGAAAAATAATATAAAAATTCTTTACGGGGTCGAAGTGAATCTTGTCGATGATGGTGTGCCAATTGCCTATAATGATGCCCATCGTTTGCTTGCAGAAGATACGTTCGTCATTTTTGACGTAGAAACAACAGGTCTTTCTGCCGTATATGATACAATCATCGAGCTTGCAGCCGTGAAGATTAGAGACGGCGAAATCATTGACCGTTTTGAGTCATTTGCAAATCCCCATCACCGGCTTTCCGCAACCACCATCAACCTTACCGGAATAACCGATGATATGGTTCAGAATGCACCGGAAGTAGATGAGGTTATTAGAGATTTTCATGAATGGGTTGGGGATGGAGTCCTTGTTGCCCATAATGCTTCATTTGATATGGGCTTCCTTAACGTCGGATATAAAAAAATCGGCTTAGAAAAGGCGAAAAATCCTGTCATTGATACACTTGAGTTGGGTCGATTCTTATACCCAGAAATGAAGAACCACCGATTAAATACATTGACGAAAAAGTTTGATATTGAATTAACCCAGCACCACCGTGCGATTTATGATGCGGAGGCCACAGGTTATTTACTCTTGAAAATGCTGAAGGATGCCCTTGAAAAAGGAATCGAATACCATGATGAATTGAACGATAATATGGGGAAAGGAAATGCCTATCAACGTGCCCGCCCCTACCATTGCACACTATTAGCACAAAACGAACACGGTTTGAAGAACCTGTTTAAACTTGTGTCGATCGCACATATTGAGTATTTTTACAGAGTTCCCCGAATCCCAAGGTCAGTCTTGCAAAAATATAGGGATGGCATTCTTGTAGGCTCAGCCTGTAATAAAGGTGAAGTGTTTGAAGGGATGATGCAAAAGTCCCCGGAAGAGGTAGAAGCACACGCCCGTTTTTATGACTATCTTGAGGTAATGCCGAAGGAAGTAAATGCTCCTTTAATAGAAATGGAATTAGTTCGGGATGAAAAAGCGATGGAGGATATTATTGGTAAAATTGTCACACTTGGCGATAAATTAGGCCTGCCTGTTGTGGCTACAGGGAATGTTCATTATTTAAATGAAAATGATAAAATCTATCGAAAAATCTTAATCAACTCACAAGGCGGCGCAAACCCATTAAACCGCCATGAACTTCCGGACGTTCATTTTAGGACAACCAATGAAATGCTTGATGCTTTTTCGTTTTTAGGGGCAGAAAAAGCGAAAGAAATAGTGGTGACCAACACCAATAAAATTGCTGATATGATTGACGTCATTAAACCAATTAAAGACGATTTATACACACCTAAAATTGAAGGCGCAGAAGATGAGATGCGTCAAATGAGTTATGATATGGCTCATAAAATCTATGGAGAGCCTCTCCCTGAAATTGTGGAAGCCCGCCTGGAAAAAGAACTTAAAAGTATCATTGGGCATGGATTTGCCGTTATTTATTTAATTTCGCATAAGCTCGTGAAAAAATCCCTTGATGACGGCTATCTCGTTGGTTCGCGGGGGTCCGTTGGATCTTCCCTTGTAGCGACAATGACAGAAATTACAGAGGTGAATCCGTTACCGCCGCATTACGTGTGTCCAACATGTAAGCATTCCGAGTTCTTTAATGATGGATCGGTCGGCTCCGGATTTGATTTACCTGATAAAGACTGTCCAAATTGTGGTGGAAAATACCGCAAAGACGGCCACGATATTCCGTTTGAAACGTTCTTAGGCTTTAAAGGAGATAAGGTCCCTGATATCGATTTGAACTTCTCAGGTGAATATCAGCCGCGTGCCCACAACTATACAAAAGTCTTGTTTGGTGAAGAATATGTCTACCGTGCAGGGACTATCGGTACTGTTGCGGATAAAACGGCCTTTGGATATGTAAAAGCCTATCAGCAGGATAACAATCTCCAAATACGGAATGCCGAAGTGGAACGGTTAGCTTCCGGCTGTACGGGAGTAAAAAGAACGACCGGTCAGCACCCCGGCGGGATTATCGTTATTCCGGATTATATGGATGTGTATGATTTCACACCGATTCAATTTCCAGCAGATGATCGGAACTCGGAATGGAAGACGACACATTTTGATTTCCATTCCATCCATGATAATGTGCTGAAGCTTGATATTCTCGGTCATGACGATCCGACTGTTATCCGGATGCTTCAAGATTTAAGTGGAATCGATCCAAAAACGATACCGACAGACGACCCCGAAGTCATGAAGATCTTTAGCAATACGGAATCTCTTGGGGTAACAGAACAGCAGATTATGTGTAAAACCGGAACATTAGGTATTCCAGAGTTTGGGACGAGATTTGTCCGGCAAATGCTAGAGGATACAAAACCGACCACCTTCTCTGAACTTGTCCAAATATCCGGTTTATCCCACGGAACAGACGTTTGGCTGGGGAATGCTCAGGAATTAATTCATAACCAAATTTGTAACTTAAGCGAAGTAATCGGCTGTCGTGATGATATCATGGTTTATTTGATTTATCAGGGTCTCGAGCCATCTTTTGCCTTTAAAATTATGGAATCCGTCCGTAAAGGGAAAGGCTTAAGCGAAGAAATGGAAGCGGAAATGCGGAAAAACGAGGTGCCGGAATGGTATATTGATTCTTGCAAAAAGATCAAATATATGTTCCCTAAAGCCCACGCCGCTGCCTATGTATTAATGGCTGTACGGATAGCTTATTTTAAAGTCCATCTTCCGCTTTTATATTATGCTGCTTACTTTACAGTTCGGGCCGAGGACTTTGATATCGAAACGATGTCCAGAGGATCAGAAGCGATTCGTGCAAAAATCGAGGAAATTAATGCAAAAGGTCTTGAGGCATCCAATAAAGAAAAAAACCTGTTAACAGTTATGGAACTTGCACTAGAAATGTCAGAAAGAGGGTACAGCTTCCAAAATTATGATTTGTATCATTCGGATGCATCTGAATTTATTATTGATGGCAATTCATTAATTCCTCCATTTAATTCGATTCCTGGGTTAGGCACAAACGCTGCCTATAATATCGTAAAGGCCAGGGGAGACGGAGAATTTTTATCAAAAGAAGACCTGCAGCAGCGTGGAAAAGTATCCAAGACAATTCTAGAGTATTTGGATAAACAAGGCTGTTTAAAATCTCTTCCAGAGCAGAATCAGCTTTCCTTGTTCTAACCGTGAAAAACCTTATTTTAAGGGTAGCAGTTTGCATATAAATCATGGTTATGGTATAGTTTTATTGGAAATACTAAGAAATACTCTCGTGTTCAAGAGTGGGGAAACCCACTCTTTCGTCTTGTTTACAAATGTTTTTTTTGATAAAACTTTCCGTGAACTACATAGAATATGGGTGAAAGTCTATAGAAAAGGAGGTAAAGCATGAGCAAAGTAACGGAAGTTGTAGAAGCGCTGGCTGCCCCAATTTTTCAAGAGTTAGATATGGAATTAGTGGACATTGAGTATGTGAAGGAAGGAAAAAACTGGTTCCTTCGCGTATATATTGATAAAGATACTGGTGTTGATATCGAGGATTGCGGCCTGGTTAGTGAGCGACTAAGTGAAAAACTCGATGAGATGGATCCGATTCCCCATAACTACTTTCTTGAAGTATCATCTCCAGGTGCAGAGCGTCCATTAAAAAAAGAGAAGGATTTCGAAAAGGCAATTGGCAAAAATGTTTTTATTAAAACGTATGAACCGATTGATGGGAAAAAAAGCTTCGAAGGCACATTACTCGAATTTACCGGTAATCACTTAATAGTTGAGATTAAGATTAAAACTCGCAAAAAGTCCATTGAGATTCCATATGAAAAAGTAGCGAATGCTCGTTTAGCTGTTATTTTTTCATAATGAAACGATGAATAAAATTGAATAGGATTAGGGGGATATAAGCAAATGAGCAGCGAATTATTAGATGCTCTTACAATACTGGAAAGAGAGAAAGGTATTTCCAGGGATATTTTAATTGAAGCGATTGAAGCGGCGCTTGTATCAGCATACCGCCGTAATTTTAATCAGGCCCAAAATGTCCGCATCGACTTAAATTTACAATCTGGCTCCATGCGTGTCTTTGCTAGAAAAGAAGTAGTTGATCAAGTATTTGACCCGCGGCTTGAAATTTCATTAGAAGATGCCGTAAGGATTAATCCAAATTATCAGGTTGAAGATGTAGTCGAGATGGAAGTAACGCCAAAAGATTTCGGAAGAATTGCTGCGCAAACGGCTAAACAAGTTGTAACCCAGCGTGTAAGAGAAGCGGAAAGAGGCATTATTTATTCTGAATTTATCGACCGTGAAGAAGATATTATGACAGGGATTGTTCAAAGGCTGGATTCTAAATTTATTTATGTCAGCCTTGGAAAAATTGAGGCATTATTGCCGGTAAATGAACAAATGCCGAATGAACGATATAAGCCGCATGATCGTATTAAGGTATTTATTACAAAAGTTGAAAAAACGACAAAAGGTCCGCAAATATTTGTATCCAGGACTCATCCTGGACTACTGAAACGATTATTTGAAATAGAAGTGCCCGAAATATATGATGGTACAGTTGAAATTAAATCAGTTGCCAGAGAAGCGGGTGACCGCTCGAAGATTTCCGTTCATT
Organism: Neobacillus sp. 19; assembly: GCF_049463095.1. Lineage (NCBI taxonomy): Bacteria > Bacillati > Bacillota > Bacilli > Caryophanales > Bacillaceae > Neobacillus > Neobacillus sp. 19. The sequence continues at coordinate 310,475 of NZ_JBMPZU010000030.1, read as the reverse complement.
CAGATAATCACGAGGTTGACCCAGTCGGCTCATGTGTGGGACCAAAGGGAACGCGGGTCCAGGCAGTCGTAAACGAATTGAAGGGTGAAAAAATTGATATCGTGAAATGGTCAGACGATCCTGTTGTATTTGTCGCAAATTCACTAAGTCCTTCTAAAGTACTTGATGTAATGGTGAATGAAAATGAAAAGGCAACAACCGTTGTTGTCCCGGATTATCAGCTTTCTTTGGCTATCGGGAAACGGGGACAAAACGCCCGTTTAGCTGCGAAGCTAACAGGCTGGAAAATCGATATCAAATCAGAGACCGAAGCACGTGAACTGGGGATCTATCCTCGTGAAGAGACAATCAGACTTTTTGATGATCATGTTGATACAGACTTTGATTTTGAAGACGAAATCGACGATTAGGTGAGGTGAGACGTGTGAACACTAGAAAAAAAGTTCCAATGCGCAAATGCGTGGCAACCGGTGAAATGAGGCCGAAAAAAGAACTAGTTCGCATCGTTCGCTCTAAAGAAGGAGAGGTAACCGTTGATTTGACCGGAAAAAAATCCGGCCGGGGTGCCTATCTTTCCAAGGACAAAGAGGCAGTACTACTAGCCAAGAAAAAAAACACCTTATCAAACCATTTAGAGGTTACGGTTAATGATTCAATTTATGAAGAATTACTTGAGTTAATAGAGAAGGAGAACCGACAATCCAAATGAAGCAAAATCAATGGATGTCATTACTTGGCTTAGCCAATCGGGCGCGTAAAATCATATCAGGTGAGGAGCTTGCCGTTAAGGAAATTCGAAACGGGAAGGCAAAGCTCGTTTTATTAGCCGCGGATGCGTCTATCAATACGACAAAAAAAATTACAGATAAATGTAATTCCTATCAAGTTCCATTAAAAATGGTGGAAAATCGTCATCTTCTTGGTCAAGCAATTGGCAAAGAAGCCCGCGTTATTGTAGCTGTTATGGATGATGGATTTGCTAAAAAACTGGTAACGTTGCTCGATTAAATCTTGCGGGGGTGAAACATATGAGTAAAATCCGTGTTTATGAATACGCGAAGAAACACAATATATCAAGCAAAGAAATTATCAATAAATTAAAAGAAATGAATATAGAGGTCTCTAACCATATGGCAACAATTGAAGATGCAGATGTTAAAAAGCTGGATGCAGCCTATAACAAAAAAGAAAACAATGCTCCACAGCAAAAAAAGAATAATGGACAGCAAAATCGCACAAACACACGGCCGGGCCAGCAGCAAAATCGTCCAAATCAAAGACCGGCACAATCAGGGCAGAAACCACCAGTACAGGCAAAAACTGCTAAAGCATTTGAGGAGGCTGCAGATAAAAATGCTACTCCTAGCAAGGTAAAAGTAGTCTCGCCTCCAAAAAAGGTTGAAGGCAAAAAGCAAAACCAAGAATCTCAGTCAAAAGAAAACAAAGTGTTTAGCAGCGCTGATAAAGCGAAGTCTCGCCCTTATAATAATAACCAAAACCGTAACAACCATAATAATAAAAAGAAAAAGGCACATACTCCAGTACAACATACACAGCCAGTAAAGAAAAAAGAGAAGGAACTTCCGGCTAAAATTACTTTTAGTGAATCTTTAACGGTTGGAGAGCTTGCGAAAAAGATTTATCGCGAACCTTCGGAAATCATTAAAAAGCTCTTTTTACTCGGCGTTATGGCAACAATCAATCAAGTTTTAGATAAAGATGCGATTGAATTAATTGCTGGTGAATACGGAGTCGAAGTGGAAGAGGAAATTAAAATAGATACAACTGACCTTGAGGTGTATTTTACTGAAGACGAGGCAGAGGTTTTAGTGGAAAGACCGTCGGTTGTTACGATTATGGGTCACGTTGACCATGGGAAAACCACTCTCCTTGATTCCATTCGTAACACAAAGGTAACCGAAGGAGAGGCTGGAGGAATTACCCAGCATATCGGTGCGTATCAAGTGGTTGAAAATGGCAAGAAGATTACCTTCCTTGATACACCAGGACATGCTGCATTTACGACTATGCGCGCCCGCGGTGCCAAAATTACTGATATCACCATCCTTGTTGTTGCTGCCGATGACGGGGTTATGCCACAAACGGTTGAAGCGATTAACCATGCAAAAGCAGCAGAGGTTCCAATTATTGTCGCTGTTAATAAAATGGATAAAGAAGCAGCAAATGCCGATCGTGTTATGCAGGAATTGACAGAGCATGGATTAGTAGCAGAAGCATGGGGCGGGGATACTATTTTTGTACCGCTTTCCGCAAAAACGGGTGAAGGAATTGATAACCTGCTTGAAATGATTCTTCTTGTAAGTGAAGTAGAAGAATACAAAGCAAATCCAAAACGCAAGGCCGTTGGAACAGTTATCGAAGCACAATTAGACAAGGGACGCGGTTCGGTTGCAACCTTGCTTGTTCAAAACGGGACATTAAAAATTGGCGATCCAATCGTGGTTGGTAATACCTTTGGCCGTGTCCGTGCAATGGTAAACGACAAAGGCCGCCGTGTAAAAGAGGCGGATCCATCAACTCCTGTTGAGATTACCGGCTTAAATGATGTTCCACAGGCTGGAGATCGTTTCGTTGTCTTTGAGGATGAGAAAACAGCTCGTCAAGTTGGGGAAGCTCGTGCACAGCAGGCATTAGCTGCTCAGCGTGGTGAAAAATCAATCGTCAGCCTGGAAAATCTGTTTGATCAATTGAAGCAAGGAGAAATGAAGGATTTAAATATTATCCTTAAAGCAGATGTTCAAGGTACTGCAGAGGCAGTAGCAGCTTCCTTGCAAAAAATAGATGTCGAAGGTGTCAATATCAGAATCATTCATAGTGGTGCCGGTGCGATTAATGAATCCGATATTACTCTAGCCGCTGCTTCCAATGCTATTGTAATCGGCTTTAACGTACGTCCGGATGTGAATGCGAAGCGGGCGGCAGAAGCTGAAAAAGTTGATGTTCGCCTTCACAGAATTATTTATAAGGTAATTGAAGAGATTGAAGCCGCGATGAAAGGGATGCTTGATCCAGAATTTGAAGAAAAAATCATTGGTCAGGCAGAGGTTCGTCAAACTTTCAAAGTATCTAAGGTTGGAACGATTGCAGGATCTTATGTGACTGATGGAAAAATCACTCGCGATAGCGGAATTCGTTTAATTCGTGATGGAATTGTCATTTTTGAAGGACACATAGATGCCTTAAAACGATTCAAAGACGATGCTAAAGAAGTAGCACAAGGCTACGAGTGCGGAATAACTATTAAAAACTTTAATGATGTTAAAGAAGGAGATATCGTTGAAGCTTATATAATGGAAGAAATAGAGCGGAAATGATTGTCGGTGTTGCCGTGTGTGAATGTATAATTTATGATGCGCATTCATTAAAAGAGAAACGTGCGGTTTTGCAGCGGATCCTTACACGTTTAAAACAGAAGTTTAATGTATCCGTGGCAGAGGTGGATTTTCAGGATGTTTGGCAACGAACGAAAATCGCGATTGCTGTTGTTACCTCTGCCCGGGTATCGACCGAGCAGGAATTGCAAAATGCACTAAAATTAATCGACTCCTTTCCAGAAATAGAAAGAACGATCACCGAGATTGATTGGCTTTAAGTTAAGAGGTGAATGTGATGAGCCATAGAGCAAATCGTGTTGGAGAACAAATGAAGAAAGAACTTGGTGACATCATCGGTCGTAAAATTAAAGATCCCCGGATCGGCTTTGTGACAGTTACTGATGTTCAGGTAACAGGTGATTTGCAGCAAGCAAAAGTATATATATCGGTATTAGGTGATGAAGAGCAAAGGGAAAATACATTAAAAGGCCTGGCAAAAGCAAAAGGCTTCATCCGAACCGAAATCGGTCACCGTATTCGACTTCGAAAAACACCGGAAATCATCTTTGAATGGGATGAATCCATCGACTATGGAAATCGGATTGAAACCCTTCTACATCAATTGCATACCGATGACAAACCAATGGAAAAAAATGAAGAAGAATAGTGGATAGACATTTTGTCTATCCCTTTTTTAATTGAAAGGAGAATATTGAATGGAAGGAATTCTGCCATTATTTAAGCCTGCAGGACTAACATCACATGATTGCGTCTTTAAATTAAGAAAGATATTAAAGACAAAGAAGGTCGGTCATACTGGTACACTTGACCCCGACGTGACAGGGGTTTTACCTATCTGCATTGGAAAAGCAACAAAAGTAGCAGAATACATAACAGATGCCGGCAAAGCCTACGTTGGTGAAGTAACAATTGGTTTTTCAACAACTACTGAAGATGCTTCAGGCGAAGTAGTAGAAAGCCAAAACGTAGATCGGATTTTCACCAGAGAAGAAATTATCAAGGTGCTGGAATCGCTCACAGGGGAAATTGAACAAACGCCCCCTATGTATTCAGCTGTGAAGGTGGGAGGAGTAAGACTATATGAATATGCTCGTAAGGGAATCGAAGTAGAACGTCCCACGAGGAAAGTAACGATCTATTCCATCGAACTGCTTGATGACAAGGAGGAATTTCAAGGGGAGACTATCTCATTTCGGTTCAGGGTAGGCTGTAGCAAGGGCACATATATCCGAACTTTGGCTGTCATGATTGGTGAACTTTTAGGGTATCCTGCCCATATGTCCAATTTGCAAAGAGTTCAATCGGCTGCTTTTACGTTAGAGGATTGTTTAACCTTTGAAGAAATTGAAGAACATATGGAAGCTGGAACCATCTCTAGTGTGTTAAGACCATTAGAAACGGCACTTTCTCATTTGCCGAAATTACTGATTAATGATAAAGTAGCAGAGAAAGTGAAAAATGGTGCACAATTACCTGTACCTGACCACTTTAAAAATTGTGACGGACCTATTATCGCTGAAACGAATGAAGGGCTTGTCCTTGCTATCTATGCAAAGCATCCAAATAAGCCTGGACTTTTAAAACCAGTTAAAGTATTGAGGAATGATCAGGAATAAAGAAATTCGGAAGCTCCTCGGCGCTGGAGCCGGACAATTCTCGAAGTCGAAAATGATTAACTTTTAAAATAAGGGTACAGTCTAGAAAAGGTGAGTTTCAATTGGAAGTAATAAAACTTAATTTCCCATTAAATATAGACAAAGATAAAATACCGCAATTAGCAATGGCACTAGGCTATTTTGACGGTGTTCACCGCGGCCATCAGCAAGTCATTCTTGAGGCAAAGAGACAAGCTGAGTTGAAGGGGTTAGCGAGCGCAGTCATGACATTTGACCCTCATCCATCTGTTGTATTAGGAAAAAATAAAAAGCATGTTCAATATATAACCCCCTTAGCAGAAAAAATGGCAATCATTGAAGAGCTCGGGATCGATTATTTATTTATTGTCCATTTTACAGCAGAATTTGCCCATCTTCTGCCACAGGAGTTTATTGATCAATATGTTATTGGGCTAAATGTTCATCATGCAGTGGCGGGATTTGATTTTACGTATGGACGAATGGGAAAAGGGACGATGGAAACCTTACCATTTCATTCACGTGAAAAATTTACTTTTTCAGTCGTTCCTAAGTTTGTCCAGGATAATGAAAAGGTAAGCTCAACAAGAATTCGCCAGAATCTTAAAGAAGGTAGAACAATTGAGCTGCCAACACTTCTAGGAAGGTTTTATAGAACAACAGGAGTGGTCATTCATGGAGATAAACGCGGCAGAACAATTGGCTTTCCGACCGCAAATATTGAGATGTCAGCTGAGTATATTATCCCGCCCGTCGGCGTTTACGCAGTAAGAATGAAGGTTCAGCATGATTGGTATAACGGAGTTTGTAACGTTGGATATAAACCAACATTTAACAAGGAATCATTAAAATTGTCTGTTGAGGTTCATTTATTTGACTTTAATCAAGAGATTTATGGAGATGAAGTGGTAATCGAATGGCATCTTTACATTCGTAATGAACAAAAGTTTTCGGGGATCGAGCAGCTTGTTACACAAATAGAAAAAGATAAACAACAAACAATCGATTACTTTGAAAAAAATCGACAATCTTCCTGACATTGCCGCTAAAAAGTAGTTTTTCTTACAATATCATAAGGTTTTAACTTGCTTTTTGGCGTGAAAACATGTATTCTTAATTACGTATTAAAACAACCTTTGCTTGGCAAGTCGAGTCACCGACGCTTGCTCGGTAACAGGGGATATTAAAATTTGGAGGTGAACCTGGATGGCAATCACTCAAGAACGTAAAAATGAACTTATTAATGAGTACAAAACTCATGAGAACGACACAGGATCTGCAGAAGTTCAAATCGCTGTCCTTACTGAATCAATCAATAATTTGAACGAGCACTTACGCACACACAAGAAAGATCACCACTCACGCCGTGGTCTTTTGAAAATGGTTGGTAAACGTCGTAATCTTTTAACATTCCTTCGTAATAAGGATGTTCAACGTTACCGTGTGTTAATCAATAAGCTTGGTCTACGTCGTTAGTTTTCAGAAGCGGGATTTTTCCCGCTTTTTTGTTAGGTTTAAAACAATTAAAGAAATTTTTATACATATTTTTAAGACAGGACAAATTTGTGCATACTATAATTAATTTGATTGATAATATAAGCTTTTTTAGGCTTTTTTTATATGAATATAGATGAAAAACGATGATTACAGCGAATTATTTCGCATCATCCTCTAAGTGATTGGATAGAGAGGGGTAAAAATATGGAACAAACGAAACATGAATATTCGATGGATTGGGCTGGCCGTAAATTAACAGTTGAAATCGGCCAATTAGCAAAACAAGCAAACGGTGCGGTTCTAGTTCGCTATGGCGATACAGCTGTATTAAGTACAGCAACAGCTTCGAAAGAGCCGAAGAACCTGGACTTTTTCCCATTAACCGTAAACTATGAGGAGCGCTTATATGCTGTAGGGAAAATCCCTGGAGGGTTTATTAAACGTGAAGGGCGTCCAAGTGAAAAGGCAATTTTGGCGAGCCGCCTGATTGACCGTCCGATTCGTCCGTTGTTTGCGGATGGATTCCGTAATGATGTACAAGTCATTAGTATTGTAATGAGTGTTGATCAAGATTGTTCAACAGAAATGGCAGCAATGTTTGGATCTTCCTTGGCACTTAGTACTTCAGATATTCCATTTGAGGGTCCAATTGCCGGTGTTGTTGTTGGCCGGGTAAATAATGAATTTATCATCAATCCAACAGTTGACCAGGCTGAAAAAAGTGATATTCATTTAACAGTTGCCGGAACAAAAGATGCGATTAACATGGTTGAAGCAGGAGCGCTGGAAGTCCCTGAGGAAATCATGCTTGAAGCGATTATGTTTGGTCATAATGAAATCAAACGTTTAATTGAGTTCCAAGAGAAAATTGTCGCGGAGATTGGTAAAGAAAAAAGGGAAATCACCCTTTATGAAATTGACAAAGACCTTGAAACAGAAGTAAGAAATTTATGTGAAGCTGACATGGTAAAGGCGATTCAGGTTCAAGAAAAGCATGCTCGTGAAGATGCAATTAAAGAAGTTAAGAATGTTGTTATTGCCAAATTTGAAGAACAAGAAGCAACAGACGAAGATATGAAGCAAGTGAAACAAATTTTGGACAAGATTGTTAAAGGGGAAGTACGCCGTTTAATTACTGTGGAAAAGGTTCGTCCGGATGGCCGAAAGATTGATGAAATCCGTCCATTATCTTCACAGGTTGGTATTTTGCCTCGTACACATGGCTCAGGATTATTTACCCGCGGGCAAACGCAGGCCTTAAGTATTTGTACTCTTGGGGCAATGGGTGATGTTCAGATTCTTGATGGATTAGGAATTGAGGAAGAAAAACGCTTTATGCATCATTATAACTTCCCATCCTTTAGTGTTGGTGAAACTGGACCAATCCGTGGACCAGGCCAACGCGAAATTGGGCACGGGGCACTTGGAGAAAGAGCGCTTGAGCCAGTTATTCCGTCTGAAAAGGATTTCCCATATACCGTCCGACTTGTTTCAGAAGTGCTTGAATCGAATGGTTCTACCTCACAAGCAAGTATTTGTGCAAGTACATTAGCGATGATGGATGCAGGTGTACCGATTAAGGCACCTGTTGCCGGTATTGCCATGGGACTTGTAAAATCAGGTGAACATTATACAGTTTTATCTGATATTCAAGGGATGGAAGACCATTTAGGAGACATGGATTTTAAAGTTGCAGGAACAGCAAAAGGCGTTACCGCATTGCAAATGGATATTAAAATTGCAGGTCTTTCCCGTGAAATATTAGAAGAAGCTCTGCAGCAGGCAAAAGTGGGAAGAATGCACATTTTGGATTCCATGCTTGCTACTCTTACAGAACCAAGAACAGAGCTATCCCAGTTTGCTCCGAAAATCTTAACAATGACAATCAATCCGGATAAAATTCGTGATGTCATTGGACCAAGCGGTAAGCAAATTAATAAAATTATTGAAGAAACTGGTGTTAAGATCGATATCGAGCAAGATGGTACCATTTTTATTGCTTCAACTAATCAAGAAATGAATCAAAAAGCGAAAAAGATTATTGAAGATCTTGTTCGTGAAGTTGAAGTGGGACAAATGTATCTTGGTAAGGTGAAACGAATCGAAAAGTTTGGTGCCTTTGTTGAAATCTTTGCCGGTAAAGACGGTCTTGTTCATATTTCTGAACTTGCTGAAGAGCGGGTAGGGAAAGTGGAAGATGTTGTGAAGATTGGCGACGAACTCTTAGTAAAGGTTACCGAAATTGATAAACAAGGCCGAGTTAACTTATCACGTAAAGCTGTATTAAAAGAGACACGGGAAAAGGCAGAAGAAAAGCAATAATTAGAAATACAGAAATATGAAAATCTGAGTGAATGAAAAAGTCAGGGATTGCCCCTGACTTTTTCCATATAAGAAGTTAACTTTCCATCAGGAGCAAGCCGTTTTTTCTCTGTTCTACCTTGTCCCTTTTATACATAATCTGTATGGAAGGGGGAAAGGTAGATGAAAAAGGCTATTATTTTAATTGTAATTTGTTTGGCTGCGGTGATTACAGTGAACATCCCCATAGTGGATAAGTACGTTTCCGCGTTAAAAGAATCGGCCCTGCCAGCAGCAAAGCAGTCAGATCCTTTATATCAAAGTATAGTTAAAAATGCTTCTACATATGAACAGCCATTTTCCGATGCGAAGGTTGACACTGTCTGGAAGGCCATTCCCGGTTACAATGGACTCAAAGTTGATATTGCAGCTTCGTATAAAAAAATGAAGAGCAAAGGCGTATTTGATGAAAAGAAACTAGTATTTATCCAGACAAAACCAAAAGTTCATTTGCAAGATTTACCGCCTTCTCCGATTTATAAAGGTCACCCGGAAAAACCGATGGTGTCCTTCATTATTAATGTTGCGTGGGGTAATGAATATTTATCGGATATGCTTGCAACCCTAAAAAATCATAATGTATCAGCAAGTTTTTTTCTTGAAGGGAATTGGGTCAAAAAGAATCCAGACCTTGCAAAAATGATTGTGAGCGCGGGCCATGAAGTAGGAAATCATTCCTACTCCCATCCAGATATGAAGCAGCTGACTGCCTCAAGGGCAAGGGAAGAAATGATCAAAACAAACGAAATTATCGAAGCAGCCACAGGGAAGAAATGTACATGGTTTGCCCCGCCCAGCGGAAGCTATCGGGATGAGACAATTACTATTGCAGCCGAACTAAATATGAAAACAGTAATGTGGACAGTAGATACGGTAGATTGGCGCAAGCCTGCTCCTGATGTTCTTATTAACCGTGTCATGTCTAAAATTGATAAGGGTTCAATGGTACTTATGCATCCAACTGAATCAACGGCAAAGTCACTTGACCGGTTGATCACCCTAATTGAGAAAAAAAATTTACAAATCGGTACGGTTACCGAATTAATGGATGAGGAAAGAATTATTAAATAATTTAAGTAAAATTCATCCGAAAAATTGGAGAAAATATCTTTTAGAAATTATAATTAATAATTGGAGTAGTAGCGTCTGCGACAGGAGGAAGTCGATGATTAATAAATACACTTGCCAAAACGGAGTTAGAATTGTATTAGAAAATATCCCAACCGTACGATCAGTTGCTATTGGAGTATGGATTGGAACAGGTTCTAGAAATGAGGACCCACAAACAAACGGGATTTCCCATTTCTTAGAGCATATGTTTTTTAAGGGAACCGCTACACGTTCCGCAAAGGATATTGCTGAATCTTTTGACAGCATTGGCGGGCAGGTAAATGCTTTTACATCAAAAGAATACACATGCTACTATGCAAAGGTTCTAGATACTCATTCTAAATTTGCCTTAGACGTATTAGCTGATATGTTCTTTAATTCAACATTTGTGGAAGAGGAATTAAACAAAGAAAGAAATGTTGTTTTGGAAGAAATCAAAATGTACGAAGATACACCGGATGATATTGTCCATGATTTATTGAGCAGGGCTGTTTTCGAAGATCATCCGCTTGGTTACCCAATCCTGGGTACAGAGGAAACCTTAAAGACATTCACAGGGGAATCACTTAAGGAATATATTCAAGAACGTTATACCCCGAAAATGTGGTTATATCGATCGCTGGAAATGTTTCGGAAAGTTTTATCCAAGAAGTTGAAAATTACTTTGGGTCCTATCAAGGCGGGGCAAAAGAAACACCTGAAAATGTTCCGTCCTTTCATTCAAATAGAATATCAAGGGAAGAAGGATACCGAGCAGGCCCATTTATGTATAGGTTTTGAAGGATTAAAGGTTGGTCATGAAGATATTTACAGTTTAATTACACTCAAATAATATTTTGGGCGGAAGCATGAGCTCAAGACTATTCCAAGAGGTACGTGAACAAAGGGGCTTAGCTTATTCAGTTTTCTCCTACCACTCTGCCTATCAGGATAGCGGAATTGTGACTGTCTACGGTGGAACCGGTGCGAAGCAGCTGGATGTTTTATTTGATACCATCCAGGAGACACTTGAAAAATTAAAGCATGATGGAATCACCGAAAAGGAACTAACTAACAGTAAAGAGCAGCTGAAAGGCAGCCTAATGTTAAGTTTAGAAAGTACAAATAGCCGAATGAGCCGTAATGGTAAAAATGAACTCTTATTGAAACGTCATCGCTCACTTGATGAAATTATCGAACAAATCGATGCAGTTTCTAAAAACAGTGTCGATGAAATGGCAAAAGCCATTTTTACTGACCAATATTCTGTAACGCTTATTAGTCCTGATGGGGAATTCCCAAATAAATAATGGTACGTATTAAGAGGCATTCCATTGGGATGCCTCTTTTCATATTTGATAAGAAATTATAAATTCCACTTTGAGAATTGTCCAGCTCCAGTGCCCTAGCGGCTAGTGTCCTTCGCACTCCGCCCTACGATAAGTCAACATCGAATCGCCACCGGCTCTTCGTGTTTCCTTTATCTCAGTTGGAGCGCTCCACAAGGAAGGCTTCGGCAGCATAGGCACCGCACGAAGAAAAAGCGTTAGCTTTTTCGGGGAGGCCATACGCCGCTGATCAGGGCGCTTCCGCTTTTCTTATTCTAAAATTGGACGTCCCTTTATAAACTAATAGAAAAGGGGATGAGGGGGCTTTTACAGTGAGGTTAAGTGAATTAAGTGGAAAAGAAATTGTGGATGTAAAAAAGGCGGAACGTCTAGGAGTCCTTGGGCAAACCGATTTAGAAATTAATGAAGGAACCGGTCAAATTCAGGCACTCCTGATTCCTTCATTAAAATGGTTTGGGTTTCGGAAACAAGCAGGAGAAATTAGGGTGCCATGGCAGCATATAAAAAAAATCGGAACGGACATGATCATCATTGATGTTCCGGATGAAGATCAGTGAAAATATAAGAGAAAAAGCCCAAGCAAACTAACCGTTGCTTGGGCTTTTTTCATTTCTCAAGATGGAAAACTCACCGAATGAAGTAATCTTACATAAGATGTTGGAGTGAGTAGAAGAAAAGGATTTTATTATCAATTTTTAAAGGACTTTTAAAAAAAGAAGGTGAATGTTTTCATGCTGACAGGGATGCAGATAGCCGTGATTGGCGGGGATGCCAGACAGCTGGAAATCATCCGCAAGTTAACCGAATTAGATGCGAGATTATCGCTTATTGGTTTTGAACAGCTCGATCACGCCTTTACAGGTGCGGTCAAAGAAAAGTTGGATGAGGTTGATTTCTCGACGATAGACGCTCTTATTTTGCCTGTAGCCGGTACAAATCCGGAAGGTCAGGTAGAAACGATTTTTTCGAATGAAAAAGTGATTTTAACAGAGGATATCCTTTCAAAAACTCCTGAACATTGCACGATTTATTCAGGAATCAGTAATTCATATTTAAATGGAATGATAAAGCAGTCGAAAAGAACGCTAGTACAGCTATTTTCGCGAGACGATGTAGCTATATACAATTCGATTCCTACTGTGGAAGGAACCATTATGATGGCCATACAGCATACTGATTTTACCATTCATGGTTCTAATATCACCATTTTGGGGTTAGGAAGATGTGGTATGAGTACTGCAAGGGCCTTTCATGCGCTTGGTGCAAAAGTAAAAGTTGGAGCACGAAAAAGCGAGCATCTTGCCAGAATTACTGAAATGGGTGTAACCCCATTCCATTTAAGCGATATCACCAAAGAAGTTTCGGGAACGGATATTTTAATCAATACCATTCCCTATCCAATTGTAAGTGCAGCCGTTATAGCAAAGTTACCAGCCCATACATTGGTTATTGATATTGCTTCAAAACCAGGCGGTACAGATTTCCGATATGCTGAAAAACGTGGAATTAAGGCATTGCTCGCTCCGAGTTTGCCTGGTATTGTTGCTCCAAAAACGGCCGGTATCATTCTTGCTGATGTTCTAGTACAACTGCTCCAGGATGATCTGATAAACCGAAAGGGGAAAGTGAAATGAGTTTAAAAGGGAAAAGAATCGGCTTTGGTCTCACTGGCTCACATTGTACCTATGATGCAGTTTTTCCGGAAATCGAAAAGTTGGTTCTGGCCGGCGCAGAGGTCATGCCAGTGGTAACTTTTACAGTAAAAAATACGGAAACCCGATTTGGAAGAGGAGAGGATTGGGTTCAAAGAATTGAAGATTTAACAGGCCATAAAGTTATTGATTCGATTGTGAAAGCAGAGCCTTTAGGTCCGAAAATTCCGCTTGATTGTATGGTTATTGCGCCATTAACAGGCGTTTCCATGAGTAAATTTGCGAATGCTATGAACGATAGTCCTGTATTAATGGCTGCAAAAGCAACATTAAGAAATTTAAAACCTGTCGTTCTGGGGATTTCAACGAATGATGCACTAGGATTAAACGGAGTAAACTTAATGAGATTAATGGCAACGAAAAATATTTATTTTATTCCATACGGGCAGGATGATCCAGTTAAAAAACCAAACTCGATGGTTGCCAGAATGACATTGTTGTCTGAAACGGTGGAGGCAGCTATCGAAGGGAGACAGCTCCAGCCCGTCCTGGTAGAAAGATATAAAGATTCTGACTAACTTCCCCCTTCTGCATCAAAAAAGGTTATTTCTTTATAAGAATATGTTAAAATAAATTAATCTTTCAACAGGGGGGGACTTTCCCCCTTCTGATATGATTTAATTAATGAAATAACCAGGAAAATATTGTGGAAAGATTGAAAGGGGAAACTTAGAAATGAATCAGCAAAATGGATATCATGTTGCCGTAGTAGGAGCAACAGGAGCAGTTGGACAACAAATGATCCAAACATTGATCAAAGAGAACTTTCCAATCGGAAAACTTACCCTCTTATCCTCAGCTAGGTCAGCGGGGAAAGTAATAAATGTAAATGGTGAGGAAATTACGATACAAGAAGCAAAGCCGGAGAGCTTTGAAGGTGTAGATATTGCCTTATTCAGTGCTGGCGGCAGTGTTTCTAAGGAACTTGCCCCAGAAGCAGTAAAACGCGGCGCCATCGTCGTGGACAACACTAGCGCATTTAGAATGGATGAAAATACACCATTGATCGTTCCTGAAGTGAACGAATCGGACTTGCATCATCAAAACGGGATTATTGCAAACCCAAATTGTTCAACAATCCAAATGGTGGTTGCTCTTGAACCAATTCGTCAAAAGTATGGATTGAAAAAAGTCATTGTCTCCACATATCAAGCCGTTTCAGGTGCAGGTGCTGCGGCGGTGGAAGAATTAAAGGCACAAACAAAGTCGATTTTGACTGAAGAACCATTTGAACCAAAAATTTTACCAGTCTCATCAGATACAAATCATTATCAAATTGCGTTTAATGTGATTCCGCAAATTGATAAATTCCAAGATAATGGCTATACGTTTGAAGAAATGAAAATGATTAATGAAACCAAAAAAATTATGCATTTACCAGAGTTACAGGTATCAGCAACTTGCGTCCGTCTTCCGGTTGCAGTCGGCCATTCTGAATCCGTCTATTTCGAAATAGAATCAGAGAACGTAAGCGCAAATGAAATTAAAGCATTATTACAAGATGCACCGGGTATTGTCTTGCAAGATGATCCGGATAATCAAGTATATCCAATGCCTGCTCATTGTGTAGGGAAAAACGATGTTTTTGTAGGACGTATTAGAAAAGACATCGATGAAGACCGTGGTTTCCACATGTGGGTTGTTTCGGATAATCTGCTAAAAGGTGCTGCTTGGAATTCAGTACAGATTGCAGAAAGTTTAGTAAAACTAGGTATCGTAAAATAAGTTACCTTTCCAAAAAAGGCAGGTTTTGGTGTCACCATGAAAATTATTGTACAAAAGTTTGGCGGTACATCCGTTAAAGATGAAGAGAGCAGGAAACACGCGCAAAGTCATATCGAAAAAGCACTTGCCGACGGCTACAAAGTAGTCGTTGTCGTCTCGGCAATGGGAAGAAAGGGTGACCCCTATGCAACCGATACACTTTTATCGTTAATTGGGGGCAACCTAAGCAAAATCTCAAAACGGGAGCAAGATTTATTATTGTCCTGCGGCGAGGTTATTTCTAGTGTTGTTTTTTCAAATATGCTATTGGAAAGTGGAATGAATGCAATCGCATTAACAGGAGCTCAAGCAGGTTTCCGTACGAACAATGACCATACAAATGCAAAGATTAACGAAATGAAATGTGATAGGCTGCTTAGGGAACTTGAGAACCATGATGTTGTAGTGGTTGCCGGGTTCCAGGGAGCTGCTAAGAATGGCGATATCACCACCATAGGGCGGGGGGGGAGTGATACGTCCGCTGCCGCGCTGGGAGCGGCTCTAAATGCCGAATGGATAGATATTTTTACCGATGTGGAAGGAATTATGACGGCCGATCCGCGGATTGCAGAAAATGCCCGGCCGCTTTCCATAGTTACCTATACCGAGGTGTGCAATATGGCCTATCAGGGGGCGAAGGTGATTCATCCCCGAGCGGTGGAAATTGCCATGCAGGCAAAAGTGCCGATTCGCATCCGTTCCACTTATTCCGACAATCTAGGAACATTGGTTACCACCTTAAATAAAGATAAGCGTGGAAGTGATATTAGAGAACGCACCGTTACGGGGATTGCTCATGTTTCAAATGTCACGCAAATAAAAGTCTTTGCTAAAAAGGATCAATACAACCTCCAGGCAGAAGTTTTTAAAGCAATGGCAAATGAAAAAATCAGTGTAGATTTTATCAATATCTCGCCAAATGGTGTAGTCTATACGGTCACAGAGGAAATGACGGATCGGGCAATCAGGGTCTTAAACGACTTAGGACATGAACCTGTAATTGAACGCTATTGTGCCAAAGTGTCTGTTGTTGGTGCAGGAATAGCAGGGGTACCGGGGATTACCTCCAAAATCGTTACAGCGTTGTCTGACCATAGCATTCGTATTTTGCAATCAGCAGATAGTCATACCACCATTTGGGTATTAGTTAAGCAGGATGACTTAGCCAAATCTGTTAATGCCTTGCATGATGCCTTTCAATTAGAAGATGAATCGATTGAGTTTAATCTTGCCGATTTGTAAATAAGGAAATAGGTAAATGATGGAGTAGTTAAGTGAATGAATGCGATACAACAAATTATTGGTATTCTGTTGTATTGAAAGGAGTAGGAAAATGGTTCATTTTGGGCGAGTTTCCACGGCAATGGTAACCCCTTTTGATAAAAATGGGCATATAGACTTTGCTAAGACCACTCAGTTAATTAATTACTTGATAGAGAATGGAACAGATTCCCTTGTGATTTCAGGTACTACGGGAGAATCACCAACGTTATCCAAAGAAGAAAAGCTGGCACTCTTTAATCATGTTGTTAAAGTGGTGAAGAAAAGGATCCCAGTCATTGCCGGCACTGGAAGTAATAATACGTATGCATCAATTGAATTGACGAAAAAAGCAGAGCAGCTTGGTGTGGATGCGATCATGGCTGTAGCACCATATTATAATAAACCAAATCAAGAAGGTCTGTACCAGCATTTCAAAGCGGTTGCGGAAGCAACAACACTTCCGGTCATGGTATACAATATTCCTGGCAGGTCTGCTGTAAATATTCGTCCGGAGACGATTATTCGACTATCTGAGATACCTAATATTGTGGCTGTGAAGGAAGCAAGCGGTGATTTAAACGCCATGACACGTATTATTGCCGATACGGATGAGGATTTTGTTTTATACAGCGGGGATGACAGCTTGACAATCCCGGTTCTTTCTATTGGCGGAGCAGGAGTTGTTTCAGTTGCTTCTCATGTAATTGGAAACGATTTGCAAGCAATGATTAAAGCTTATTTTGATGGAGAAAATGCCAAGGCTGCAGCATACCATCAGCAATTGCTGCCAATCATGCAGGGCCTATTTGCCGCACCAAGCCCTGCCCCAGTTAAAACAGCATTACAAGTATCGGGATTGGATGTTGGGTCTGTCAGGCTGCCACTTGTCGGTTTAACGGAACAGGAACGAACGACATTGATTTCTTTATTGAAAAATAAATAAAAAATATCCATGGGCATACCGAAATATAGTGCGGTATGCCCTTTTTTCATCCGTTTGATCGTTGTGATGAATGAATATAGCAATTATTGGTTGTAAAGGTTTTCAACTTTCAAGTATAATATTCATAACTGATCTTCGGTCGGATTACACATCATGTAGGAGGAAACGGAAATTGATACAGAAAAAAAATACTTCCATCAAGATTATTGCACTTGGTGGTATCGGAGAAATCGGAAAGAATATGTACCTTGTTGAAGTGGACAAGGACATATTTATTGTTGATGCCGGCTTAATGTTCCCCGAGGGAAGAAATGCTTGGTATCGATATGGTCATTCCAGATCTAACATATTTAAATGACAATAAGGAACGAGTCAAAGCGATTTTTTTAACACATGGACATGAAGACCATATTGGTGCTCTTTCCTACGTGCTTCGAAAGGTTAATGTACCCGTATATGCAACGAAACTAACACTTGCTCTTGCAAAAGCCAAGCTTAAGGAACAGGAATTTATCGGAAATGCAGAATTTATTGAGATTGATTCGGATACAAAAGTGGAATTAGATGCTGTACATGTAAGTTTTTTTAGAACTAATCATAGCATCCCGGATTCAGTTGGCGTTTGTATCCATACATCTGAAGGGATTATTGTTTATACGGGAGACTTTAAATTTGATCAGGCTGCAACGAAACTTTATAAGCCTGAAATTGGAAAAATGGCTGAGATAGGGGAACAGGGGGTTTTGTGCTTACTGTCTGACAGTACTGAAGCCGAAAAACCTGGGTACACAACATCTGAAGCGATTGTTGAACGTGAAATGTCCCATGCGTTTTATAATGCACCGGGGAGGATTATTGCCGCTTGCTTTGCATCGGACATCAATCGAATCCAGCATATTTTTAATGCTGCGAAAGAAAATGGCCGTAAAGTCGCTGTAGTAGGAAAAAGCCTTGAAAGAATCTATCATATTGCCCTCGACTTAGGATATTTAGAAGTGGACGAAGATGTCATGATTCAGGTAAATCAGATTAATGAATATCCTGACCAAGAAATAGCGGTATTAATGACCGGTGGCCAGGGAGAACCAATTGAAGCCTTGCAGAAAATGGCAAAACAGACACATAAGCTATTGAATATCCAGCCTGGTGATACTGTTTTAATTGCTGCTTCACCATTAAGAGGAAGTGAAGTATTTTTAGGGAAAACGGTCGATCTGTTATTCAAAGCAGGAGCAAATGTTGTATATGGAAAAAGGACAATCCATGTATCAAGCCATGGAAGTCAAGAAGAATTAAAGTTTATGATTAATTTAATGAAGCCGAAATTTTTGATTCCGGTTCACGGTGAGTATCGGATGCTGAAGGCACACAGAAAAGTGGCCATTGAATGCGGTCTTGCCGATGAACAAATTTACATTCCCGACCGCGGTGATATTGTGGAATGGAAGGAAAGGGACATTAACAGTTACCGGGAAGGTTCCGTCTGGCAATGTGCTAATCGATGGAATCGGTGTAGGCGATGTCGGAAATATCGTCCTTCGGGATCGAAGGCTTTTGTCACAAGATGGCATTTTAATTGTTGTTGTCACGTTAACGAAACAAGAAAAGAAAATTGCGGCAGGGCCGGAAATCATTTCACGAGGGTTTGTCTATGTTCGCGAATCGGAGAAATTAATGGATGATTCAACGAAATTAGTTCATGATATTGTGGAAAGAAACACAGCTAAAACCTCATTTGAATGGTCCACTCTTAAGCAGGAAATAAGAGATGAATTAAATCGATCTTTATTTGAAAAAACAAAAAGAAGGCCAATGATACTGCCGATTATTATGGAAGTGTGAATGTAAAGGTACCGGAATTCCTCCGGTACCTCTTTTTGTATTGTTTTGGCATGAAATCAATGTAAAGGTAAACACTAACAAATATCATGCTTGAAGGGAGTATTAGGATGGATAACGATATTCAAAAAAATACCGATAACCAAGAAGAGCAGCAACCACAAAAAGAGGAGAAGTCTACTTCTGGTTTAATAGAGAAAATTCAACAGCTTGGCCAAACCAATGTGCCGCAGCTCTCAGCAGATTCTCGAATTCATTGTTTAACCATAATTGGCCAAATTGAAGGACATATGGCATTACCTCCGCAAAATAAAACAACAAAGTACGAGCATTTATTGCCGCAACTTGTTGCAATCGAACAAAATCCGAAAATTGAAGGTGTATTAATTGTATTAAATACGGTCGGCGGGGATGTCGAAGCAGGGCTGGCCATTTCTGAAATGATTGCATCTATTTCAAAACCAACTGTTTCCATCGTCCTGGGAGGGGGTCATTCGATTGGTGTTCCGATTGCAGTTTCATGTGACTACAGCTTTATTGCAGAAACTGCTACGATGACCATCCATCCAATTCGCTTGACAGGGCTTGTCATAGGAGTACCGGCCACCTTTGAATATTTGGATAAAATGCAGGAACGTGTGGTCAACTTTGTGACAAAACATTCCAAAATTACGGAGGAAACATTTAAAGACTTAATGTTTGCAAAAGGAAATTTAACGCGGGATATTGGAACGAATGTAATCGGTGTTGATGCCGTTAAGTCGGGATTAATTGATGAGGTAGGCGGTTTAGGTCCCGCAATGAAAAAGCTCAATGAAATGATTGATCTTCAAAAAGAAGAAAATGAGGGGCTGATTCAATGATTTTATATACAATGATGCCAAATGAACTAATTTTTCCCTATGAAGCGGAAGCGGCAAGCAATCAGCAAATGATAAACTATCAGGGGATTCCACTTTTGGTAGAGCTTGCTGATCAGCAAAATGTTCAGGTTATTCGTATAGTAAGCAGTGACCCCCAGCATTATTTGAATGAACATATATACCCTGGTGCAAAAATTTCTTTCGGTTACCTTGATGGATTGTCCGCATTGCAATAGTAGATTATGGTATAATTAGATAACAATTATTTGAGCAGCCTTGCAGGCTGCTTTCCTTTTTATTAATTGGCTGTGTTAAAGGTCATTGTTGATTTTTTCAAACTGTTGATTGGAGCGGAAGGCACGAAGACTCCTGCGGGATTACGGGGCAGGGGAGACCCCGCAGGAGCGAAGCGACGAGGAGGCTTCCCGTCACGCCCGCGGAAAGCGAAGTGCCTGGAGCGGAAATCAACAGCCAAGTTAACACAGCCTATTAATTAATACTATGAAAAATAGACCAAACTGAACGATACAAGGTGATTAGATGGCAAAAAGAAAGAGAAGAAAACCCAAAAAAAGAGATAATCATTTAAAACGAACCGTTCAATACGAGCTATCCGCCTTGGCTTTATTGGCATTAGCGATCATTTCAATCGCAAAGCTTGGAGCAGTCGGGAATGCCACTGTCCTTTTCTTCCGTTTTTGGATGGGAGAATGGTACATGCTGAGCTTAATTGGACTAGTAATATTAAGTGTTTATTTAATGTGGAAACGTAGTATTCCTTTTTTCTTCCATATTAAATTAGTTGGCAGCTATTTTATTATATCGGCAATCTTACTATTTGAGTCATGTCACTCTTTTTCATTTGCTCACAAATGATGGGAAATTTAAAGATCCTAGTGTGATTGGGAACACTTGGGAATTATTTATGATGGAAGTAAGAGGGGAAACAAGTACGACCCATGATTTGGGCGGCGGGATTTTAGGAGCGATTTTATTTGCTATGTTTCATTACCTGTTCGCAGAAACAGGTACAAAAATTATTGCTTTTGTTTTTATAATCGTTGGGATTGTCCTATTAACTGGAAAATCGTTTGGAGATTTCATTGGGAAGATTGTGATTACTCTATTTGACTTTTCAAAAAATCAATGGGACGCCTTTAAAACGGATATGTCAGAATGGAAACAAAAACAAGAAGAGAGAAAGAACGAGAAAAAATCTCAAAGGCAAAAAGAGCGGGAAAATCGCCAAAGAGAAAGTGTCCCCGTTATAAACAATCAGCAGCAGGCTGAAGTGAACGAACCTGTTATCCCTGAACCGATTATTTCAAGCTTCGCAGACCGTGCGTATGTTGAAGAGGCTCCTAAGGAAAAAAATCCAAAAGAACATGCGAAGGAAAAAAGGCATAAATCGAATGATGCCGAAGAGGATCATACTCCGCCAATTAAATTTACAGAAGTAGAAAATGTGGCGTATGAGTTACCGCCGCTTAGACTGCTAAACCTTCCAAGGAAAACAGATCAAAGCGGTGAATATGAGCTAATCCATGCAAACGCAGCAAAGCTTGAGAGGACATTTCAAAGCTTCGGTGTTAAAGCGCGAGTTACCCAAGTGCATTTAGGACCAGCAGTCACTAAATATGAGGTACACCCTGATGTTGGTGTAAAGGTTAGTAAAATTGTCAGCTTAAGTGATGATATCGCATTAGCACTTGCTGCTAAAGGAATTCGGATTGAAGCGCCTATTCCAGGAAAATCAGCGATTGGCATTGAAGTTCCAAATTCCGATGTGGCGATGGTGTCATTAAGGGAAGTATTAGAAGGTACCCAAAATGACAAGCCGGATGCCAAGCTGTTAATCGGCCTTGGCAGGGACATAACGGGTGAAGCGGTTCTCGCAGAATTAAATAAGATGCCCCATTTACTTGTAGCCGGTGCAACAGGAAGCGGAAAAAGTGTTTGTATTAATGGTATTATTACAAGCGTATTAATGAGGGCAAAACCCCATGAAGTAAAATTAATGATGATCGACCCAAAAATGGTCGAACTCAATGTGTATAATGGAATTCCCCATTTACTGGCACCAGTTGTAACAGATCCTAAAAAAGCTTCACAAGCATTAAAAAAAGTAGTCAGTGAAATGGAACGGCGCTATGAATTGTTTTCTCATACAGGAACCCGTAATATTGAAGGCTATAATGAACACGTAAGGAAACATAATCTGGAAGAAAACGATAAGCAGCCGTTATTACCTTATATTGTCGTGATTGTAGATGAGTTAGCGGATTTAATGATGGTTGCTTCATCTGATGTAGAAGATTCAATCACGAGGCTTGCACAAATGGCACGTGCTGCGGGCATTCATTTAATTATTGCCACCCAACGCCCATCTGTTGATGTTATCACAGGTGTGATTAAAGCAAATATTCCTTCACGAATTGCTTTTGCGGTATCAAGTGCAACTGATTCAAGAACCATCCTGGATATGGGCGGAGCAGAAAAATTGCTAGGGCGCGGAGACATGCTATTCTTGCCGGTAGGAGCATCCAAACCTGTTCGAGTGCAAGGAGCATTTCTTTCCGATCAAGAGGTAGAAGATACAGTTGAATTTGTCATTTCACAGCAAAAGGCACAATACCAAGAAGAGATGATTCCGGATGATATTCCGGAGATAACAGGTGCAGTTGAGGACGATTTATATGAAGATGCAGTGGATTTAATTATTGAGATGCAAACTGCTTCGGTTTCTATGCTGCAGCGCCGCTTTCGAATCGGCTATACTAGGGCGGCCCGTCTAATAGATGAAATGGAGGCCCGCGGTGTCGTTGGCCCGTACGAAGGAAGTAAACCGCGAGCAGTCTTACAGACGAAACCCAATGAAGAGCAAAGTTCGTAGAAAAGCGGAAGCCACAAGCGCTGGAGCTGGACATTTCTCAAAGTCAAAATTTATTAATCGTTATTCGATAAAAAAGAGCCATTTGGCTCTTTTTTTAATACTAATTTGCGCGAAATCTGATACTATAGTTATAGGAGGTGAATACTTGTATCAGGAAAAAATCCTACTAATTTCCCGTCACATCTATTCGCTATTAAAAAAGGTATTCAATTATAGCAGATTTTTTGAGCAAAAATCAGCAAGTTAATAACAAATTTCTAGTTCGGACCTTTTTTCGACAAAATTTTGAATTCCTATTTATTTATCACAAAAAAGATGGTAATATAATCTCGATTAGTAGGAATGATATCAGATGTCTGATGTCTCAGGAAAAGGGCTGGAGGAAACAGCATGTCAATTAAGTCAGATAACCGGCATTTATATTTACAGGTAATCGATCGGTTGAAGCAGGATATTGAAAAAGGAATTTATAAAGAAAAAGAAAAATTACCTTCTGAATTCGATCTTGCCAAACAACTGGGGGTCAGCAGGGCAACACTTCGGGAAGCATTGCGCATACTCGAGGAAGAAAACGTTATCATTAGGCGCCATGGTGTTGGGACCTTTGTTAACTCAAAGCCGATGTTTACTTCAGGGATTGAACAACTTAATAGTGTTACTGACATGATTAAACAAGCTGGAATGAAACCCGGTACGATTTTCCTAAGTTCATCAACACAAGGTCCTACCGAAGAGGATATTCGTCGTTTCTCATGTTCTGCTAGTGAGGAGATTTTCGTCATGGAAAGGGTAAGAACCGCAAACGGAGAACCAGTCGTTTATTGTGTTGACAAGGTCCTCGAACGCATTTTGCCAGAAACATTTTCCCATGAGGAAGAATCTATTTTTCAGATTTTAGATGAAGAGGCAAATCGCAGAATTACATACGCGGTTGCTCAAATCGAGCCAGTAGGCTATCATGAAAAAATTTCCCCAATACTAGAATGTGATCCTGAAACTGCTTTGTTGGTGTTAAAACAAATGCATTTCGATGAAATGGATGAACCTGTCCTATTTTCGGTAAACTATTTTAAGGCAGACAAATTTAGTTTTCACGTATTAAGAAAGAGAATATAATTTTTTTTATTACATTTTGGAAACGTAACCAAGTCTGGCTTTGAAATTTCTACTATATCAAACAAACATTCATAGGGGGAAAATACCTTGAAAATGCGTAAAATTGGAATGGCGCTATCACTAGTTCTTGCTGCTGGAACACTTTTAGGTGCTTGTGGAAAAAGTGATGACAACAAGGGTAATGAAACATCCAAGGGCGGAGATAAAGAAAAAGATACTTTCTCTGTAGCAATGGTAACTGACGTTGGTGGCGTTGATGACAAATCATTTAACCAATCAGCATGGGAAGGACTTCAAGCTTTTGGTAAAGAAAATGGATTGAAAAAAGGTAAAGGCGGATATGATTACCTTCAATCAAAATCTGATGCCGATTATTCTACAAACTTAAATAAACTTGCTCGTGAAGACTTTGATTTAGTATATGGTATTGGCTTCTTAATGCAAGCTGCAATCGAAGAAATTGCTCAACAACAAAAAGATTCACATTTTGCTATTATTGATGCAGAGGTTAAACAGCCAAACGTTGCAAGCGTTCTATTTAAAGAGCAAGAAGCTGCGTTCCTTGCGGGTGTTGCAGCTGCCCTTCAAACTAAATCCAACCATATTGGTTTCATCGGCGGGATGGAAATTCCAGTAATTGAGCGTTTTGAGTCTGGATTCTTAGCTGGTGTGAAAGCTGCAAAACCAGAAGTAAAAGTCGATGTTCAATATTCCGGCGCATTTGATAAAGCTGAACTTGGTCAATCTATTGCATCGAAAATGTATTCTTCTGGAGCAGATGTAATTTTCCACGCTGCAGGCGGTACTGGTAATGGTCTATTTAAAGAAGCTACAGACCGTAAATCAAAAGACCCAAGCAAAGAAATTTGGGCAATCGGTGTTGACCGTGACCAAAACGATATGGGTCCAGATGTAGTTCTTACTTCTGCTCTTAAGCGTGTTGATGTTGCAGTACAAGACCTTTCTAAGAAAGCGATGGATGGTAACTTCCCTGGCGGAGAAGTAGCGCTTTATGGATTACATGAAGATGGTGTCGGCGTAGCTCCAATTAATGCTAAAGCTGATCAGAAAGATGCCATTGACAAAGCTGTTAAGGAATGGATTGAAAAAATCAAATCTGGTGCGGTAAAAGTCCCAGGAACTCGTGATGAGTTAAGTAAGTTTAGTGCAAAATAATTTAAATGAGGAATAAGCAGTATTTGTAACCTGCCTGCTTATTCCTTTCTAATGAAATCTTAACTGAAGTGTAGAATGCAAATTCTGCTTTTCATTTAAGATTTTAGTGGGGAGTAATTCCCTGTTTTTTTAAAACTTAAAAAGGTCTGACCTCTTACTACTTCTGGTCAAAATTTCCTTTTATCTTATCACAGGGAGTGAGAAAAGATGGAATACGTAATTGAGATGCTCAACATTCGTAAGGAGTTTGGCGGCTTCGTAGCGAATGATAACATTACCCTTCAACTTAAGAAGGGAGAAATTCATGCTTTACTCGGTGAAAATGGAGCAGGTAAATCTACACTTATGAACGTCCTATTTGGATTATATCAGCCAGAACAAGGCGAGATCCGCGTGAAAGGGCAGTCTGTAAATATTACAAACCCAAATATTGCTAATGATCTGGGAATTGGTATGGTGCACCAGCACTTTATGTTAGTTGATACTTTTACGGTTACAGAAAATATTATTTTAGGCCGTGAAATGACATCCGGCGGGCGAATTGATATTAAAAAGGCAGAAAAAGAAGTTCGCGACATTTCTGAACGCTATGGTTTAGCCGTAGACCCGCAGGCGAAAATTTCTGATATCACTGTAGGAATGCAGCAAAGGGTAGAAATATTAAAAACGCTTTATCGCGGTGCAGAAATTCTGATTTTTGACGAACCAACAGCTGTTTTAACGCCGCAGGAAATTAAAGAACTTATTCAGATTATGAAAACACTTATTAAAGAAGGAAAATCCATAATCCTGATCACCCATAAGTTAAAAGAAATTATGGAAGTAGCTGATCGGTGTACCGTTATTCGAAAAGGAAAGGGGATTGGAACAGTCAATGTAAGTGAAACCAATCCAAATGAATTGGCAAGTTTAATGGTAGGACGTGAAGTTGTTTTCAAAACAGAAAAAACTGAGGCAAACCCTAAGCAGGAAGTCCTTGAAATCCATGATTTGGTTGTAAAGGATGCACGTGGAGTGACCGTTGTTAATGGGCTTAATCTTTCTGTAAAAGCCGGAGAAATTGTTGGAATTGCCGGTATAGATGGAAACGGACAATCTGAATTTATTGAAGCCATTACAGGCTTACGGAAATCCGAAAGTGGAAGCGTAAAATTGAATGGAAAAGAATTAATTCATCTTACGCCAAGAAAAATTACTGAATCTGGTGTCGGTCATATTCCTCAGGACCGCCATAAACATGGTTTAGTGTTGAATTTCCCAATTGGTGAAAATATGGTTTTACAAAACTATTATAAAAAACCATATTCAAGCGGTGGGGTCTTGAACTTTAAAGAAATATATAAACAGGCTAAGAAACTGATTGCAGAGTTTGATGTTCGAACTCCAAGTGAATTTACATTGGCAAGGGCTCTTTCAGGGGGGAATCAGCAAAAAGCGATTATTGGACGTGAGGTTGATCGTAATCCAGATCTACTCATTGCGGCACAGCCTACCCGTG
This sequence comes from Neobacillus sp. 19, assembly GCF_049463095.1. Classification (NCBI taxonomy): domain Bacteria; kingdom Bacillati; phylum Bacillota; class Bacilli; order Caryophanales; family Bacillaceae; genus Neobacillus; species Neobacillus sp. 19. Next base: position 284,122 of record NZ_JBMPZU010000030.1, on the reverse strand, counting down.
GTCTGGATGTTGGTGCAATTGAATTTATTCATAAACGCCTAATTGAACAGCGTGATAATGGAAAAGCTGTCTTGCTCGTGTCATTTGAGTTAGATGAAATTATGAATGTCAGCGACCGGATTGCTGTTATTTATGAGGGGAAAATCGTAGCTATAGTTAATCCAAAAGAAACAACTGAGCAGGAGCTTGGATTGCTTATGGCTGGTTCGAATAGAAAGGAAGCGGGTGAAGAAACGCATGTCTAAACGCTTAAAGGGCTTATTAACTCCAGTTATTGCCGTTTTATTAGGTATTTTGGTTGGAACAATTATCATGTTAGTGAGCGGGTATGACCCGGTGTCTGCCTTTTCTGCATTGTGGAACGGGGTATTTGGGGATATCTATTCATTTGGTGAAGCAGTCAGGCAGATTACACCCTATATTTTAGCCGGTTTAGCGGTAGCTTTTGCATTCCGTGTCGGGTTATTTAATATTGGGGTTGAAGGACAATTTATCGTTGGCTGGCTTGCAGCAGTATGGGTAGGTGTAGCATTCGATCTGCCGCGTGCTATACATCTGCCGTTAGCTGTCATTGCAGCGATGATTGCCGGTGCAATTTGGGGGTTTATCCCAGGTCTATTAAAAGCACGTTTTCGTGTTCACGAAGTAATTGTGACAATCATGATGAACTATGTGGCACTACATGTTACGAACTATATAATTAGAAATATTTTAGCAGCTAAAAGTGGCGATAAAACGGAAATGATTCATGCATCAGCATCCTTGCGTTCAGAATGGCTGCAAAGTCTTACAGATTATTCACGTCTTCACTGGGGAATCGTAATTGCCATTATTTGTTGTTTTATAATGTGGTTCCTGCTTGAAAGAACAACAAGAGGATTTGAATTGCGTGCCGTTGGTTTTAACCAGCATGCAGCACATTACTCAGGGATGAGTGTAAATAAGAACATTATCCTATCAATGCTGATTTCCGGGGCTTTTGCAGGTCTTGCAGGATCGATGGAAGGTTTAGGTACATTTGGGTATGCCGCTGTTAAAGGTGGATTTACCGGAGTTGGTTTCGACGGGATTGCGGTTGCCTTGTTAGGTGGGAATACAGCTTTAGGTGTATTTTTATCCGCTATTCTATTCGGTGTATTAAAGGTAGGGGCCTTAAACATGCCGCTTGAGTCTGGGGTACCTAACGAATTAGTTGATATCATCATTGCGTTAATCGTTTTCTTTGTTGCATCAAGCTATATGATTAGAGTGTTACTTGATCGACTAAGTAAGAAGAAGGAGGTGAAGTAAGTTGAGCTTAATGGATATTTTAATGATTGTTGTTCCATCGACATTGTTATGGGCTGCTCCACTTGTCTTCACTGCATTAGGCGGTATATTCTCAGAACGTTCCGGTGTAGTAAATATTGGTCTAGAAGGTTTAATGGTAATTGGGGCATTTACAGCTATCGTCTTTAACATCACTTTTGTAGAAACATTCGGAAGTTTAACGCCATGGATTTCTATTTTGGTTGCAATGGTTGCAGGAGCAATTTTCTCCCTTTTACACGCAGTTGCTGCGATTACATTCCGTGCAGACCATACTGTTTCAGGTGTTGCAATCAACTTGCTGGCTACAGGATTAACTTTATTCCTAGTAAAGCTTATTTATGGTAAAGGTGAAACAGGCATTATCAGTAAAGGTTTTAGTAAAATTGATATACCTATTTTAAAGGACATTCCCGTTATTGGAAAAATATTTTTCCAAAATACGTATTGGACCTCATTTCTAGCTATTTTCGTCGCCATTATCGTGTGGTACATCGTATTTAAAACACCATTTGGTCTTCGCCTGCGATCAGTCGGTGAACATCCAATGGCAGCTGATACAATGGGGATTAACGTTACTAGAATGCGCTATCTTGGGGTCATTCTTTCAGGTGCACTTGGAGGGATTGGCGGTGGAGTATATGCTCAATCCATTACTTCCAACTTCAGCCACTCAACCATTAGCGGTCAAGGTTTCATGGCACTAGCTGCAATGATTTTCGGAAAATGGCATCCGCTTGGTGCGTTAGGAGCCGCCATATTCTTCGGTTTTGCTCAAAGTATTAGTATCATCGGTTCAAGCTTACCTTTCTTAAAGGGAATTCCAAATGTGTACTTGTTAATTGCACCGTATGTGCTGACAATTTTAGCACTAACAGGATTTATTGGCCGTGCCGATGCACCAAAAGCAAGTGGTACACACTATATCAAGGGAAATCGTTAATGTGGAAACTCTCAGCACTTGCTGAGAGTTTTTTATTGTATTGAACAGGCATGTCAAATTATAGTTATAAGTATAGGTTTTATCCCGATGGAAAAGATATAAAGAAAAATGTTTACATATGTTTAAGTAAGGCCCAAATCATATGAGGAGGAATGTAAATGGACGCTAATGCTGAAAAAATATCAGAAATGCAAGGCTTTAACCTTCATGTCATCGAAACAGAAAAATATAAGACGAATACATTAGTTTGGAGAATGAAAGCTCCATTAACAAAAGAAGATGTAACGAAACGGGCACTACTCCCCCATGTATTGCAAAGCAGCTCCGGCAGCTATCCAACCACTACGGCGTTACGATCATATTTAGATGAATTGTATGGTGCGACTCTTTTTGTCGATCTGGCGAAAAAAGGTGAATACCATATTATGAGCTTCTCTTTAGAAATCGCCAATGAAAAATTTTTAAGCGATTCCAATCCATTATTAAAAAAGGGTTTTGAATTACTTGCGGAAATATTGACGAACCCAAATATTTCAGATAACGCCTTTGACAGGGAGACAATTGATAAAGAAAAAAGGACACTTAAGTCCCGAATTCAATCAGTCTTTGATGATAAAATGCGCTATTCTAATGTCCGATTGTTAGAAGAAATGTGTAAAGGTGAGGCCTACGCCCTTCAGGTAAATGGGGAAGCCGCAGATGTGGATGCTATTACCCCGGAAAATTTATATGAATATTTCAAAAAGGCCTTTTTAGAGGATGAGATGGATCTATATGTCATTGGTGACGTTAAAGAAGAGGAAGTCAAAAAATATGCGGAAGAACTGCTTCAATTTGAAAGCCGCACACCGAAAGAAGTAAATCCGAAAACGATCAACAAAAGAGCAGAGGTTAATATTGTCAAAGAAGAGCAGGATGTAAAACAAGGCAAATTAAACATTGGCTATCGTACCAATATCGTATATGGCGATTCCGATTATTTTGCCCTACAGGTTTTTAATGGCATCTTGGGCGGTTTTTCGCATTCCAAGTTATTTATCAATGTGCGCGAGAAAGCGAGCCTTGCTTATTATGCGGCGAGCCGCTTAGAAAGTCATAAAGGCTTAATGATGGTGATGTCAGGCATCGATTTAAAGAATTATGATCAGGCTGTTGGAATCATAAATGAGCAAATGGAAGCAATGAAGAAAGGTGATTTCACCGACCAAGAGCTGGAGCAAACAAAGGCAGTCATTCAAAACCAAATCATGGAAACGGTTGATACAGCAAGAGGACTAACCGAACTCCTCTATCATAATGTAGTGGCTAAATCGGATATTCACCTTGATTCATGGATAGCAGAAATGCAAAAAACAACGAAAGAAGAAATAGTCGCGGTGGCGAAAAAGATTGATCTGGATACCATTTATTTCTTAACGGGATCGGAGGGAGGCAAATAATGGAGAAAATTACGTTTGATCAGATCCAGGAGGAGCTTTTTCATGAAAAAATGGACAATGGACTAAACGTTTATATTTTGCCAAAGAAAGGCTTTAATAAAACATTTGCAACCTTTACAACGAAGTACGGTTCAGTAGATAATACCTTTATCCCAATTGGGAAAGACGAGTATGTCAAAGTGCCCGATGGGATTGCTCACTTTTTAGAACATAAGCTGTTTGAAAAAGAAGATGGGGACGTGTTTCAGCAGTTTAGCCGTCAAGGGGCATCCGCAAATGCTTTTACATCTTTCACCCGTACCGCTTATTTATTTTCGAGTACATCAGACGTGGAAAAGAATCTTGAGACGCTGATTGATTTTGTTCAGGAGCCTTATTTCTCCGAGAAAACAGTTGAAAAGGAAAAAGGAATCATCGGCCAGGAAATTACAATGTACGATGATAATCCAGATTGGCGGCTATATTTCGGCTTAATCCAAAACTTATATCAGAATCATCCGGTGAAGATAGATATTGCCGGCACTATTGAGTCCATTTCTCATATTACAAAAGATTGGCTGTATGAGTGTTACAATACTTTCTATCACCCGAGCAACATGCTGTTGTTTATTGTTGGACCGGTAGATCCTGAAAAGATTATGACCCAGGTAAGAGATAACCAGTCCAAAAAAGACTATAAGGAAATGCCCGAGATCAAACGTAAATTTGAATCAGAACCCCCTCAAGCTGCTGAAAAGAAGCAGGTGCTTGAGATGAATGTGCAAACATCTAAATCCTTGGTAGGCATCAAAGCACTCCATGTCGATCAAACCGGGGATGAGCTGCTGAAAAATGAATTAACTATGAATGTCCTCCTCGATCTGCTGTTTGGCAAAAGCTCGGAAAATTACAATCAGCTGTATAGTGAAGGTCTAATCGATGAAACTTTCTCATATGACTACACCCAAGAGCAAGGTTTTGGATTTGCTATGGTTGGTGGAGACACAGGTGAACCGGACAAATTAGCTGACAGGCTCGAAAAAATGCTTCTCGAGGCTAAGAAGGGGAGCTCATTTAGTGAACAGCAGTTGGATCGAGCAATAAAGAAGAAAATTGGTGCTTTTTTACGTGCTGTGAATTCACCGGAGTATATTGCCAATCAATTTACTCGTTATGCTTTTAATGAAATGAATTTATTTGATGTTGTGCCAACATTAGAAAAAATAACATTACAAGATGTTCAATCATTGGCGGCAGAAGTCATCTCAGAAGAGCGCTTCTCCGTTTGCCAAGTAGTCCCTAAGAAAAAATAGCCAAAGAAGCGTCGGATACACGACGCTTCTTAGCTGTTTATTCGTTTGACTTTAAGGCTGTGTTAAAGGTGATTGTTGATTATATTACCCCTGTTGATTGTAGCGTAAGGTGCGAGACTCCTGCAGGAGCAGCGGGACAGGTGAGACCCCACAGGCGCTTTAGCGCCGAGGAGGCTCACCGCCCGCCCTGCGGAAAGCGAGCATCCTGAAGCGGAAATCAACAGCCAAGTTTAACACAGCCTAGTATAAAGAGAGAGTGATTTTAATGAAAAAATATGCACTCATAACGGGAGCAAGCGGTGGAATTGGACAAGCGGTTGCGTATCATTTAGCCTCCAAGGGTTATTCATTGTATTTACATTACAATAAAAATGAACAAGCCATACTTGAATTATTGAACAGGCTGCGGTCATTTAGCGGAGAATATATTCCCATCCAGGCAGATTTGGCGGCAGCTGACGGATATAAAACCATAGCTGCGCAAATCTTTTCTTTAGATGCCATCATCCATTGCAGCGGAAATAGTCAATACGGGTTGTTGGTCGATTTGCAACAAGAAGAAGCCGAGGCATTAATGAATATTCATGTCTTAAATCCATTACTGGTTACGAAAGAACTGCTCCCTAAATTTCTAGGCAAGAGCTCCGGAAATATTATTGTCATCACGTCTATTTGGGGCCAGACAGGTGCTGCATGTGAAGTGGCTTACTCAGCAGCAAAAGGAGCCCAAATTGCGTTTGTAAAGGCTCTTAGTAAGGAAGTGGCTTTAAATGGCATCCGCGTTAATGCGATAGCCCCAGGTGCAGTTGCGACGCCAATGATGGATGACTTCACTCCTGAAGAGGTACAGCAGATTTCCTATGAGATTCCAATGGGAAGGCTTGGACTGCCTGAAGAAATTGCGAACAGCGTTGCTTTCTTGTTATCGGATGAATCCTCCTATATTACAGGACAGGTTCTTGCAATAAATGGAGGGTGGTACACGTAAAAATTCATAAATTCTTCATGTATAGTTTAAGGCTCCTCCTCACAAAATAACCTTGTACTATTCTAAAGGAGGTAATATTATGTCTGTTTTAGATAACTGGAAACAGTGGGAGGACTTTTTAGCAGATCGTCTTCATCATGCTCAAAATGAGGGAATGAGTGAAGGGGCAATCAGCAATCTTGCGTTTCAAATTGGTGATTATTTAGCTAATCAAGTGGAGCCGAAGAATGAGCAAGAAAGAATTCTTTCAGATCTTTGGTCCGTTGCTGACAAACAAGAGCAGCAGGCCATTGCGAATATCATGGTAAAATTAATTTCGAATAATGGAACTCGATAAAAGGAGATGGGACCTTAATGGTCTCCTCTCTTTTTTTATACTGTCAAGCAAATATCTTAGATAAATGTGTCAATCTCTTTGTTTTTTCTTTCATCTTCAATCAAAATCATTTATTATAAGGGTTAGACGATGAAAGGCGAAAAAAATGTCGAAACTTCTGTTTGGGGGTTTTTTATTAATGAAAAAAGAATGGTACTTAGAATATGAGATTCAAAAAAACCGACCTGGATTATTGGGCGACATCTCATCCCTGTTAGGAATGCTTGCCATAAATATTGTTACCATTAATGGTGTTGATGAAGGCAGACGCGGATTGCTTATTTTAGCAAAAGATGATGATCAAATAAAACGACTTGAGTCAATTTTACATACGATGGACACAATAAAATTAATTAAACTGAGAGAGCCGAAATTGCGGGATCGGCTGGCTGTTCGACATGGACGCTATATTCAGAGGGATGCAGATGACAAAAAAACATTCCGCTTTGTGAGGAATGAGCTTGGATTATTAGTTGATTTTATGGCAGAATTATTTAAGCAGGAGGGACACAAGCTCATTGGGATTCGAGGGATGCCGCGTGTTGGGAAAACAGAATCACTGGTGGCAGCAAGTGTGTGTGCTAATAAACGATGGTTATTCGTGTCGTCCACTCTATTAAAACAAACCATTCGCAATCAACTGATTGAAGATGAATATAATCAAGACAATCTGTTTATTCTAGATGGCATTGTTTCAACAAGACGTGCAAATGAACGTCACTGGCAGCTGGTCCGTGAAATTATGCGTCTACCTGCGGTGAAAGTGATCGAGCACCCTGATATTTTCGTTCAAAATTCTGAGTACACGCTTGATGATTTTGATTACATTATTGAACTTAGAAATGATGCTGAAGAAGAGATTACATACGAGGTAGTTGATCAGCACAATATGTTCTCCGGATCAGATTTTGGAGATTTTGATTTTTAATAAATTGGAAGGTGTTACAGGTGACTGAATTAGGGAATCGACTAAAAGAAGCCCGATTAGCCAAAGAATTAAGCTTAGATGATTTACAAACCATGACAAAAATTCAAAAGCGGTATTTAGTAGGAATTGAGGAAGGCAATTATTCCAGCATGCCCGGGAATTTTTATGTACGCGCCTTTATTAAGCAATATGCAGAGGCGTTGGATCTCAATCCGGATGAAATTTTTGACACGTATAAGAGTGAAATCCCTGCTTCCTATAATGATGATTTGCCAGAGCAATTATCAAGGGTCAAGACACATAAATCCATCTCAGAAGGAAATTCAAAAATCTTTGATATCCTTCCCAAAGTATTAATCGTTGTGTTTGTCATTGGGGTGGCTAGTCTTTTATATTATTTTTTACAAAACCATGCCGGCGGCGGAACAAATGAATCGATTAAGAATGATAGTGATCAGGTTACAATTGAAAAATCTGAAAGCTTGGAAAAAGTAAAAGTGGATGAAGCAGAAAAAGATAAAAAACAGGATAGCCAAAAAAAGGAAACGGCCAAACAGGAAGAGAAAAAACAACCTGTTGTAGAAACACCTAAGCAGGAGCTGACAGCCGTTCAAAGCAATGGGAATAATTCCACATATGACTTAAAAAATGCTGATAAATTTGTCGTGAAATTAGTTTCTAAAGGACAAACCTGGGTAAGTATTAAAAACGGAAAAGGGAAGACCTTTTTTCAAGGGACACTTAGAACCGGGGAAACCGAGAGCCAGACAGAAGATTTATCAGCAGAAAGTACAGCTGTCATTAGAGTTGGGAACGCAGCAGATACTGATATTTATGTGAATGACCAAAAGCTTGAATACGCAGTACCAGCGACAGCGAATGTTCAGAACATCACGATTCAATATGTTCTGAAGACCGAATAGTCATCTGTTGATGACTATTTTTCACTTTCAATAATTACACGGAGGGAAATTATGAATATTCCAAATCGAATAACCGTATCAAGAATATTATTAATTCCAATATTCATGATTATTATGTTAGTTCCATTTGATTGGGGCAGCATGCATCTTCTTGGGGCGGACATGCCTGTTACCCATTTTGTCGGGGCGCTCATTTTCATTTTAGCCTCCACAACAGACTGGGTTGACGGCTATTATGCCCGCAAATATAACCTTGTAACCAATATGGGGAAATTCCTTGACCCGCTGGCAGACAAATTACTTGTCTCTGCGGCGCTAATTGTCCTAGTTGAACTGAATGATATCTATGCACCTTCTTGGATTGTGATAATCATCATCAGCCGGGAATTTGCGGTCACAGGTCTGCGCCTCTTACTTGCTGGCGAAGGTGAGGTTGTCGCCGCTAATATGCTTGGTAAAATAAAGACCTGGGCACAAATCGTCGCAATCTCGTCCTTATTGTTACATAATATTATTTTTGCTATGGTTTCATTCCGCTTTGATATTGTAGCATTGTGGGTGGCCATGATTTTTACCATTTGGTCGGGCTGGGATTATTTTGCGAAAAACAGCCATGTATTAAAGAACTCAAAATAGGATGAAATAGGGGGCGGCTTCGAAATGAATGCTGAGATTATTGCGGTTGGTTCAGAATTATTACTTGGGCAAATTGTTAATACGAATGCTCGTTTTATATCCCGGCAATTAGCTGCTCTGGGGATCGATGTATATTTTCATACAGTTGTTGGTGATAACCCTGACCGATTAAAATCAGCGATTGAAGCGGCGGAAAAACGTGCGGCCATGATTATCTTTACGGGCGGACTTGGGCCCACAAAGGATGATTTGACGAAGGAAACCATTGCTCGCCATATTGGAAAAGAACTTGTGATGGATGCGGCGGCATTAGAATCCATAGAGCTTTATTTCAAGCGGACAAACCGTGTGATGACAGAAAATAACCGTAAGCAGGCACTTGTATTAGAAGGGTCTCATATTCTCCCGAATGATCACGGAATGGCTCCGGGAATGGTCGTGGAAACCGGCAGTCATACCTATATGCTTTTACCGGGGCCGCCTAAGGAAATGGAGCCGATGTTTCTCCAATATGGGTGTCAGGCACTTTCTTCAAAAAATGGGTCGAACGATAAAATTGTTTCGAGGGTATTACGATTTTTTGGAATTGGCGAAGCCGCTTTGGAAACGGAGATTATTGATTTAATTGATGCGCAGAGCAATCCCACCATTGCTCCACTGGCAGGTGACGGTGAGGTTACACTAAGGCTGACAGCGAAGCATGTGGATGAAACAACTGCTGAGTCCATGCTTGATGAACTGGAAAGTGTGATTCGGCAGCGTGTGGGTCAATTTTTATATGGGTATGACAATACCTCCTTATTGCATGAGCTGATGGAAGCATTACTTAATAAGAAACTAACGATTACGGCTGCTGAGAGTTTAACAGGCGGGTTGTTCCAACAGGCGTTAACATCGGCTGCCGGAGCGAGTTCTGTGTTTAAGGGCGGAGTGGTTTGCTACTCTAATGAAGTAAAACAACAAGTATTAGGGGTAAAACCAGATACGCTTGAAATATACGGCGCCGTTAGTGAAGAGTGTGCGAAAGAGCTCGCCGAAAATGCCGCAAGGCTGGTCAACAGTGATATTGGAATCAGCTTTACAGGTGTGGCCGGCCCAGATGAGCTGGAAGGCAAGCCGGTCGGTACGGTTTATATCGGAATCGCACTGAAGGGAAGGCCGACAGTGGTTGAGAAGCTTCTCCTTGGTGGTACAAGAGAAGTAAACCGCAACCGGGCGGTCAAATACGGCTGTTATTTTATATTGCGGAATTTAGAAGAATCACAGAATGCTAAATAGCGTTCTGTGATTTTTTTATTTGTGGAATGGTGGTTTGGTGGGCAGGAGGTGTTCATTGACCGAAAAGGAGGAAAGAGGGGGTTTGCGGTAAATGAAAGCCCATTACATTGACCGGAAAGAAGAAAAGGGCGGTTCAGCGGTAAATGAAAGCCCGTTACATTGACCGAAAAGGAGAAAAGAGGGGCTTAGCGGTAAATGAAAGCCCGTTACATTGACCGGAAAGAAGAAAAGAGGGGCTTAGCGGTAAATGAAAGCCCGTTACATTGACCAAAAAGAAGAAAGAGAGGGCAGACGGTAAATGAGAGTCTAGTTTATTGACCAGCAGGAAAATTAAGAATCGTCAATTAAAATCAAGCAATGCGTAATTGGCAATAAAAAATTAAAATTAAATTTATAGAGAAAATCAGATAAATTGGTTATCTAAGGTATTTTGAATGTGAGAATACCAAAAAAGGGGGTCATATGTCAGTTATTGAGGTATAAATTGTATAAACATAAACAGAATGAATGTTCGACTTTTTCCTCGACAAATAACTAAAAAGAGGTTATATTAATAATAGGATTTATTTAATAGATTAGGGCAATACGTGAGTGTTTATATATAAGGGAGGAAATAGAACGTGAGTGATCGTAAAGCGGCATTAGAAATGGCGTTAAAGCAAATAGAAAAACAATTTGGTAAAGGCTCCATCATGAAAATGGGTGAACAAACGGAGACTAGAATTTCTACCGTTCCGAGTGGATCTCTTGCGCTTGATGCAGCACTTGGAGTAGGCGGATATCCTAGAGGCCGTATTATCGAGATTTATGGCCCAGAAAGTTCAGGTAAAACAACTGTAGCACTTCACGCAATTGCCGAAGTGCAAGCAAAAGGGGGACAAGCAGCGTTTATTGATGCTGAACATGCCCTGGACCCGACATATGCACAAAAATTAGGTGTTAACATCGATGAGTTATTGTTATCACAGCCTGACACAGGTGAACAAGCACTTGAAATCGCTGAAGCATTAGTGCGAAGCGGTGCCGTTGATATTCTTGTTATTGACTCAGTTGCTGCATTAGTTCCAAAAGCAGAAATTGAAGGCGAAATGGGTGACGCCCACGTAGGTCTTCAAGCGCGGTTGATGTCCCAAGCACTGCGTAAACTATCAGGCGCCATCAACAAGTCGAAGACAATTGCTGTCTTCATTAACCAAATTCGTGAAAAAGTTGGAATCATGTTTGGAAACCCCGAAACAACCCCTGGGGGCCGTGCGCTGAAGTTCTATTCGACAATCCGTCTAGAAGTACGCCGTGCTGAAGCGTTAAAACAAGGAACTGACATAGTCGGAAATAAAACGAAAATTAAAGTAGTAAAGAACAAAGTTGCACCACCATTCCGTACCGCTGAAGTAGATATTATGTACGGTGAAGGTATTTCCAAAGAGGGTGAAATCATCGATATAGGTTCAGAATTAGATATCGTTCAAAAGAGCGGTTCATGGTATTCCTATAACGATGAAAGAGTAGGTCAGGGCCGCGAAAATGCGAAGCTATTCTTAAAGGAAAACCCTGAGCTCCGCCAGGAAATTCAACAAAAAATCCGTGAACACTATGGTTTAGACGGTGATAAAGTAGTAACAGAAGCAGAAGAAGATGATGAGCAGTTTAAATTGCTAGATTAATCCAGCAAAGCAAAGCCCGGTATTGGGTTTTGCTTTTTCTTTTCAAAGTGAATAAATATGCAATTATATTAATAAATATTCATACAAAAACTCAATAAATTTACGGAATTTTCAAGTTGGCTCCTAAATAATTCAAAATGCCAATCAGACTAAGCCTTGACAATGAATATTCCCACCTTTACAATTAACATGTATATTTTACATTTTTGGAAATATTACGACGCGAAAAGCCATGGTGCTTGCTGTATGTTGAGTCTAAACAATGTACATGCCGACACTTGAAAAATGTAACAAAAGTTCATAGCAAGAGGAGGTGTAACGATGGACCCTATTACAATCATCTCCATTTTGCTTGGCCTTATCGTCGGTGCCGTTGTTGGCTATTTTGTTCATAAATCCATTGCTGAAGCAAAAGTAGCAGGCGCAAAGAATGCTGCTGATCAGATTCTTGAAGATGCGAAACGTGATGCTGATTCATTGAAAAAGGAAGCTTTGCTTGAAGCAAAGGATGAAATTCACAAGCTTCGAACAGAAGCAGAACGTGAGGTTCGTGAACGAAGAAATGAAATGCAAAAACAAGAAAACCGTTTACTGCAAAGAGAAGAGAATTTAGATCGAAAAGAGGAAACGTTAAACAAGCGTGAAAATCTTTTAGAAAAGAAGGATGATTCTCTAACCCAAAGACAACAGCATATTGAAGAGATGGAAAGCAAAGTGGACGAGTTGGTAAGAAAACAACAGACTGAACTCGAACGAATTTCAAGCTTAACCCGTGAGGAAGCGAAAGCCATCATTATTGACAGAATGGAGCAGGAATTGACCCATGATACTGCGATAATGATTAAGGAAAGCGAGAATCGTGCAAAAGAGGAATCCGACAAGAAAGCGAAGGAAATCCTTTCGCTCGCAATCCAGCGTTGCGCTGCTGACCATGTTGCGGAAACGACTGTCTCTGTCGTCAACCTGCCAAATGACGAAATGAAGGGCCGGATTATTGGCCGTGAAGGACGAAATATCCGTACATTAGAAACGTTAACGGGCATTGATTTGATTATTGATGATACTCCTGAAGCTGTTATTCTATCGGGATTTGATCCGATTCGTCGGGAAACAGCCCGCTTAGCGCTTGAGAAGTTAGTCCAAGACGGAAGAATTCATCCAGCACGTATTGAGGAAATGGTTGAAAAGTCTCGACGTGAAGTAGATGAATATATCCGTGAGGTCGGCGAGCAAACCACTTTTGAAGTGGGCGTTCATGGATTACATCCAGATCTTATCAAAATTCTTGGCCGATTAAAGTTCCGTACAAGTTACGGGCAAAATGTCTTAAAGCATTCAATGGAAGTGGCACAGCTTTCAGGGCTGCTTGCAGCTGAACTTGGTCAAGATGAAACGTTGGCACGTCGTGCAGGGTTGCTCCATGATATTGGGAAAGCAATTGACCATGAAGTGGAAGGAAGCCATGTCGAAATCGGGGTAGAACTTGCGACCAAATACAAGGAACACCCGGTAGTAATCAACAGTATTGCCTCACACCATGGGGATACAGAGCCAACGTCTATTATTGCTGTCCTTGTTGCTGCTGCTGACGCCTTATCAGCTGCCAGACCAGGTGCACGTAGTGAAACACTTGAAAACTACATCCGCCGTCTTGAAAAGCTAGAGGAGATTTCTGAGTCCTATGAAGGTGTTGAGAAATCCTTTGCGATTCAAGCAGGTCGTGAAGTGAGGATTATTGTAAGACCTGATGCCGTTGATGATCTTGCTGCACATCGATTAGCGCGCGATATTCGCAAACGGATCGAAGAAGAGCTAGATTATCCTGGACACATTAAAGTGACAGTTATCCGTGAAACACGGGCTGTTGAATATGCAAAATAAAGCGGTGCGAATGCACCGCTTTTATTTATGGACATTACCAATAAGTTAATACAGGAAAAAAATAAACAAGGACGAGAGGGAAAAAATGAATCTACTTTTTATCGGCGATGTCGTAGGATCACCTGGCAGAGACATGGTAAAGGAATACCTGCCAAAATTAAAAGAAAAATATCGTCCCCACTTCACAATCATTAATGGTGAAAATGCAGCCGGGGGCAGGGGGATAACAGAAAAAATCTACCGAGAATTTTTAAATTATGGTGCACAGGCTATTACCCTTGGAAATCATGCGTGGGATAATCGTGAGATATTTGAGTTTATCGATTCGGCAAAAAATATGGTAAGGCCGGCGAATTTTCCAGAGGGAACACCCGGAAAAGGACTAGCGTTCTTTAAAGTGAATGAATTAGAGGTAGCTGTAATCAATCTCCAAGGACGCACATTTATGGCCCCATTAGATTGTCCTTTCAAAAAAGCTGAGGAATTAGTTGAAATTGCACGGGAAAGAACACCATTTATTTTTGTTGATTTTCATGCGGAGGTAACCAGTGAAAAACAGGCTATGGGCTGGTTCCTGGATGGCAAAGTATCAGCGGTCGTTGGCACCCATACACATGTGCAAACAGCAGACAGCCGTGTACTGCCTGCCGGAACAGGTTATTTAACCGATGTAGGGATGACAGGGCCATATGATGGGATTTTAGGAATGGAACGAGAGGCTGTACTTAAGAAATTCCTGACCAGTCTGCCTGTACGATTTGAAGTTCCCAAATCTGGCCGCAATCAGCTGAGTGCAGTTTATATCGAGTTGGATAGAAAAAGCGGGCTGTGCAAAAATATGGACCGAATAATAATCAATGACGACCATCCTTTTTATAGTTAAGGTAAAAACCCCCGTTTTGGGGGTTTTTTGGGTTAATTCCTTGACAAATTTTGTCCAAGCCGGAATATGTCTTTTGACAGCTGAATATAGTAGCAGTGGAATGTTATATACCTGATTTGTTCATGAAACTGCTCATGCGGGATCGGGATTTTCTAAGGAGGAGCTAGGAATGGAAATATTAAAAGTTTCAGCAAAATCTAATCCTAATTCTGTAGCTGGTGCACTCGCCGGAGTTCTGCGTGAAAGAGGTGCAGCGGAAATACAGGCTATTGGTGCGGGTGCATTGAATCAAGCCGTTAAGGCAGTAGCGATTGCAAGAGGATTTGTAGCACCTAGCGGAGTTGATTTGATCTGTATCCCAGCGTTTACCGATATTTTAATTGACGGAGAAGAACGCACAGCTATTAAGCTAATTGTAGAACCGCGTTGAAAGAGATAGACTCTTTCCAGGGGGCGGCAAAAATTTATCTTCTTACCTGCTTGTTTTCACAACAAGCGGTTTTTTTTTGCCAATTATAAAGGCAGGAGCTGAATATATAATTATAAAAATATTATTCTGATATACATGAAAGTGATTAAAAATAGAAAACTGGGTTATCAATAAAAAGGCTGTGAAAGCGTAGAAAGCTGTACTTAGGATCACGATTTGGATATATTTCCCTATAGGGTAAAAGGGGAATTTTAAATAATAAAAAAATATTCATATTTTAGACAATATTTCAGGCCAAAGGGTTGCATTTTTTGGTGCATAGGTCTAGAATTGTAAGCGTTTAGTACGTATCCATGATTCTATCTTTTTAGTCTTTAAAGCATTAAAAGGCTAATCTCTAGTGAATTACTCGGAAAAGTGCTACACTAATACATGATTTAATCTACTGATTTTTTACATATCCAAAGGGGTGTAAGGAAATGATCAATCAACTTTCGTGGAAAGTTGGCGGACAACAAGGGGAAGGTATTGAAAGTACTGGGGAAATCTTTGCTATCGCACTGAATCGCCTGGGATATTACTTGTATGGTTATCGTCACTTTTCATCTCGAATTAAAGGCGGGCATACCAATAATAAAATCAGAGTAAGTACAACTGAAGTTCGTTCTATTTCTGATGACCTTGATATCCTTGTCGCATTTGACCAAGAAACAATCGATGTGAACTACAAAGAGCTTCATAGTAAAGGGGTAATTCTTGCGGATGCAAAGTTCACTCCAAAGAAACCGGAAGATACTGAAGCAGCAATGTATGCGGTTCCTTTTACAGAAATCGCCACTGAATTAGGGACGTCCTTAATGAAAAACATGGTGGCAATCGGTGCGACCTCAGCTGTCTTAGATTTGGATATTCAAGTTTTTGAAGAAGTAGTCCGTGAGATTTTCGGTAAAAAAGGCGACAAGGTTGTTGCTAAAAATATGGATGCAATCAAAGCTGGCTTTGATTACATGAAAGAAAAAATGGATGCTACTGTTCCGACGATGGTGCTTGAAAAAGCAGATGGCAAACACCGGATGTATATGATTGGAAATGATGCGATTGCACTAGGTGCCCTTGCAGCAGGATGCCGGTTTATGGCTGCCTATCCAATCACACCAGCTTCGGATATCATGGAGTATTTAATTAAGAAACTGCCTGCCGTTGGTGGTACAGTAATTCAAACTGAGGATGAAATCGCTGCTTGTACAATGACAATTGGAGCAAGCTATGGCGGTGTTCGTGCAATCACTGCTTCTTCAGGTCCTGGATTATCATTAAAAATGGAAGCAATTGGACTAGCCGGTATTACTGAAACTCCGCTTGTTATTGTAGATACTCAACGTGGAGGCCCGTCAACAGGACTTCCAACCAAACAAGAGCAATCAGACTTGATGGCGATGATTTACGGTACACATGGTGAAATTCCAAAAATCGTCATGGCACCAAGTACTGTACAAGAGGCTTTCTATGATACAGCTGAAGCGTTTAACCTTGCTGAAGAGTATCAATGCCCAGTAATCGTTTTATCTGACCTTCAATTATCTTTAGGAAAACAAACAGTTGAACCGCTTGATGTTTCTAAAGTTGAAATTAGACGTGGTAAGCTTGTTACGGAAGAACTTCCTGAGATTGAAAATAAGGGTTATTTTAAGCGTTATGAAGTGACTGAAGACGGCATTTCACCTCGTACAATTCCGGGGATGAAAAATGGTATTCACCATGTTACCGGTGTTGAGCACGCCGAAACTGGTAAACCATCAGAATCAGCAGCAAATCGGATTGCCCAAATGGATAAGCGTTTCCGCAAGGTTGAAAATATTCGATTTGATACACCTGTTTATAAAAATGCACCACATGAAGAAGCAGATTTGCTAATTGTTGGTTTTAACTCAACTCGTGGCGCTATTGAAGAGGCAATGGCTCGTTTGGAAAAAGACGGATTAAAAGTAAATCATGCACAAATTCGCTTGATCCATCCATTCCCATCAGACGAGGTTCTTCCACTTGTTCGTTCTGCTAAGAAAGTAATTGTTGTGGAAAACAATGCGACTGGTCAATTGGCAAATATCATGAAAATGAATATTGGGCATGCTGAAAAAATTACAAAGTTTGTTAAATATGATGGGAATCCATTCCTGCCACACGAAGTACATTCAAAATGTAAGGAGTTGTTCTAAATGGCCACTTTTAAAGACTTTCGAAATGATGTTAAACCGAACTGGTGCCCTGGCTGTGGTGACTTCTCTGTGCAAGCAGCAATGCAGCGTGCGGCAGCAAATGTAGGTTTAGTACCAGAAAATTTAGCAGTTATTTCAGGGATCGGCTGTTCAGGACGGATTTCCGGTTATATCAATTCTTACGGTTTCCATGGAATCCATGGCCGTTCACTTCCAATTGCACAAGGTGTCAAAATGGCAAATCGCGATTTAACGGTTATTGCTTCAGGCGGTGACGGTGACGGATATGCGATAGGAATGGGACATACTGTTCATGCCATCCGTCGTAATCTTGATATTACTTATATCGTTATGGATAACCAAATCTATGGTTTAACAAAAGGACAAACATCACCTCGTTCAGCAGTAGGTTTTAAAACAAAATCTACACCAATGGGGTCAATCGAACAATCCATTTCTCCAATGGAATTAGCGTTAACAGTTGGAGCAACATTCGTTGCGCAAAGCTTTTCAACAGATTTAAAAGACTTGACTGCATTAATTGAAGCGGGTATTAAACACAAAGGTTTCTCTTTAATCAATGTCTTCAGTCCATGTGTAACCTATAATAAAGTCAACACATACGATTGGTTTAAAGAAAATCTGACAAAGCTTCATGATGTGGAAGGGTATGATCCATCTAATCGTGAATTGGCTATGCAGACACTAATGAAGCATAATGGCTTAGTAACCGGCCTTATTTACCAAAACACAGAGCGTCCTTCCTACCAGGAATTATTGACTGGTTACTCTGAAGAACCGTTAGTAGATGCAGATTTAAACCTTGATCAAGCACACTTTGATAAATTAGTTGCAGAGTTTATGTAATCATATAAATCTAAAATCCCGCGGAATTTATTCCACGGGATTTTTTAGCTAATAGGAAAGTATAAATTTAGGAATTTTATACTTTCCTAACGCATAAGTGCAACTACTCCTCTGTCTTCGCCTAAAGGCGAGTTTTTTTACGTATTAGTGAATTATGTCACATCTAGAGTGAGAGAAATCGATTAAACTTATTAATTGGACTGCTTAAATGATTTTGCTAATCGCTAAAATGCCCGCAAACATGCGTGTTTACAGGGATTTCTATTGTTTTCATTTACGTAAACCTTTATACTATAATAATGTGCAGATCATGCTCATCGATCTATATTTATATGCACAGGTAAAAATTATCATTTAGAAATCTAATAGACGAGTAAGCGAACTTTTTACGAAAGGGGATTTTGGATAAATGAACGAAAAACAACGATTAGAAGGTCAGCAAGTCGAAACTGCTAATTCTTCGGACAAAAAATCCGCCAAGGATTACAGCAAATACTTTGAACAAGTTATTACTGCACCTTCTTTAAAAGAAGCCAAAAAACGTGGAAAAGAAGAAGTTAAGTATCATAATGACTTTGCCATTCCGGAAGAATTCCGTGGAATGGGTGAGGGCCGTAAGTTTTATATCCGGACCTATGGCTGTCAAATGAACGAACATGATACAGAAGTAATGGCTGGAATCTTTTTAGCATTGGGATACGAACCAACTGACAACACCGAGGACGCTAACGTGATCCTTTTAAATACATGTGCGATTCGCGAAAATGCTGAAAATAAAGTATTTGGTGAACTTGGGCACCTAAAAGCACTTAAACTGGAAAAGCCTGACTTACTTTTAGGTGTCTGCGGCTGTATGTCTCAGGAAGAGTCAGTCGTCAATAAAATTTTAAAGACATACCAGCAGGTCGATGTGATTTTTGGAACCCATAATATTCACCGCTTGCCAAATATTTTGCATGAAGCATACATGTCAAAAGAAATGGTTGTCGAAGTATGGTCAAAGGAAGGTGATGTCATTGAAAACCTTCCAAAAGTTCGCCGTGGAAAAATTAAGGCGTGGGTAAACATTATGTACGGCTGTGATAAATTCTGCACGTATTGTATCGTTCCGTTCACTCGCGGTAAGGAGCGAAGCCGACGCCCTGAAGAGATTATTCAGGAAGTGCGTCATTTAGCGGCACAGGGCTATCAAGAAGTGACACTGCTTGGACAAAATGTAAATGCCTATGGGAAAGATTTAGAAGGCATGAACTATGGTCTTGGAGAATTGATGGATGAACTGCGTAAAATTGATATCCCAAGGATACGGTTTACAACAAGCCATCCGCGTGATTTTGATGATCGTTTGATCGAAGTTCTCGCTAAAGGCGGGAATTTAATGGATCATATCCATTTACCTGTTCAATCTGGGTCAACAGATGTGTTAAAAATCATGGCGCGTAAATATACACGTGAACAATATTTAGAGCTAGTCAGAAAAATAAAAGCTGCGATTCCGAATGTGGCGTTAACAACGGATATTATCGTCGGTTATCCAAACGAGACGGACGAACAATTTGAAGAAACCATGTCTCTCTATCGGGAAGTCGGTTATGAATTAGCCTATACCTTTATTTATTCCCCTCGTGAGGGAACTCCTGCAGCTAAAATGGAGGATAATGTTCCGATGGAAGTAAAGAAAGAACGTTTACAGCGCTTAAACGCCCTTGTTAATGAGCTTTCTTTAGAAGCAATGAAGAAGCACGAAGGTCAAATCGTTGATGTTCTTGTCGAAGGGGAAAGCAAGAACAATCCAGATGTCCTTGCAGGGTATACAACTAGAAATAAGCTTGTGAATTTTGCAGCGCCGAAGTCAGCGATTGGAAAAATTGTTAAAGTAAAGATAACTGAAGCAAGAACGTGGTCATTAAACGGAGAAATGGTAGAAGAATTAGAACCAGCAGAGGTGAAATAAAGTGACGAAGTATACAAAAGATGATATCGTCGCTCGTGCAGCAGAATTAGCACGTATGATTGCAGACACAGAAGAAGTTGACTTCTTCAAGCGGGCAGAAGCCCATATCCATGAAAATCAAAAGGTTAAGGCATTAATTTCAGACATTAAGGGTTTGCAAAAGCAGGCAGTTAACCTGCAGCATTACGGAAAGCCGGAAGCGTTAAAAAAGGTGGAAGATAAAATTGCTTCCATTGAACAAGAATTAGATGAAATTCCGGTTGTCCAAGATTTCAAACAATCACAAGTGGAAGTGAATGAGTTGCTGCAACTAATTGCTTCGACCATTTCTAATACAGTTACCGATGAAATCATTATTTCAACAGGCGGCAATGTGTTAATGGGCGAAACAGGTGCGAGCGTGAAAAATGGCGGTGGTGATTGCGCAGGCCACGATGATTGTGATCACGATCATTAATGATAAAGGACCGGGCTTCTTAATGAGGCCTGGTTTTCTTTTTCTATAAATTTCCCCAACAAATCCCTATCCCTGAAAAAATCTTTGCAGCCAAACCTTCACTTTAAAGTACAGGCATGAAAGGCACACACCTATAAATCCCGCATAAAATGAATCATGACTAAACTTTTAACCAGTATTCACAAAATTATATATCACACTAGTCTATAAATCAGCATACGATGAAATGAAAATGAATGAGGAGGGTTCGCGCGAAATGGGAGAATATAGAGAGATAATTACCAAGGCGGTAGTAGCGAAAGGACGTAAATTTACCCAGTCCAATCATACGATTAGCCCGGCACATAGTCCGACAAGTATTCTTGGCTGTTGGATCATCAACCATAAATATAACGCGAAAAAAGTCGGTAAGACTGTAGAGATACATGGCTCATATGACATCAACGTTTGGTACTCATTTAATGATAATACCAAAACAGAAGTAGTAACTGAACGTGTTCAATATACCGATGTCATCAAGTTAAAGTATCGTGACCATGACTGCCTCGATGACAATGAAATTTGTGCTCGAGTGCTGCAGCAGCCTAATTGCTGTGAAGCTGTTATTTCCCCTAACGGTAACCGAATCATCGTCCATGTCGAAAGGGAATTCCTTGTAGAAGTAATTGGCGAGACAAAGGTTTGTGTCCGTGTCAGCTCTGAAGGATGCAAGGATAACGATGAGGATTGGGGCCTAGACGTAGACGACGAAGAATTCGAAGAACTAAATCCGGATTTCTTAGTCGGCTCTGAAGAGGAATAAAGACACTAGGAAGGTAAAACTTCCCTAGTTTTTTTCTTGTTTATGAGAATGTTTAACTTGTAAAATCAGCATGCTAAATCCGAGGAGGTGTATGCATGGAGCCTAGACAGCCTGGGAATAAAAAGCTGCCTGATTTTAATGAATTAAACGACCGTATTATTGCTGAGAGTTCGCCATCCCCCATGTTAGTCATCAAAACCAATCTTGACCCGAAGGAACCTATGGAGAATAATCCGTATTATCAAGAAGGGGAGCTAAAAAGCCCAAAAGCGTTTCGGGATTATTTTGAAGATTGAAAAAGCCAGGAGCTTATTCCTGGTCTTTTTCCCATTCATGCTTTAACAGTGATAATATGTATGAATCATGAAATTGTTCATTTTGATGAATGTAGCCGCGAAGTAATCCTTCCTTAGAAAAGCCCAGCTTCAGAAGCAAATTTACTGAGGCCTCATTTTCAGGGTATACCACGGCGCCGATTCGATTTAATTCCAATTGATTAAAACTAAACCGCAGCACCTCTTTAATTGCCTCTGAGGCATAGCCCATTCTCCAAAAGAAGGATGGAGTTCATACCCAATCTCCGCACGTTTATTTTTCAGATGTAATACATTAAGACCGACTGTACCGATAATTCTTTGATTCTCCTTTAACTTGATTCCCCAGCGAATCCCCCGTTTTTCATGGAAGTTTTTGTGAAACATGTCTATTAATCTAGATGCCTCTACCTGCAAAGTAAAGCGATTCGTACCGTAAAACTGTGTCACATCTTCACATGATAAAATCTCATAAAGTGGATCTACATGTTGATGTGTGATTTCAATTAATTTCAATCTTTTCGTTGCTAAAATAGGAAAAGCCATGGCAGCTCCTTTCAAAAAATGACCTAGAACGGATGTACATTAAGGTGGCATTATATTTTGGATAACTGAATATTTCCTTTATCATAAGTGTATATTGGCAGAAAAGAAATTTCCATTATAATATGTAATAAAAACCAGAAAAATCCTTTCGTCAGTTTGAAACTTGGAAGATAATTTGGAAATCTTTTGATGAGAAGGTGTAGGATGAAATATGATGCGTATATTGATTTAATAGAAAAAGAATTATTGCCACAAATACGACTAACGATTGACAACCCATTTGATCCGATTATCGTAAACAATCGCTCAAAATCTTGGAGAACGATCGGAAGTGGCAATTATGCCGGTGTCTTTTCACATGATTCCCGTCCGGAAAGAGTAGTTAAAGTGTACGGGAGAAGTCCAGAGGATCTTAAAAAGGAAATCGAAGTATATAAAAGGTTAGGGAACCATGAAGCTTTTTCCACTCTTTATGGATACGGGGAAACGTATTTAGTATTAAAAAAACTTGAAGGGATCACGTTGTTTGACGCGGTTGTTAGGGGTGTTCCCATTCCTGAATCTGTTATTGACGATATTGATCGAGGTTTAGAATTTGCCAGGTCTGTCGGATTAAACCCATTTGATGTTCACGGGAAAAATGTAGTCATGCATGATGGCAGGGGATACATTGTTGATGTCTCTGATTTTTATAAAGAAGGGCAGTGCCGTAAGTGGGATGATTTAAAAAAAGCTTATTACAAGATTTATAGACCCTATCTTTACAAGTATCATCCGAAGATTTCGTTTTTTATTGTGGATGGAGTACGAAAAGGCTATCGGATCTACCGCAAGTTGAAAAAAATGGGAAAAAAGAGGATTGAATTTACGAAGACGAATAATATGAATAATTCCAGAAGATAAGGTATATATAAAAACGAAAGCCGATTAAAAAATTGTTGTTTACCAACTGTTGAGGATCTTCATTTCCGGTCGAGGTGATAATGGGGAGGGAATATAGAATGGATGATCGTCATTTTAGGAATGCAATGGGCAAATTCGCGACAGGGATCACGGTGGTGGCGGCAGAAGTGGACGGAAACGTACATGGGATGACAGCGAACGCATTTATGTCGGTTTCACTTAATCCCAAGCTTGTCGTCGTATCAATTGCTGAAAAAGCACATATACTTGAAAAAATTAGAAAGAGCAGAACATTCTCCGTTAATATTTTATCAGCGGACCAACAAGAGATGTCCATGATTTTCGCCGGTCAGGTGAAAGATCACCAAGAAGTGGTATTCGAACGTTTAAACGGGGTACCGGTTTTACCGAATGCTTTGGCACAAATTGCGTGTGAAGTCACGAATGCATATGTTGAGGGAGATCATACACTTTTTATTAGCAAGGTAACAGACATTCAAATGAAAGATTCTGACCCGTTAATTTATTATAGTGGAAACTATCGGAGGCTGGCAGAGGAGTAATCATTAGTGTATTAAACTAGATAAAGAGTAAAGGAACCCGGATACTATTATCGGGGTTTCTTTATCTATATGAAAAATTCTTCGCGTATTCTTCTGAAAATTTTGATATTATTAAATTAATAATATATCGAAAGGGGTTATCTTATTTTGGTAGTGCAGCTTGAAAATGTCTCATTGAGGCGTGACGGAAAGGTGATTTTACAGGATATCCAGTGGGATATAAAAAAAGGAGAAAACTGGGTTTTGTTTGGCTTAAATGGCTCGGGGAAGACTGCGATATTAAATTTATTAAATGCGTACAACTTTCCGACAGAAGGGAAAATAACCGTTTTAGGAATGGAATTTGGGAAAACCTACCTAGGGGAGAAACTTCGGAAGCAGATTGGGTTTATCTCATCCTCGCTGCAAGAGAAATTTCATCCCGGCGATAATGCCTTTGAGGTCGTCTTAAGCGGTGCATTTGCCTCCATTGGCCTTTACGAAATGCCGACAGATGAAATGAGACGGAAAGCCAGCAAGCTGCTAGAGGATCTTGGCTGTATTGAGTATGCTAACCGCAATTATGAAACGTTGTCACAAGGGGAAAAACAACGGGTCCTTATAGCCCGGGCATTGATGGCTGATCCGGCACTGCTCATTTTTGACGAGCCAACAAACGGACTGGATTTTATTGCCCGCGAGCATCTGCTCGACTCGATCGAAAGAATCTCCGGCAGTCCTGACGCTCCAACGATGATTTATGTCACCCACCATGCAGAAGAAATCCTGCCCGTTTTCAATAAGTCCTTGTTGTTGAAAGAGGGACAAGTCTTTGCCAAGGGAAACACAAAAGATATGATCTCAAGCGAGCAGCTAAGCCAATTCTTCCAAATGCCAGTTACAGTAACCTGGGAAGATCACCGGCCACAGTTAACAAAACAATATTCCAAAGTACAATAAGAAAGCGGCACCAAACAAAAAGGACCTGAGAAGGTCCTTTTTGTTTGGTGCCTGACATCTTTTCTACTTATGCCACGATTCAAATGGTGATATCCGATCTGTTATGATTGGGCCTTTTCAAATGCTAGTTTAAGTCCGAAGCCAAGCAGGGTAATCCCGGTTAATCCTTGAACAACTTTTTGAGTGGATGGTTTTTTCATAAATGTGCTGATTTGATTGATTAAATAAATAAACAGAATGAACCAAATTACAGTAAGCGCCGTATAGGTGATGCCCATAACGAGAAACGGAACAAAGGTGTCACTTCCGCGATCTACGAATTGCGGCAAAAAGGTTAAAAAGAAAACCGCTACCTTAGGGTTAAGGAGATTGGTTAGAAAACCTTGACGGAAGCATGATTTTTGTCCATATTTACTTTCCGTGCCAGCCTCTGCACCTGTGTCCGCTCCAGTGCTCTTTAAGGACCATAATGTTTTAAAGCCAATATACGTTAAATAAATCGCGCCAGCATATTTGAACACTGAAAATAATAAGGCTGATTTCACGATAATGGCAGAAAGTCCAATGACAGCGGCAAAAGTATGGATCATGAGGGCACAGCATGTTCCAAAAAGGGTTTTCATTCCGCCAGATCTGCCTACTGATAGCGTATTCTTTGTCGTCATCGCGGTATCTGGGCCAGGTAAAATAATTAAGAGTATACACATCAGGATAAATAGATAATAGTGCTGCAAATCAACATCCCCTTTCAGATTATTCATAAAACTTAGTTGATATAAATTTACCATAATCGGAAGCGGTCGTGTAAAGAAAAATCATAAAAAAGGAGTTAATTAACAAAAGTAATATGATAATAGGTATAATAAGGAGATATATACAAAGGAGTGAAAAATGGATTGTGAAAGCAGTAAAAGGAATATTGATCGGACTTGCTATAATTTTCATGTTATTTTTAGGAATTGTTGCCCCTGTATCACTAATTGGGATGATTATTTTTATCGTTGGTTTAGTTTTAAAAAATCGGAGCCGAAATAGAAGAAATAGATTAGGGTGGGTAATTGCTGCGGGATTACTTTCTTCTTTTGTGCTAGCTATGATGTTCTCAACGCCTGCTGAAGAAACAAACGAAGCAGGCCAACAGAAGACCGCTTCCGTTAAACAGGAAAAAGAGGAAGCGGCTGCAAAGAAGGCAAAGGAAAAAGCCGAGGCCGAAGCAACAGCAGAGGAAGCTCGTAAAGCTGAAGAAAAAGCAAAAGCAGAAGAGCAAGCAAGAGCGGAACAGGAAGAGAAGGAAAAACAAGAAGCAGCTAAGACCTCTCAAGAAGAATTGGCAAAGAGTATGGGATTAGAACTCGTTACTGTCGGGCGAGTTGTGGACGGTGATACCTTTGTCACCTCTGATGGAAGAAAAGTCCGTTTAGTTGGGGTAAATACACCGGAATCCACAACAAGACATGAAGAATATGGCAAAGAGGCGAGCAATTATACGACCTCAAAGCTAAATGGAAAACAGGTGTGGATCCAAAAAGATGTATCGGAAACGGACCGGTATAGCCGTTTGCTTCGAATAGTTTGGTTAAGTGTGCCGGCAAATGATATGGACGAAAATGAAATCCGTTCGAAAATGTTCAATGCTGATTTAGTGTTAAATGGTTACGCGGAACCATCTACTTATCCGCCCGATGTAAAATACAGCGAGTACTTTGTCAAGTTTGCCAGAGAGGCACGTGAGGCAAATAAGGGTCTTTGGGCCTTCGGTGAACAAGGAACAACAAAGGGTGACTTGGATTCTAGTTCCGGATCAACTTCAGGAGGAAATACATCTGGCGGTTCGACACCAGACAGCGGATCGTCAAATGCTGATAAAGAATCGTTTAAGAATTGTACAGAAATGAGGAAAGTGTATCCGGACGGTGTACCATCGACACATCCGGCGTATGAATCACGGCATGACCGGGATAAAGATAACTGGGCGTGCGAATAAGCGATAAAAAATAATCCATGACGTGTGCATGGATTATTTTTTTTGCTCTTTTCTAAGGGAATGTTGCTTTTGGGATTCGCTCATTAAATGGCGAAATTCGCCTATTGAACATCTAAATTCGCTCATTAAATGGCGAAATTCGCTCATAGAGGGGTTAGGTCGTTAAATAAATTATGAAATGTAAATATGAAAGTGGAAAATTACATAAAAAATGAAACGTTGAAGAAATTGACCTAGATTTTTTACAACAAAATATTTGAAACAGCCTTAAAAAATAGTAAAAGTGCACTACTTCACAGATAAATCGATAATCAGGGGGTATAGTGAAAGTAGATTTTGATAAATTATGCAAAATGACTGAAAGGTTGGTCTTTAGATGAAAAAAATACCTGTTATCATGATGAGCCTGATCCTCGTTTTAATTGCTGGATGTGGGACAGCAAAAAACATAAATGTAAAACTTTCGACACCCAAAACGTTTACACCAGGAAAAGCATTCGTGATGCAATTTACCATTAAAGATGCGGAAGGAAATCCAGTCGAAGATGCTAACATAACAGCTAATTTGAATATGAAAAATATGGATCATGGAACTATTCCGGTTTCTGCTGAAAAGATTGGCGAAGGGAAATATGTTGGCACGGCTGATGTGCCAATGAATGGCGACTGGATTGCAGCAATTAGTGTCGAACATGATGGTAAAAAATTTGAGGAGGAGAAACAGTTTTCAGTAGAAGTAAAAACAGCCGAAAATGCTCATAAAGTGACAAAGGACGTTAGCCTTCCAGATTTCAACCTTGTAGATGAAAATGGCGGTCCAATGACAAAACAAGATCTGTTTGGAAAAACAGTGGTCATGACCTTCACTTACGTAAACTGCATCGACCCGAATGCCTGCCCGATTTTATTAGGGAATTTTAGTAATCTGCAGCAGGATATCAAAGCGAGAGGGAACAATCCAAGGAATCTATTACTTGTTTCTGTTTCGCTTGACCCGGAAAAGGATACCCCTGAAGCAATGAAAGAACATGCAGAGAAAATGAATTTTGATCAGTCTTATTTAAAAATGCTGACGGGAGAGATGGGGGAAATTCAAAAGTTGACCGCTACGCTCGGTGTACATTTTGAAAAAAAGGGCACAGAAGTATTACATGACAACAAAACCTTTATATTTAATCAGGACGGAAAGCTAACCCATGAATTCACAGGCAGCTATATGGATAGGGATGAATTGCTGCAGGTTGTTACAAGTGAAGAATAAGAAAAAGACCGCATAAATCAAAAATGCGGTCTTTTTACAATAAAATTGTACCAGAAACCCTGTGTTTGATATACTTTTATCATAAATTAAAGAATAAGAGGTACATACTTTGAGAAAGTCAAAATTACAATTCTGGCTCATACAAATTTTACTGATCTTTACCATCATTTTTGTTTCAACAAAAATATCCTTTTTGTTCGCACCAATTGGCGTCTTTTTCTCAACTATTTTCTTCCCGATTTTAATTACCGGCTTTTTATTTTTTATGTTGAATCCAATTGTGAATTTTCTCGAACGGCAAAAAGTCCCTAGAATCGTGGCCATCCTGATTATATACGTTGTTTTTGCCGGAATCCTCGTACTTGCCATTGGAAATTTGGTACCGGTCATTACTAAGCAGGTAACGGCCCTTGCAAATGAAATCCCGGTCTATGCTGACAAGACGATGAAGTTTGTTGATAATCTGGCGCATTCCTCGGAATTCAAACGATTCATGACCCAGCAAAGCGACTTATTTGAATCAATCCAAAAAAGGCTGATGGAGTTTGGCAACACACTACCCAACAGGATTACAGGGGCGATTGGCAATATAGTTGGCATTATCGCCAATATTGCGATTATCCTGGTCACGGTCCCGTTTTTATTATTTTACATGTTCAAGGACGGGCACAAATTCCCGTTAGCAGTAGGGAAGTTTATTCCACATGAGTACCGGGAGGAAGGGCACTCAATCTTAAAAGAAACGGGCGAGACCCTTTCCGCCTATATTCAAGGACAGGTAACCGTGGCTTTGGCTGTGGGAACACTGGCATTCATTGGCTACTTGATTATTGATATGCCATTTGCGCTCGTGTTAGCTCTGACTGTGGCCTTCACTAACATCATTCCCTATGTCGGTCCAATCATAGGCGGTGCACCAGCGGTCCTAATCGCACTCTTCGATTCTCCGACGAAAGCATTGCTGGTTGTACTGGTCATTGCCATCGCCCAGCAAATCGAAGGGAATGTGTTATCACCGATGATACTAGGCAAAACCTTGGATACCCATCCGGCCACCATTATCATCATTTTGCTGGCAGCAGGAAATCTCGCCGGCGTTCTCGGAATGATCCTAGCCGTCCCGACCTATGCCGTAACGAAAACAGTTGTTTTAAATGTGGTGAAGTTTTTACGGGCTAGGAAAAGGGCGGGTAGTACAGTGGAGGAAACATAGTAGAAAAAGTAATACGTATCACTGGAAGAGGATAATGATAGGTGGAGGAGATACAGGTGGATACGAATCAAAATGTCAGGGTTGCCGTAATTCAAGCTGCATCCGTTATTATGGAACGCGATGAGTCGATTGAAAAAGCTGTTAGCTTAATAAAACAAGCAGGTGAAAAGGGCGCCAAAATCGTTGTTTTTCCGGAAGCTTTTATCCCCGCCTATCCAAGAGGATTATCCTTTGGAACCATAATCGGTAGCCGTACGGAAAATGGGAGGAAGGATTGGTACCGATATTGGGAGAACTCGATTCCTGTACCTGGTGAAGCGACGGAACAACTTGGAGAAGCCGCACGTGAATCGGGCGTTTACCTTATCATGGGTGTTATCGAGCGTGATAGTGAATTTAGTGGTGGTACACTTTATTGTTCTGTGATTTTTTTCGGACCTGATGGAACTCTTTTAGGAAAACATCGAAAGTTAAAACCAACAGCAGCAGAACGGATTGTTTGGGGTGAGGGAGATGGCAGTACGCTGCCTGTGTTTGATACCCCCTATGGAAAAATAGGAGCATTGATTTGCTGGGAAAACTATATGCCTTTAGCCAGGGCAGCCATGTATGCGCAAGGGGTTCAGCTTTATATTGCACCTACTGCAGATGCGAGAGAGTCATGGCAGTCGACCATTCGTCACATTGCCATGGAAGGAAGATGCTTTGTGTTGTCCTCCAATCAATTTGTAACGAAGGATATGTACCCAACGGATTTAGCTTGTTATAATGACCTTGACTCCGCTCCCGATGTGATGTGTAACGGTGGCAGTGCGATCGTTGGACCACTTGGTGAGTATGTTGCGGAGCCTGTTTGGGGAAAAGAAGAAATTATCATTGCTGACCTTGATATGAAACAGATAGCTTATAGCCAATTTGACTTTGATCCAGTCGGTCACTATTCAAGGCCGGATGTTTTTAAATTGTTGGTAAACAAGGAAAAGCAGGAGAGCGCCATCTGGAAGAAATAAAACGACTTTTAGTCCATAATATAAAGCCGTGTTCTTTTTATAGGATTTCGGCTTTTGATTGACCTTAATAAAGGGAAGGGCATAGATGTTTTGCGAAATATTT
Source organism: Neobacillus sp. 19 (assembly GCF_049463095.1). Classification (NCBI taxonomy): domain Bacteria; kingdom Bacillati; phylum Bacillota; class Bacilli; order Caryophanales; family Bacillaceae; genus Neobacillus; species Neobacillus sp. 19. The sequence goes on along the minus strand of NZ_JBMPZU010000030.1, from coordinate 254,021 downwards.
AGCAGGTATTGATAATTTCGACCACCGCGGCCGAACAGAAGAAATTTTGGCGTAGTTGCTACTAAATTCCCAAATTTGGAATCGAAAATCTGGTGAAATACACCGATGATTTCCGATCATGGCACATTTATCATTGGCTTTTCCACAACGAAGCAGCATTTGAACAACCCTGCTCCCAACCAAATCAGTCTAAAAAAGCCACCACGGTCCCAGCACGCTGCCAATTTAAGAAACAAAAGGATGAAATCGCAAAAGCGACTCCACCCCAGAAACCTATTTTGAATAAGAAGGTTTAAGCTGTAACGCCTTCACCTTCAATTTTGACAACTTATCATCGAGGTCCGGCAACTCATCACCGAGCCCTTGCAATTCACCGCCAACAAAATTCCCCAGTTCATCGCCGATCTCTTGCAGAAGCTCGCCCCAAATGATCATGAAACCCCCGGATTCCGTATCATAGTAGATGTACCAGTTTTCCGTGGATACGTCCTGTTTTTCGCTAAGGGCTTTGTCCAAATCAGCTCTTAACTCGTCCGCCGTTCCCTGGAGGCCAAGCGCAATGACTACGTCAATAGCCAAATCCTTTTGAGGCTTCTGGAAAGTGGCTAAACCTTTTGGTGTTGCAACGGATGTGATGTTATCCTCGTCGTTGCCGAAAAAGTACATGTAGAAATTGTTCAGATAATCGTATATAGGGATACAGTAGACCCCGTACTGGCTGGCAATCTCATTCAATTTTTCAATATAGGGGTCATTGAAAATTAAAGCGCCGTCCGGGCCAAGCTCTTTGCCATCAATTGTTGTGTTAACCGCCATCGCACCACTCGGGTAGAAGTAATACACTTGATAGCCAATGAATTGCCAGCCCGTCAACATCCCTCCGGAATCATCATTCAAGTAATAGGTGCTGTTCCCCAGATGCAGCCAGCCTTTATGCATTGCGCCTGACGTGCTTAAGTAATACCAGGTGCTGCCCGAAGCAAGCCAGCCCGTCTTCATGACGCCTTTTGAATCAAGGTAATACCAATTACCCCTGTTCAATAACCAGCCTTTCTTAGGACCGTTTGTGTCATAGTAGTACCATTTGCCTTCATGTTTGATCCAGCCAGTTTTCATTGCCCCAGATGATTCAAAGAAATAAGTGACACCGTTAACGGTTAAAGCCGCCGAACGCATCGCGCCGCTTGCTTCAAGGTAGTACCATTTGCCCTTATCCTGCAGCCAGCCGGTTTTCATCGAACCGCTGCTGTCAAGGAAATACCAGGTGCCCTTGTCCAAAGCCCAGCCTGTCTTCATCTCACCGCTCGGCGATAGGAGGTACCAGCGGCCGTTCCATTTCAGCCAGCCGGTTTGCATAATACCCTTCCCGTCAAGGTAATACCAGTCTTTCAAATAATGCAGCCAGCCCCTGTGAGGCGTTTTGGAGCCTGGTTGATAGTAATACCATTTGCCACCGCTTGCCTTCCAACCCTTGACCGTTTTCAGGAACGAATCATAGTATTGCTTCGAAATACCGCACGGCACTCCATTCTTGTCGGGATCAAGGTTGTACGGGTCATTCGTCGCACTGAAGCCATTTGTGTACCAGAACACCAGCGGATCAGTTGGATGGGAAAATCTGTCACAGGGATGCGTGCCGCCGTTAGCGGCCGAAGCCTGCGAGTGAACTCCCCAAATAAAAAATAACGCAAAAAACGCAGAAATCAGGTACTTTTTCATAGTGGCCCCTTAAATTTTTGTCTATTATTATCTAAATATACAATATTTTCAAACAGGAAGATAGAGAAGGCAGCATCTTATTTGTGAAGGAATTAAAAAAGTTCACAAATTTTCTATATCGATTTGGAAATCAATTTAAAATGTTACGGCCATCTAGAAATTTCAAAACAGTCCTCGAATCTTGACAAAATGTCTTTAATAGACCATCTTATGGACAAAACATAGCAGATATTTTACCTTTTTTAAACAAATTCTATGGTTATTTGGTCTTTGGTTACTTTCACTTAAATGTCATTTCTAAAAGCCAACAGCGTTACAAAAATCGTCGTAAAGTGCATCAAAATACCGCCGAGTAAATGATTGATCCAGGATTCCATAAAAGTATGCGATGGGATTTTTAACGGGATTGGTCAATTTCATCTTCCGAATCAGCTGTTTAAAAGATGCAATGGCTACTTCAAGTATCCGATCTGTTTCGTTTTCGCTATTATTGCGATAGGGAGCAATTTGTGTCCGATGCCAATACTCTTCAATCATCTTTGCCTCTGGGAAGAAATATTTAACTAATTGGACAAACGCCTGTGGAACACGGCTGCTCACATAGGTATGATCCAATTCAAACGGTTCTTCTTTACGTTTTTTATTCATTTGATCTTTTTCAGTTTTAAAAAGATTACTAGTTTCTTTTGGCTGGTCCATTATTTCCTGTTTAGGTAGTTCATTGTTAGGAAAACGATTAAATACATACAAATTACTAGACTGCGAGCCATTCTTTCTTTCGGTTTCATAGACCGTAATGATTCCCAGGTCTTTGGCTTTTAAGACCATTCGTTTAAACGTTGAGTGAGAAATGCCATTGTCATGGAATTCATCGTGAATGGCCTTAAGAAGCGTTCCACTCATTGGGTGAACTTCTATGTTCAATGAGCGGATATCACCTATTAATGAGCAATGAAACCAGTAAAAACACGAAAAATCTCCTATTATATATACTATAAATTACTAAAAATAGGCCCTTTGACCGATTTTTCTGAATTTACATGAAATTTACTGAATATCCATAAAGCCCTAATAATACTAGATTAATATTTTAACTGTTAGAAAAAGTTTTTTAGGGGGAGAAGGAATAATGAAAACTCGTTTTAAGAAGGCAATACCTTTAATCGCAACGACTGTTCTTGCAACAACTGCTCTTACCACCCAAACATTATGGAATGAGGGAGGGAACCAAAAAGCAGGAGCGCAATCATTGTCAAAAGAAGAAGTGAAAAAGAATGGTGCTTCTTGGCTTGCAGGTGACCATCACGTACATAGTGAATGGAGTGTTGGTTGGGACAATTCTACAAATCCTCCAACTGCTATTAGGGGGGGAGATGCTATTTATCCAATCACCAAAAATGCTGAAAATGGTAAAAAGTATGGACTTGATTGGATGATGACAACCGACCATGGGGGTCCTAACCATTCTAAAGTCAACTTAGAACAGGCCTATCCTGAATTATTAAAATCCCGTGAGGCTGTTCCTGACGTTCTTCAATTCTATGGAATGGAGTTTGATACACCAGGAGCTGACCATAGCACGCTCATGATCCCAAAAGGCGAAGATGAATCACAAATGCTCTATGACATTGAAAGCAAGTTCAATTCTCGTGATGCGTATCCAAATGACCCAAGCCGTAACACGGAATCAAAAATGATTGAAGCACTTAACTATATGAAACAAATGGATAAGCTCCCTATTCATATTGCTCACCATGCTTCCCGTTCAGCGAAAGGTATTGGGGAATTTGGTTCAACTACACCGCAAGAAATTCGTAATTGGAATGAAACCGCACCCAATATCTCGATTGGTATGGAAGGAGCTCCTGGTCACCAAGCTGCTGCAATCAAACGGGATGGCACACTAAATCCTAATGGGTCTCGTGGGTCATACGGAAACGTAAATGCTCCAACAATGGGTGGTTTTGACCAAATGACGGCTATCGTTGGAGGTTTCTGGGATTCGATGTTAGGGGAAGGAAGACACTTTTGGATTACCGCTACATCTGACTCACATGTTAACTGGCGTGACGGTGGAAGCGACTTCTGGCCTGGTGAATATTCTAAAACATATGTAAAAGCAGAGAAAAATTATGAAAATGTAATGGAAAACCTTCGCAAAGGAAATGTATTTGTGACAACAGGTGACCTGATCTCAGAACTTGATGTGAAAGTACAAGCTGGAGGCAAATCACCATTGCATGCTAAGGCAAAAGGAAATAGTGCAACCATCGGTGAAACCCTTACACTTCCAGGTAAGAAATCTGATGTAACGGTAACTGTTCGCATCAAAGATCCAAAAGCTGCGAACGCTAATGGGGATAAGCCAAATGTTAAACGTGTGGACTTAATCATGGGAGAAGTGAATGGAAAAGTCGAAGACGTCTCTACTGCTTCTAATCCTACAACAAAAGTTGTGAAACGTTTCACTGAAAATGATTGGAAACAAGATGGTGAATACATCACGATTACTTATACTTTAAAAGATGTGGATAAAGATAGCTACATTCGTTTACGTGGTACGAACACTGACCAATTAGAACCAGCAGCAGATCCTAAGGGGGAGAATCCATGGAATGATCTTTGGTTCTATTCAAACCCAATTTTCATGAATCTCAAATAAATAATTGAGGGAAAACGGAAGTCTTGACGAGGGGCATTAAAAACTCCTCGTCTTTCCGTTATCTTTTTTCGACACATCTCCTGAAAGTAAACACAAGAAATGGACGTGGATCTAAATGAAAAAATTATGGTACTGTATCTTGCTCATCATCCTTCCATTTGGTTCTTTCCTTTCATCCCCAGCCTCTGCTCATACCAATAACAGTGAAGGTTTTTCTACCATTGAGGTCAATGAGAAAACCTTAGATTATAAATTAAAGCTAGATTTAGAGGAACTGGGTCATGCTCTTAATAAGGAAACTGATCAAAAACAGGTAATTGATAACCAAGTTGTACAAGGATATATCAATTCCCATATAAAACTTTATGCGGACAGCCAACTTATTGAAGGCCGAGTAGAAAAAAATGATATAGAAATGATTGAGGAAAGACCATTTGCGGTTATTAACTTAGCATATAGTATAGAACATAAACCAGAAAAATTAGTGGTCGAGTATAATATGTTTTTGGATGATTCTGACCCAAGCCATGCGAATTATGCAACGGTTAAATTGAATGGGAAACAACAAGAAAAGGTTTTAACCTTCGAATCAAGAGAATTAGAAATTGGAGAAATAAGTTTTCTACAAAACGTAAAACAGTTCGCAGTTCTAGGATTAGAGCATATTTTTACTGGTTATGATCATATCTTGTTTGTCATTAGTTTGCTTTTTGGAGCCAGGACGATTCGTCACATTCTTTCTTTAGTGACAGCCTTTACGATTGCACATAGTATCACTTTGGCTCTGGCAACCTTCAATATTGTTCAGCTGCCAAGTAGATTTGTAGAGTCAGCAATTGCATTAAGCATCATTTATGTTGCACTTATTAACATATTTAATAAGGACTCGAAACACCAACCGTGGCTTGCCTTTGGTTTTGGACTCATTCATGGATTCGGTTTTGCAGGAATCTTATCCGAAATGAGATTGGATCCTAGTCATATGGCAATGTCTCTTCTATCCTTTAATATCGGAATAGAAATTGGTCAGCTATTGATCGTATCCTTAGCTTTTCCATTCATTTTGTGGATAAGAAAATTAAGATATAGACCTATCAAATGGGTCATCCCCAGTACATCAGCTGCGATATTAGCTTTTGGGCTAGTATGGTTTATTCAAAGAGCTTTTTGAATAACCTAAAGATACACCTAGCTGTTTAGTAAATTCCGCAAACGGACGCCAGATTGAGGAGTAACACTAAAAGGAACTTAATTATTTATAGGTGGAGAAGAATTTGAAACAATGAACTTTGGCCAAAGTATACAACTTTGTTTAAAAAGAAAAATGAACCCCTCTACCGATGATATGATCCCCTTATAGTAGACAGAAAAAAGAAAGCATACTAATCTGTCTACTATAGGGGGGTACCGACGAGTCCAAATATGGTTAGAAAAAAATTATAGATTATATATAAATCACAAACGTGTTCAACGTCTTATGGGTGAAATGGGAAAACAGGCTGTTATAAGAAAGAAGAAACCATATTACGGGAAGAAGGAAGCATACGTAGTCTCGGAGAACCATCTGAACAGGGATTTCGAGGCTTCTAAGCCCAATGAAAAATGGGTAACGGACATTACATATTTAATTTATAATGGTCAACTTGTAATCTGATTTTCAAAAGTAGCAATCCTATTACCAATGATTACAACCTCTGGGTTAAATGTATTTATTATATTCGTAAGTCCAATTCCAATATATTCACCAAAAGAATTCAGTAATTGAAGCACTTTTGGGTTTCCGCATTGTGCCTCATTTAATGGAAGTAAGCCTCTTTTACCATGGGTTAAGTTCAACTTGACAGAATGTTACCTTAATAGTAAAATTCATTTCATAAATAAAATGAATAAATGATTTCTTCAATTGAATAGATTACTTTAGCATAAGATTAATAACTATATTGATTCAATGAAAAAGTAAATCTATAACAAAAAGGTAATCTGTAAATATACATTCTTACATAATTAGGTAGACAATTAAATGGCCTGAATGGCCCGTTAAAAGTAAACCGACGATTTTCAAAGTGTAATGGTTTTGACCATTATGCTTAAAAATTGTCGGTTTTTTTGTTGTTTTTAATAAAACAGAAAGGAGTACAGGGTAATGAAGGAAATCAATCAAAGTCATATTTTCATAATGTCGGATGATTCTATCCACCGAAAGAGGGAAGCAAAATGGTAAATTCCCTGCCAGAAATATTTTTTGTATTGCTTGCGGTATCGGTACTTAGTGCACTGTTCCTATTATATCCAAGGGTTCCACTGTCTTATGTTCGTCTTCACGTCGGTATTACATTGTTGCCGCCACTAGCTGCTCTAATGGCTCTTTTTACCACCAAAGAGACGATAATTTATGGCCCATGGTGGCTTGATTCGTTATCATGGCTGCTGGTATCGTTTGTTCTTATCATCGGTTTTATCGTGCAGCGCTATTCTGTTCGTTACTTCCTTGGTGATCGTTCTTATAGAAAATATTTTGCCTTGCTGACAATTACTACTGGTGCTGATTCAGTTGTCTGGCTATGTAATGATCTTCGCCTGTTACTGATTTGCTGGGGGACAACACTATTGGGGCTAATACTGCTGATAAGATTAAAAAAAGAGTGGAGTGTTGCTAGAAACGCAGCTAAGCAAACAGGACAATTGTTTGCAATAAGCTGGCTTATACTGTTTGGGGCTGTCATCTGGGTAACCCAGTCCACGGGGCATTGGCAGTTGACGCATGTCCTCGCAAAAAGCAGTCTTACACAGCTTGAATTATGGGAAAAGACTTGTATTAGCCTGATGCTAATCTTGGCTGTCGTCATTCCGGCAGCACAGTGGCCTTTCCACCGCTGGCTATTAAATACAGTAGTAGCTCCTACTCCTGTATCTGCGGTAATGCATGCGGGATTAGTGAACGCAGGTGGAATGATATTGACACGGTTCTCTCCGCTTTTAAGTGGAAATATGAGCCAAATCATTTTACTTATATTGTCTAGTGTTTCAGTCATGATAGGTACCGGAATTATGCTGGTCCAGGTAGATTATAAACGGCAGCTGGTAGGGTCTACGATTGCACAGATGGGGTTCATGTTCATCCAATGTGCGTTAGGTGCTTTTTTGGCAGCCATTATCCACGCAGTCTTACATGGTCTATTTAAGTCAACTCTTTTCTTACAGTCTGGTTCCGCGCTTGACCATCACAAGAAGCAAACTTCCCGGGCAAACCAGCCACGGTCATTATTATGGACAATCACAGGAGGGATTTTAGGACTTCTGGTGGTAATTGGTCTTTGGCTATCTTCTTCTGGGGAGAATTATCATTTCATAAGCGCCCTTACCTTAGGGTGGTCAGTTTCCTTAGCCTGGACCCAGCTCGTGGCTTTTGGAAATGGACATATTGCGCGAATTGCAGGCTTTTCTTTAGTTGCAGTAGCGGCAATTGTATATAATTTCGTACAGGATGCTTTTTATGGTGTATTACAACATTCAATCCCAAAGGGAATTCAACCACCGGAACCAGCGGCAATTTTACTTTTGATTATTTTATTGGCCGGAAGTGCTGCAGGTGTATGGCTTGCTCGTCATCGTTCATCAGCTGCCTATACTGTTATTTATCTTTGGCTTGTACGATTGGGTGAACCTCAAAATAATTTGATAGAAAGTCATCCTGAGTATTTGACAAAATCATTCTTTAAGGGAGGTCATTTACAATGAATTCAACATCAGCAAGAGCCTTACATTGGGAAAAGATTCCTGATAGCCTTGATTTTGATCTAATTGACTTGGTGAACTCCGCCAGCAGCGTTATTGTACCACTCGGGCCTATTAACACCTTTGCAGCACGTAGCCCTTGGGTAGGTTTTGAGGGGCAAACGTTTGAAAAAACGGCCTATTGGCTCAAAGATACTTGTGATATTGATATCTACCCTAATGACTCTTTACTTCAATCTGCACGGGAACGCGGTGAGATCCATCAAGATTTTTTAAAAAATGGACTTCAAAATTGGCTAAACACACAATCTTTGGAGTTGCCGCGTAAGGTCGCAGAGCAGTTCTGCCTAGCTGCGCTCATGCAAAAGCAACTACCTTCCAATACTTTGGATGAATCTGAGTTAAAAAGTCTGGTAAGAGAACTAAACCGTTTTACACCCGAAATGACCGAAAAACATTCGGTTAAAACCTATAGCCAACGCATGGAACAGCTAGGAAGGGTAAATGCAGCTCACGATCTTAACAGCCACATGATCAAGTGGTGTAAATTATTTCTTGATGAGTCCCAAGCAGTTTGGTCGATGCCAAATCGTGAAGAAGGTTTCTATCGTGCGTGGCGTAAACTAGTCCAGCATGACCCGGCACTAAGCCGTATTCAGCGTAAACAATTAAGTTATTTGCCGGAAGAAGCTGCTGCGGCATTAAGGGAAGTATTGTCCGCTCTGGAAATTCAATTTTCAGAAATTCAAGCCTATTTTGAAGCGCATTTCCTTGCTTTACCGGGCTGGAGCGGCATGATGCTATGGCGTTCGCAGCAATCAGCCGAAGAAAGTTCGCTGCTGTTTGAGTATTTAGCCGTCCGAATAGCGATGGAATGGGCATTAGTTAAACCCTTTCTTCCCTTGCCTGAAAAAAGAAATAATATTGTACATGTAGAACCATTAATTGCAGCCTGGGCCAAATGGGGTAACCTGCCAATCAATGCTTGGTCTCAGTTATCCTCTACAGAAATAAAGGCATGTTTGACCCTTGCCTACCGTTTTGATAAGATTCAACGCAATCGACTATGGCTTGAAGCATGGGAGAAAACATATGAAGACCAATTAAAGAAAATGCTTATATCGCAACATAAGGCAGAAACGGCGGAAAACATAAATCCGGCACTAGCTCAGTTTGTATTTTGTATCGATGTTCGTTCAGAGCCTTTTCGCCGCAAACTTGAAAAAAGAGGGGATTTTCAGACTTTTGGCACAGCAGGATTTTTCGGATTACCGATAGCAACCTGCGAGCTTGGCAGTAACCATGCGCATAACTCTTTGCCTGTCATGTTTAAACCGCAATATAAAATAAAAGAGTTTTCACCTGAGTCTGAATCCTATCAACAAAGGCATCATGCAGTCAATTCAATAGGTTATACATTTGCTGCTATGAAGCATAATCTGATTTCCAGTATGGTATTGCCGGAAATTAGCGGTCCTTGGCTCAGCCTGCAAACACTCGCTCGCAGCTTTGTTCCAAGAAGTGCAGGCCAGACATTAAGGAAATTGCACCAAAGCTGGCTGCATAAACCATCCACGGAACTCTCGCTAAATCATACGCAAATATCTGAAACAGCTTTGCCAACTGGTTTTTCGGTGAAAGAAAAAGTACACTACGTAAGGCAGGCTCTAATAATGATGGGGCTCACCGATCGATTTGCACCACTAGTGGTTATTTGCGGACATGGAAGTCACAGCACGAATAATCCATATAGTTCTGCACTCGACTGTGGTGCGTGTGGAGGAGCATCAGGCGGATTCAATGCAAGAGTGCTGGCAGAATTGTGCAATCTTCCAACCGTAAGGATGAGCCTCGAAAAAGAGGGAATAAACATTCCGAAAGATACCGTTTTTGCAGCTGCTGAGCATATTACCACACTTGATGAGTTGCGTTGGCTTTACGTTCCTGAACTATCAGATGAAGCTAAGAAAGCATTTAATCGTGTCCAATCTGAGTTGCCAAAGGTAAGTGAGGAAGCCAATTTCGAGCGGATTTCGCAATTGCCAAATCTCGGTACCCATCTTAAAAATCCGAAGGCTGAGGCCCAGCGGCTTTCAGAAGATTGGAGTGAGGTGCGTCCGGAATGGGGCTTGGCGCGCAATGCTGCGTTTATCATCGGCGAACGGCAACTTACCAAAGGCTTTAATCTGGGAGGGAGGGTTTTCCTTAATAATTATAACTGGAAGAAGGATAAAAACGGCGGTATTCTCGCAAACATAATTTCCGGGCCGGCAACGGTAGCTCAATGGATTAACCTGCAATATTATGCCTCTACTGTTGCCCCTCATTATTATGGAAGCGGGAATAAAACAACCCAAACCGTCACAGCTGGGCTCGGGGTCATGCAGGGAAACGCCAGTGACTTACTATCGGGGCTTCCCTGGCAATCTGTGATGAAATCAGATGGAGAGGCTTATCATGAACCACTACGTTTGCTGGTGGTCATCCAGGCGCCGAAGGAATATGTAAAACGGATGCTGAACCACGATCATGCCTTTCAGCAAAAAGTGAAAAATGGATGGATTCGGCTAGCGTCCATTGACCCGGAAGGACACTGGGAGAGCTGGTCTTAAACTTTGAATAAAGGAAAAGGAATCGATATGGAAAAATCAAAAGGACTGCTTGAAGCTGAAATAAGCAAAGCTTTAACACATTGGGAGAAAAATTATCTTGGGCGAGGCTCCGTATCAGTTAAATCAGATATATTACGAGATATGGTGATTGTGAATCTTGGCGCTATTTTAACTCCAGCAGAATATGAAGTATGTCGGGATAAAGAAGGCTTGTTATCGGTAAAAGAATATCGCCATAGTTTAGTGGAATCCGGACTGAATGATTTAAAGGAAATTATCTTAAAGTTAACAGGGGAAGAAGTAATTAGCTTTCACACCGATCTTAGTACACAAACTGGAGAACGAGCAATGATCTTTAAGCTTGCCAGCAATCTGCAAAGTAAATTATGTTAAAGCATCAGAATCTGTATAGAGACGATATAAATGAAGAATGAGGTGATTTGATGTCTAGAGATGAAAAGAAAAAAGTACTATATGTGATTGGTATGGATCATAAATTAGAACGTTTTATTAAAGAAGAAACCAATGTCAATCCGGAAAATTTGATGATCTTGCAAAGATATCAACCGCTCATTTCACACCCCCTCGACGAATTAATGAGGGACATCATCATTGCGGTCTTTCAGGAAAATGTTGAAGAAATCGTTGTTGCCTTCACAGATGATTATCAAAAAAACACTGATGATATACTGATCCATATTAATAAAAACAAAGAATTAAAGGATAAGATACAAACACTGGAGTACCTATTTAATAATACCAAGCCGGAATTTCCTGTGGGTACGGTAAGTGAATGGTTACAGGGAGACAAAACACTCAGGGATGATATCCAAAATACGATCCATATTATTCGCCATCATCCATTGATGCCATCGCATGTAAAGGTGAAGGAATTATTTATTAAAAAGGACAATGAAAAGCTATCTGGAATTGTCTAAGAAACTAATCGATTAAAAAATATAAAATAGCAGAGCTAATTCAAAAAAAAATATGGTATGGCTTTAATGCTTATTAAACAAGTTAAGATTTTCTCCAATTGAATATTTTCTATAAAAAAAGCCTTGAAATATCAAGGCTTTTTGACGTCCCGAAGAGGATTCGAACCTCCGACCTACAGTTTAGGAAACTGTTGCTCTATCCTGCTGAGCTATCGGGACAAGTGAAGAACTATGCAATTGGGACACTTATCCAATTGAATGGAACGTTATTTATTATAATCAGTTAATCGAAAAAGGTCAATAAAAAGTTCTCATTATTGAATTGGCAGATCCCTGGACACTTCTGTCTTTACTGAAGCCTTCTCGCGGAAAATGACCCAAACGATTAGACTTAATGATAGTAACAATCCTTCCAGCGATACAATATACCAGGGGTAGGGACCAAGGACATCTAATAAACTGGCACTGTCCGGTTTGTGGCTTAAGAACATATAATTACCGCCTACTAGCTTATTGATGACCATAATGATTGGCATGAGAACATTTAAAAAAACAAATAATTTTAGGACGGACCAGATGGTTGGACGGTATCCTTTTGCCCAGGTGAAATAGAGCGGCACCCAGATGATCATTACATGCGTATAAAAGAAGTGGAAAAATCGAAAATGCGGGAAATCGTAATTTAGCAATGGCGTAATCAATGCCTGAGATGCACCTAGTAAGGCAGTAAATAATAAAATCTCATATATGATCTTTTTCCTTGTTAGTAATAAAATCACCGTTAATATCAGGCTGATACTGCATAATTCCAGAGGGATCGCATGGCTGACATGCCAGCTGCCATTTAGGATCATCCACGAATGATAGGTGGTTTCCATGATGATTAACGAAATTGCTACACCAATTTCTGCAACCCGCCATTTTTCATCTTTCAATTTTTCTCGATAGAAAAATAGTAAGACTGCAACCGATATACAGATGGAAATAATAATAAAGTGACTGATTGAGAACATCTCAAAATCATAGTTTTTATAACTGCGCCCAAACCAGCCCATACATTCACCATCCTTTGTTAAATCTTAACATGCTTTGATAGTTCAATAAATCAGAATATTTCGCGGAGGATTGGCAAAAACATGAGGAAGTCCACAAAAGTCGACATTCTGATGTTTTACTTACCAATGAAGTCTTTTCCCTTAAATCAAGAGGAATCCCTTTTAATTGGCAGATATTCAACAAGTGCCTGATACCCGATTTATGATATAATAGTTTGTCGAAGATACTCGAATGAATAGTAGTATAGGTGAAGTCCATTAGCGGCTTTTTGAAAAAAAGATTTAACACTGGAGGTCATTATGGCTGGGTATACGCCGATGATACAGCAATATTTAACCGTGAAGGCAGATTATCAGGATGCCTTTTTATTTTTTCGCCTGGGCGATTTTTATGAAATGTTTTTTGACGATGCCGTTAAAGCATCACAAGAATTAGAGATTACGTTAACAAGCCGAGATGGCGGCTCCGAGGACCGGATTCCGATGTGCGGGGTGCCGTACCATGCGGCCGCAAACTATATTGAACAGCTTATTTCAAAAGGGTACAAAGTAGCGATTTGCGAGCAAATGGAAGATGCCAAGCTAACCAAAGGCATGGTAAAACGGGAAGTTGTCCAGCTGATTACGCCGGGAACGGTGATGGATGGAAAAGGCTTAACCGACAAAGAGAACAATTATATTGCCTCGGTTACTGCCTTTGATGACCAAACCTACGGATTTGCCTACAACGATATTTCAACAGGTGAAAGCAGGGTAACCTTGCTTTCAAGTAATTTTGATGATGTATTGAATGAACTGTCGGTTTTAAGTGCGAAAGAAGTAGTAGTCGCCAGTAACTTTGATGGAGACTTGCAAAAGAAAATGCGGGAACGTGATGTCCTGGCGATTTCGTTTGAGGATCATAGTTCAATAGAGATGAATTTCTCTCATCTGCTTCAAGAGCTTAATCAAGAAAAATTAAAACAGACAGCTGCGAGGCTGTTTCACTATTTATATCGCTCGCAGAAAAGGAGTCTTGACCACCTGCAGCCTGTTTCTACCTATCAAATCCAGCAATATATGAAAATTGATTATTATTCGAAGCGCAATCTAGAATTGACGGAGACGATTCGTTCCAAAGGGAAGAAAGGATCGTTATTATGGCTGCTGGATGAGACGATGACGGCGATGGGCGGAAGGATGCTAAAAACTTGGATTGACCGGCCGCTCATTCAGCAGGCTGAAATTGAGCATCGCCAAACGATTGTGGAGGTCTTACTGAATCATTATTTCGAGCGCCAGGAGCTTCGTGAAAAATTAAAGGAAGTCTACGATTTAGAGCGTTTAGCAGGCCGGGTCGCATTTGGAAATGTCAATGCCCGTGATTTAGTCCAATTAAAGCGCTCGTTAATGCAGGTACCATTTTTAAAAGAAATCCTGCAGAGATTGCCAAATGGAGAAGTGGAAAATATCGCGGCAAAGCTTGATCCATGTGAAGAGATTACCGACTTGCTGGAGCAGGCGATTGTTGAAAATCCTCCGTTGTCCTTAAAAGAGGGGAATATGATTCGCGACGGATACAACACCCAGCTTGACCAATACCGGGATGCCAGCCGGAACGGAAAAACGTGGATTGCCCAGCTGGAACGGGAAGAACGTGAAAAGACTGGGATTAAATCATTAAAGGTTGGCTACAATCGTGTCTTTGGCTATTATATTGAAATCACACGGGCAAACCTACACCTTTTGCGGGAAGGCCAGTATGAACGGAAGCAAACCTTAACAAATGCGGAACGTTTTATTACGCCTGCATTAAAGGAAAAAGAGGCGTTAATTTTACAAGCGGAAGAAAAATGCGGAGAGCTTGAATATGATTTGTTCAGCGAAATCCGCGAAATCGTCAAGGAACAGATTCCGCGTCTGCAGGCACTGGCGAAAGTAGTCAGCGAGCTGGATGTCCTTCAATGTTTTGCCCAAGTTAGTGAGGAACGCCGCTATGTGAAGCCGCAATTTTCACCGGAACGCCGTGTCGCCATTAAGGACGGCCGTCATCCGGTTGTTGAAAAAGTGTTAAACTCCCAAGAATATGTTCCGAATGACTGCCAGATGGACAGCGACCGTGAAGTCTTATTGATCACGGGACCGAATATGTCCGGGAAAAGCACCTACATGCGTCAAGTGGCCTTGACCGCCATTTTGGCGCAAATCGGCTGTTATGTCCCGGCTTCAGAGGCCGTATTGCCGATTTTCGATCAGGTGTTTACCCGCATCGGAGCTGCGGACGATTTGATTTCTGGCCAGAGTACGTTTATGGTCGAAATGTTAGAAGCGAAAAATGCGATTACCAACGCGACACAAAACAGTTTAATTTTGTTTGACGAAATTGGCCGCGGAACCTCCACCTATGATGGTATGGCTCTAGCCCAGGCCATTATTCGAGTATATTCATGAGCGGATCGGAGCGAAAACATTATTTTCGACCCACTATCATGAATTGACTGTATTAGAGGAAGAGCTTTCGAAGTTGAAAAATATTCACGTCAGTGCGATTGAACATAACGGCAAGGTTGTGTTTCTTCATAAAATTAAAGTAGGACCAGCCGATAAAAGCTACGGGATCCATGTCGCCCAGCTTGCTGAGCTCCCAGCGGAATTAATCAGCCGGGCGAATGAAATTTTAACAGCCTTGGAACAAACGGAAGAACAGACAGTTCCTGTAAAGACGGTACCAGTCATTGAGGAACAGCCTGCCCAGCTATCCTTCTTTGACGAACCGAAAGAACCGAAAAAACACGAACACAATTCGAAAGAAAAACGAGTGCTAGAGAAAATAAAGGATTTAGATTTATTGGATGTGACTCCGCTCCAGGCAATAAATGTGTTATTTGAACTTCAGAAAAAGTTAAAGTAGGGGGTGAAGACAATGGGTAAGATTATCCAATTAGATGATGCCCTATCAAACAAAATTGCGGCGGGAGAAGTTGTCGAACGCCCTGCCTCTGTTGTGAAAGAGCTAGTGGAAAATGCAATTGATGCCGGCAGTACGGTGATTGAAATTGAGGTGGAGGAAGCGGGGCTCGCCAAAATCCGGATTACCGATAACGGCAATGGAATTGAGGAAGAGGACGTGTTAATCGCCTTCCAACGCCATGCCACTAGTAAAATCAAAAATGAAAATGATTTGTTCCGGATCCGGACACTCGGATTCCGCGGTGAAGCCCTGCCGAGTATTGCTTCAGTTTCCAGGCTTGAAATGAAAACCTCGACTGGAGAAGGCGCCGGAAATCGAGTGTTGATCGAAGGCGGGAAAATAGAAGTATTTGAAAAAGCGTCGGCATGGCGCGGCACGGATATTACGATTACCGATTTATTTTTCAATACGCCTGCCCGGTTAAAATACATGAAGACGATTCATACAGAGCTTGGGAATATTACTGATGTGGTCAACCGGCTGGCCCTCTCGCACCCTGAGGTTGCCTTCCGGCTAATCCATAATGAGCGGAAGCTGCTGCAAACGACCGGAAACGGGGATGTCCGTCAAGTACTGGCAGCGATTTATGGGCTGGCGATTGCGAAGCAGCTTGTCCCGATCAGCGGTCAATCGCTGGACTATAAAATCAGCGGATTCGCCTCGATGCCAGAGGTGACAAGAGCGTCAAGAAATTATATATCAACAATGATTAACGGTCGATTTATCAAAAACTATCCATTAGCGAAAGCGATTCAAGAGGGCTACCATACCTTGCTGCCAATTGGCCGGTTTCCGATTGTTCTCCTGAATATTGAAATGGATCCATTGCTGGTGGATGTTAATGTGCATCCATCAAAAATGGAAGTCCGTATCAGTAAAGAAACAGAACTGGATGAGCTTGTGACGTCAATTATTAAAGATGCCTTTAAATCAAAAATTCTCATTCCGACGGCCTATACGCCTGTGAAAAAAGAAGAAGCGAAGTCGGAGCAAACATCCCTTATTCTTGATGAAGGAACACCGATACCTTCTAATGAGATTCAGAGGGAATGGCCAGTGTTTGCGAACACCGTTCAAGAAACGGTGTCGCCTCAGGCTTCACCATTTGTTAATATTCCAGTGCGAACGCGAATACAAGAGGAAACAACAGATGCTTGGGAATCCCCCCAGCCATTTTCTAGAGCTGATGAGCAGACGTTAGAGTCAAATGAAGCACCGATTGCAGATGATGTCAATCCAACTGACAGCAGGATCCCTCGTCTATATCCAATCGGGCAAATGCACGGGACGTATATTTTTGCCCAAAATGAAAATGGCTTATATATTATCGACCAGCACGCGGCACAGGAACGGCTGAAATATGAATACTTCCGCGAAAAGGTAGGACAGGTCCAATC
The DNA here is from genome assembly GCF_049463095.1 of Neobacillus sp. 19. Classification (NCBI taxonomy): domain Bacteria; kingdom Bacillati; phylum Bacillota; class Bacilli; order Caryophanales; family Bacillaceae; genus Neobacillus; species Neobacillus sp. 19. The sequence continues at coordinate 236,953 of NZ_JBMPZU010000030.1, read as the reverse complement.
TGAACTGCAGGATATGCTTGTTCCGATTACCTTTGAATATTCAACAGATGAATCTGTAAAAATAACGGAGAATTTGAGTGAACTGGAAAAGGTAGGAGTGTTCCTTGAGGGGTTCGGCTTAAATAGTTTTATTGTCCGTTCACATCCGCAGTGGTTTCCAAAAGGGGAAGAAAAGCAAATCATAGAGGATATGATTGAACAGCTGTTATCGATGAAGAAGGTCGATATTAAAAAGCTTCGTGAAGAAGCAGCCATTATGATGAGCTGCAAGGCATCGATTAAAGCGAATCGCCATTTGCGAAACGATGAAATCCAAGCGCTGCTGGATGATTTGCGAAAAGCATCGGACCCATTCACCTGTCCGCACGGCAGGCCGATCATCGTTCATTATAGTGTATATGAAATGGAAAAGATGTTTAAGCGGGTTATGTAAATTATTGTGACCGAGAGCTGTGAAAAATCGGTGGAATGTCACAAAAACATGCAACAACAAAGAGGCAGCCTGCCAAGGCTGCCTCTTTGTCATATAATAACTCTTATTTCACTGCAGCTTGCAGTTTACTCATGTATTGAAGTGCCATTCCTGTGCCTACTGCCACGGATTCAAGTGGATTTGAGGCAAGCTGAACGGGAACAACGATTTCATCACTCAGCCATGCTTCCATACCATTCAATAAAGAACCGCCGCCGGTTAAAATCACTCCACGGTCGACAATATCACCGCTGAGTTCAGCAGGGCAGTCTTCGAGTGTGGCTCTAATGGCTTCTAGTATTTGCAGAAGTGCTTCCTTCATGGCATTACGAATTTCGTAAGATGATATGTTAATAGTTTTTGGCAAACCAGTTACAAGGTCACGGCCGCGGACCTCCCTAGTAAGCTCCTCATGGTCAGTTAGCGCATACCCAATTTCCATTTTGATGTTTTCTGCTGTTCGCTCACCAATTAATACATTGTATTCTTTACGAACATATTGAATAATGTCATCATCAAGGCGGTCACCGCCAACCTTGATGGAATGGCAGGCAACGACACCGCCGAAGGAAATAATCGCAACCTCTGTATTGCCACCGCCGATATCGACTACCACATTCGCTACAGGCTCGTCCACGGGCATTCCTGCTCCAATAGCTGCTGCTACTGGTTCCTCGATTAAAGAGATTTTTTTAGCACCGGCGTTTCTTACAGCATCATGAATCGCCCTTCTGTCTACACTCGTTGAGCCGGAAGGAATGCAAACGACCACATTCGGTTTCCTCATCGCAAAGCCTACTTTTTTGGATGCCTTCCGCATCACGTGCCTAAGCATGTCAGTTGTAACATCAAAATCAGCAATGACCCCGTCTTTTAAAGGGCGGATCACCACAATTTTTTCTGGGGTTTTTCCAATCATTTCTTTTGCTTCATGCCCAACGGCTACTACATTTTTTGTTTCTGTATCGATGGCCACTACGGATGGCTCGTTAAGTGCGATTCCTTTACTTTTACTGTACACCAATATATTAGCTGTACCTAAATCAATGCCAATATCAAAAGTTGAAAGCATGTTTTCACCTTATTCCTCATTTTTTATTCAACATACACTACGGATAAGCCTACCATGAATCTGGGGGTGAAAACCTGTTTGTAAATGAACCGTTATGGATTTGTAAACTAACATGAAATATTTCTCATCTTTGTTACAGAAATGGATATACTAAATTCATTCGTCCAAACGCATAGAAAACTATTTTTTTGTATATACTTATTTGATGTTCAACTGCTTTTCAAATTTGTGTTACGATGGAGGGGTGAGGATGGCAACATCATGCCGGCTTCACTGAAAATGGTATAAGGCAGTGTGAAAATATTGGATTCAAAACAAAACCTATTGGTGATCATTGGCCCGACTGCAGTCGGGAAAACAAAATTAAGTATTGAATTGGCTAAACGGTATAATGGTGAAATTATCAGCGGGGATTCGATGCAAATTTATCGTGGGATGGATATCGGAACAGCGAAAATCACGGAGCAAGAGATGGAAGGGATTCCCCACCATTTAATCGATATCAAAGAGCCTTCTGAAAATTTTTCTGTTGCTGAATTTCAACTTCTCGTTAGGGATAGAATAGATGCGATTGCCCAAAAGGGGAAACTTCCCATTATTGCCGGCGGTACCGGGCTGTATATACAGTCTGTCATTTATGATTACCAATTTTCCGATGTTCCGGGAGATGAGCACTTCCGTCAACAGCTTGAGAAAAAGGTAAAGGAAATAGGAAACGATGCGCTTTATCAAGAATTGGTAAAGGTTGATCCTGAAAGTGCGGCACAGATTCATCCGAATAATGTAAGAAGGGTGATTCGCGCGCTTGAAATATTCCATTTGACAGGGAAGACAATGCGGGACTACCAACGTACTCAAAAGCCGGATCTTTTGTACAATACTGCACTGATCGGTTTAACAATGGATCGTGAGATTCTATATAAGCGGATCAATACTCGTGTAGATTTGATGATAAAGGATGGCCTTTTAGCGGAAGTAAGGAATTTATTTAATCAAGGCTTACGTGAGTGTCAATCCATTCAAGCCATTGGCTACAAAGAAATCTATGAATTTTTGGATGGGAAGGTGACATTGGAGGAGGCCATTGAAAATTTAAAACAGAATTCCAGGCGATATGCAAAAAGGCAATTAACTTGGTTTCGCAACAAAATGGAGGTAGAATGGTTTGATATGACAGATGTGAACAATTTCGCAAAAAAAATAGCAGAAATTTCACATTATGTTGAAGGAAAGCTACAAGTAAAATCGAATACATATTAGTAGAGATAATAGAGGAGGATATACAAATGAAAACAACGATTAATATTCAAGACCAATTTTTAAACCAGTGCCGGAAAGATAATACCCATGTAACGGTGTTCCTTCTTAACGGTTTTCAATTACGAGGCCAAATTAAGGGGTTTGATAACTTTACTGTCCTTTTTGAATCAGAGGGGAAACAGCAATTGGTCTATAAACACGCCATTTCAACTTTTGCACCACAAAGAAATGTGCAGCTTGAATTGGATCCCCAATAATATAAGCGATGTAAATGGAGCCCATAAACCATGGGTTCTTTTTTTTTGCTTATAAATCTTTTTTTAATGATTTTCAAGGGTTGTGAATACACATAGAATGAAGGATTATGTCTAACCTAATACACTTCTGAGTAGCCTATCTTGCTACCTTACGTATACTGTCTGCAGAATGAGAGGTGATAGCTTTGGATCAACCATTCAAAATGAAAAGTAATGGTCAAATAAGGGTTGTACTCAATTCGCAAAAAAAGAAAACTGTTACGAAAGAATTACCTGACTTTCAAGTTGCTCCAAAGGACATTCCCCCCGAACACGCTGCTCTTAAGGAAATTGAAGAGGATCTCGGGGCTTTGGTTGGCATGGAAGAAATGAAACGCATGATAAAGGAAATTTATGCTTGGATTTACGTAAACAAGAAGCGTGAGGACATGGGGCTAAAGGCAAGAAAACAAGCGCTTCATATGATGTTTAAAGGAAATCCGGGAACAGGGAAAACAACCGTAGCGAGACTGATTGGAAAGCTATTTCAAAAAATGAGCGTCTTATCAAAAGGCCATCTTATTGAGGCGGAGCGAGCAGACCTTGTCGGCGAGTATATTGGCCATACCGCGCAAAAAACAAGGGACTTGGTAAAAAAAGCGCAAGGCGGAATTTTGTTTATTGATGAAGCCTACTCATTAGGCCGCGGCGGTGAAAAGGATTTTGGCAAGGAAGCGATTGATACTCTTGTGAAGCATATGGAGGATAAGCAGCATGAATTTATCCTAATCCTGGCGGGGTATTCCCGTGAAATGGATCACTTTTTAACGTTAAATCCCGGTCTTCATTCCCGTTTTCCGTTAGTAGTCGATTTTCCCGACTATAATATTGATCAGCTGATGGATATTGCCGGCAGAATGTTAAATGAGCGTGAATACACATTAAGTCATGAGGCTGAAAAGAAACTAAGAGATCATTTAATTTGGGTGAAGGTTGTGCTAAATCCCAATAGTTTTTCAAATGGCAGATATGTCCGCAATGTCATTGAGAAATCAGTCCGGGCACAAGCGATGAGGCTGTTAATGCTAAATAGCTATGACAGGCATGAACTGATGACCCTGAGAAGTAATGATTTAATATTTGAAGAAGATTAAACAAAAATCGGCGGATGATGAGTCCCCCGATTTTTTCAATGTACTCTAAGCCTTCGTGTTGGCAGTTTCCAATCAAAGGTGTAAGAAAGCACCCGTAATCCGGTTACAAGACCGAATAATGTATATAATTCCCAAGGATGGTCGGCAATTTTTAGTCCGATCATAAGGCCGGCAAGGATGGCCCAAACAGCATAGATTTCAGCTCTTAAGACAATTGGTTTTCTTCCGGCTAATAGGTCGCGGATGATTCCGCCGCCGATGCCTGTTAACACGGCTGCAACGATCACAGCACTAAGTGGATGGTTCATTTTCACAGCGTACATGGCACCTTGAATCGCGAAGGCTGACAAGCCAATCGCATCGAATAAGTTCCCCCATTTTTGCCAGTGCCTTAGAAGGTTCTTTGGAAATAAGAAAACGGCTGTGATTGCTAACAAGGCAACTTGAAAAAATAAACCTTGTGCCCATAAGGTAGAGATCGGCACACCAATTAACAGGTTTCGTATGGCCCCGCCGCCAAATGCGGTTACAATCCCTAAGATATATACTCCTAAAATATCATATTCCTCTTCCATGGCCACAATCGCGCCGCTGACAGCAAAGGCGATGGTGCCAATCATACTTAAAACTTCCCATGTCATTTTATCCGATTTCTCCTTGATGTCTATTATAATAAAAACTATGTTCATAGTAAAAAATACTCAAATAACAATAAAATTTTATCACGATACCGGAAAATTACAACAACTATTTTCTTATCTTGCAGTGCAAGGGAAAATTAGAGTATGGATTCATTTTTTGGTATGATGAGTGGTAGAGCTTTTTAAGGAAGGAAGGGTGCTCAGTGGAACAAAAGGAAACGAGAGAGAAAGCAATCCTGGTTGGTTGTCAAACCAACGATAATGATGATCGGCGTTTTCACTATTCGATGGAAGAGTTAGGTTCATTAACGGAAACCGCTCAAGGTGACGTATTGATGTCTGTCGTCCAAAAACGGGACCGGGTACATTCGGCAACCTATATCGGGAAAGGGAAAGTGGAAGAGCTAAATGCGCTTGTCGAGGAGCTTGAGGCGGATTTGGTTATTTTTAATGATGAACTTTCTCCAAGCCAAAAGAGGAATCTTGCTTCCGAGGTGAATGCAAGGATTATTGATCGAACCCAACTTATACTTGATATTTTCGCGCAAAGGGCACGCTCGAAAGAAGGGAAACTTCAAGTGGAACTTGCGCAGCTGCAATACATACTGCCGCGGTTGGCTGGTCAAGGTATCTCTTTATCTCGTCTTGGCGGGGGAATTGGTACAAGGGGTCCAGGGGAAACGAAGTTAGAATCGGACCGCCGCCATATTCGCCGCAGGATCGATGATATTAAAACCCAGCTTTCAGTTGTCGTTCAACACCGCGAACGCTACAGGGAAAGAAGAAAGAAAAACAAAACGTTTCAGGTTGCCATTGTCGGCTACACAAATGCCGGGAAGTCCACCCTTTTTAATCGTTTATCGGAAGCGGAATCATATGAAGAAAATCAATTGTTTGCTACCCTTGATCCGATGACACGCAAATTAATATTACCTAGCGGTTTTTTATCTCTAATTACCGACACGGTTGGCTTTATTCAAGACCTTCCAACGACGCTCATCGCAGCATTTCGCTCAACACTTGAGGAAGTGAAGGAAGCAGACCTGCTTCTTCATGTAGTCGATATGTCGAATCCCGATTATTTTCAACACGAAAAAACAGTCAACAAACTGCTTGATGATTTAGATATAAAAGATATCCCGCAGTTAACGGTTTATAATAAAAAAGATATTAAGCACCAGGACTTCGTTCCAACTGCCAATACACCAACCGTCTTTATCAGTGCCTTCGACGAAAATGACCGCCAGGCATTAAAGGAGAAATTGGAGAAGGCTGTGATGGAAAAAATGGTTCCATATGATGTGAAGGTGCCATCTGCAGAAGGAAAGCTCCTTTCTCAATTAAAAAATGAAACCATCTTAAGAGAGCTTAAATTTGATGAAGAGCAGGAAGTTTATCGCTGTAAAGGGTATACCCTTGAAGATCATCAAATTACAGGACAATTACAGAAATTTAAACTATAGAATGGAGTAACAACATGTTTCAACAGTTAAAAAGTGGGGAAAAGCTTCAGCCGATCGTAAGAATGGTGGAGGATAAAATTGCAGCCGTACATAAAGAAATCGATGAAAAAATTGAAAGCAATCAATTCCGGGTGTTGCGGAGTTTTCAAACCAATCGGGTGAGCGATACTCATTTTATCCCCTCAACAGGTTATGGCTACGATGATAGCGGCCGCGATACATTGGAATTAATTTATGCGGATGTCTTTGGCGGAGAAGCCGGCCTTGTCCGCCCGCAGATTATTTCCGGAACACACGCCATTTCCATTGCCTTGTTTGGTGTTCTCCGGCCAGGCGATGAGCTTCTTTATATCACGGGTAAACCATATGATACCCTTGAAGAAATCGTGGGAATCCGTGGGAACGGGGTTGGTTCATTAAAAGAATTCGGCATTTCTTATGATAGCGTGGCGCTTACAGCTGAAGGCGGAATTGATTGGAAGACAGTAGCAGAAAAAATAAAACCGAATACGAAAATGATCGGAATACAGCGCTCAAAAGGCTATGCCACACGGCCATCGTTTACCGTTGCGGAAATCGGCGAGATGATAAGGTTTGTCAAAGAAATAAAAGAAGATGTTATCGTCTTTGTTGACAATTGTTATGGAGAATTTGTTGAGGAACAAGAGCCTTGTCATGTTGGGGCCGATTTAATGGCAGGTTCACTCATTAAAAATCCTGGCGGCGGGATTGCCAAGACCGGCGGCTACATTGTCGGTAAACAACAATGGGTGGAGGCATGTTCTTATCGAATGACTTCACCGGGAATTGGGCAGAAGCCGGTGCTTCTCTCTACAGTCTGCAGGAAATGTACCAGGGATTCTTTCTGGCGCCGCATGTGGTAGGCCAAGCGTTAAAAGGCGCTGTATTTACTGCAGCGATGCTGGAAGAATTGGGCATGAATTCATCGCCGCGATGGGATGCCAAGCGGACGGATTTAATTCAATCGGTCCAATTCGATGACCGTGATAAAATGGTCGCTTTTTGCCAAGCCATCCAATTTGCTTCACCGATCAATTCCTACGTGACGCCATACCCAAGCTATATGCCGGGCTATGAAGACGATGTCATAATGGCGGCAGGCACATTTATTCAAGGTGCCAGCATTGAATTAACGGCGGATGGCCCCATCAGACCGCCCTATGTCGCCTATGTACAAGGCGGCCTCACCTATGCCCATGTAAAAATGGCAGTTTGCCTTGCCATTGACCATTTAGCGGAGAAAGGGTTAATCGAACTAAATTAGGGTTAATTCGTTTACTTTGGACAGCTTTAATAAGTTGTCTTTTTTTTGTTACGCACTACTCTGAAGGGGCATTGCATTTGGATTCGCTCAATGAATGGAAAAATTCGCCCATTGAACCTTCAAATTCGCTCGTTGAACTCAATGAAGGACTTTTCGCGTCCTGATTTCTAATAAAAAGTCCTTCATCAAGAAAGTGAAGGACTATTTGCCTGTTTTTCCGGTGAAAAGGGCACCTACGAGATTCTGGACGGGCAAATTATCTAGGATAATTATCGTCCATAACACCCAATTACATAATAAATTAACAAAAATTCACAAAAAACCACTAATAAAAAACCATGTTAGAAAACCTAACATAGGATTGACATCTTTTTTAACACAAAATATAATACAAATATGATTTAACTAAAGGAGGAGAAATTTGGTGAGTGGAAAGGAAATTCGTCGTTCCATGCCACTGTTTCCCATCGGAACCGTCATGCAGCTAACAGAATTAACAGCAAGGCAAATCCGCTACTATGAAGAACACCAATTGATTTCTCCAGCACGAACCGATGGAAACAGGCGACTATTTAGTTTAATTGATATTGATAGACTTTTAGAAATTAAAGATTTAATTGACCAAGGTGTTAATATGGCTGGAATCAAACAGCTCTTCTTGGTCAAAGAACAACAGGCAACCGTTTTAGAACAGCAAGTGGAAAAAGCAAAGCCTGATATTTCAGATGATCAGCTTAGAAAACTGCTTAGAAACGAATTGTTGCACTCGGGCAGATTAAATCGGTCATCCCTAAGACAAGGCGATATCTCACGTTTTTTTCATTAAGAAATTAAAGGTTTTCAAAATCGGGAGGGTTTTTCAAATGGCAAAGTATACGAGGGAAGACATTAAACGACTGGCATCAGAAGAAAACGTAAAATTTATTCGTTTACAGTTTACTGATATTCTTGGCACGATTAAAAATGTTGAGATTCCAATTAGCCAATTAGAGAAGGCATTGGATAACAAAATGATGTTCGATGGTTCCTCAATTGAAGGATTTGTTCGAATTGAAGAATCTGATATGTATTTGTTCCCGGATTTAGATACATGGGTAGTCTTCCCGTGGACAGCTGAAAAAGGGAAAGTAGCCCGCCTTATTTGTGATATTCATAATTCTGATGGTACTCCGTTTGGCGGTGATCCTCGTAATAACTTAAAGCGTGTTTTAAAAGAAATGAACGAACTCGGCTTTACAGATTTTAATCTAGGACCTGAACCGGAATTTTTCTTATTTAAATTAGATGAAAAAGGACAGCCAACATTAGAGTTGAATGACCATGGCGGATATTTTGATTTTGCGCCAACAGATCTTGGTGAAAACTGCCGCCGTGATATTGTACTTGAATTGGAAGAAATGGGCTTTGAAATCGAAGCTTCCCATCATGAAGTAGCGCCGGGTCAACATGAAATTGACTTTAAATATGCGGATGCATTAACAGCGTGTGACCAAATTCAAACCTTTAAGCTTGTGGTGAAAACCATTGCTCGTAAACATGGCTTGCATGCTACATTTATGCCAAAACCATTATTCGGTGTCAATGGATCTGGAATGCACATGAACTTGTCTTTATTTACGAATGGTAAGAATGCCTTCTTCGACCCAACTGGTGACTTACAAATGAGTGACAATGCCCGTCACTTCATCGCTGGCATTCTAAAGCATGCACCAAGCTTTACAGCAGTAACCAACCCGACAGTTAACTCTTATAAGCGTCTAGTACCGGGATATGAGGCACCATGTTATGTGGCATGGTCTGCGCAAAACCGTTCACCATTAGTTCGTATTCCGGCATCACGCGGTTTAAGCACACGTGTTGAAGTGCGCAGCGTGGACCCTGCAGCTAATCCATACTTAGCAATGGCCGTGCTATTAAAAGCAGGATTAGAAGGAATTAAAAATAAACTAACACCTCCAGAACCAGTTGACCGAAACATTTATGTGATGAGCAAAGAAGAAAGAATAGAAGAGGGAATCAATGACCTTCCACCAACATTAGCGGAAGCCTTAGAGCTATTAAAGGCAGATGAAATCATTGTTTCCGGTCTTGGGGAACACATCTTCGAACACTTTGTTGAGGCAAAGGAAATTGAATGGGATATGTTCAGAACGGTTGTACATCAGTGGGAACGCGACCAATATATGAGCATGTACTAGAAATCCTCAGAAAAAAGGAAACACCCAGTATCGAAATACTGGGTGTTTTCCTTTTATTTTTCGTCGTTGTTCTCCTGCAGCAATTTGAATTTGGAAAGGACAGCCTCACTACTGATTCCGGCAATAATAGAAAAAATTGTAATTTCAACCAATGAATTTGGAGATGTATAAAGGACGAGGAGAAGGGAAGCAATCGCGCCTAGAAGCAATTCTTCTAGAAAACCGAGATAAATGAACCTTTTTGTTTTCCGTGGCATGACAATTTTTCCATACTTTCGAACATGTCCAATAATCCCTACCGACCCACCAATCACTAACGAGAAAATAATGTCCATTAACACTGTTTCTCACACTCCTTAAGCCTATTATTTTTTGGACCTAAGGTAAATCATGGTGTACTACCATTATATTAAATATTTCCAACATGAGAATGAGTAAAAATACTGAATTTTCCATATATTTATATAAGTTATGTAGCTAAAATGAAAATTTTCCCAATAAAAATGCACAGAAAAAGAGCCGGCATTACTGCCGGCTCTTTTCATTTTAATGAATATGACGATAAACACCAATTACTTTTCCTAGAATAGAGACATTCCTTAATATAATAGGATCCATGGTAGAATTTTCAGGCTGCAGGCGAATGTAATCCTTTTCCTTGAAGAATCTCTTACATGTTGCCTCGTCTTCTTCCGTCATAGCTACTACTATATCACCGTTATTAGCAGTTTGCTGCTGCTTAACAATGACATAGTCCCCGTCAAGAATCCCGGCTTCTATCATACTTTCACCCATGATTTCCAGCATGAAAACCTGTTCATCGGATGGTGCAAGACTTTCCGGCAGTGGAAAGTACTCTTCCACATTTTCAATCGCAGTGATCGGAATACCTGCTGTAACTTTCCCAACTATTGGAACATTTACTACTTTGTTTCTTGGGATATTTGCTGCCTCATCTGCTTCTAATATTTCAATTGCTCTTGGTTTGGTAGGATCGCGTCTGATAAGACCCTTACTTTCTAATCTTGCTAAATGTCCGTGAACCGTAGAGCTGGATGCAAGTCCAACCGCTTCGCCAATTTCCCGTACAGAAGGGGGGTATCCTTTACTTCTAACCTCATCTTTTATGAAATCCAGGATATCCTGCTGCCGTTGTGATATTTTTACCATGATAAAATGCACCTCACCTGGTTAATGTTGTCTTTATTATAGCATGTTCCCTATTTTTATACAAACATAAGTTCGAAAAAGTAGTTGACAACAAACAAACGTTCGGATTATAATAAAAACAAATAAAAGGGAACGTACATTCCTATTAGAGGTGCGAACACATGAAAAAATTATGGAACCAATACTCTTATGCTATTACTCTTATTATCTTGAGCTGCTCCTTAGCTTTCATATTATCATTTCAGCACCATCCGAAGAACCAGGATGACTATGTTAAAGTAACCATTTCTGAAGGAGATACGCTCTGGGAGATTTCCAGCCAATATACTGGACAGCATTCATTATCTCCAGATGAGTTTGTAAGCTGGGTCAAGAAGCATAATGAAAACATCAGTGATCAAATATTCCCCGGCGAAGAAATCATTATTCCCGTTAGTAAGAAGAGATCTTCTTCTACAACAGAACTTGCAAGTGCCCCACAAGAATAGAAAGGATGTTCTTTCGTGAAAGCAATCATATACTGCCGTGTCAGCACGAATAAAGAAACACAGGAAACATCACTAAATCGTCAGGAAGAGGAGCTAATCCAGCTGGCGAAACAGTGTCAATTTGAAGTAATGGCCATTATTAAAGAACAAGCGAGCGGTTATGATTTTGAAAGAGAAGGAATACTAGATGTATTAGAACGAATTAAAGATTCACAAATACAGGCTTTATTAATCCAGGACGAAACACGGCTTGGTCGAGGAAACGCGAAGATTGCCCTCCTGCATTGCATTTTAAAAGAAGGTGTTAAGCTGTATAGTATTTCCCATAATGGTGAATTGGAGCTGTCAGAATCAGATTCAATGGTATTGAAAATTGTCAGTATGGTGGAAGAGTATCAGCGGAAGCTTCATAATGTCAAAATAAAACGAGGCATGAAGCGGGCAGTACAGCAAGGTTATAAACCAGAGAAAAATTTAAAAAACCTTGGCAAAGCGTCAGGCAGAGAGAAAATTGAAGTTCCGGTTGAACAAATTGTAAAATTACGCAATAATGATTTAACTTTTGCGGAAATTGCTGCCATGCTCAGGGGCTTTGGTTACAACATTTCGAAAGCGACCGTACATAGAAGATACCAGGAATATATCGATTCATTGGAAGAGTAGACCTTTTGCCTTGTCAGAAGGTCTTTTATTTAGTAAAATCAGATATCTTAATTAGTTTGAAAGGAAGGTTCTTGAATGCTGTCAAAAGAAAAAATGGCTAGAATTAATGAACTGGCAAGAAAAGCAAAAGCAGCTGGACTAACAGAAATTGAGGCGAAAGAACAATCGAAATTACGCAGTGAATATTTGGCAACTTTCCGTTCCAATATGCTTGATACATTAACGAATACAAAGTTTATCGATCCGGAAGGCAAAGATGTGACCCCCGAAAAACTAAAAGCAAGGAAGAAGAATAAACTTCACTAAAAGTAAGGAATACATTTTTGGTATTCCTTTTTACATACAGAAATCAAATAAGTGACAAAATAAGAAATAATCAAGACTTTTATGTTTTATTTATGTTTATTGGTTGAATTAATAGCAAGAGCAATATAATATTAATGATGTATTTCGTATTAGTTATAATGAAAGGATGTAATTCATGTTTAATACTATTGATGATTTATCCGTTACTTCTATACGCACGCTCGCAATTGATGCAATTGAAAAGGCAAATTCGGGACATCCTGGGATGCCAATGGGTGCTGCACCAATGACTTATGCATTATGGACCCAGATTATGAACCATAACCCAAAGAATCCTCATTGGTTTAACCGTGATCGCTTTGTCTTATCAGCAGGACATGGTTCAGCGCTATTATATAGCATGCTTCATTTATCGGGTTACAATTTATCAATGGATGACCTGAAACAATTCCGTCAATGGGGAAGTAAAACTCCTGGTCACCCTGAGTATGGCCATACTGAAGGTGTAGAGGCTACAACAGGACCACTTGGTCAGGGTATTGCAATGGCAGTGGGAATGGCGATGGCAGAACGCCATGTCGCAAGCGTTTATAATAAAGACAATTATGAACTTGTGAACCATTTTACATACAGCATTTGCGGTGACGGAGACTTAATGGAAGGTGTATCTGCAGAAGCAGCTTCGCTTGCGGGACATTTAAAATTAGGCCGTCTTGTCGTCCTTTATGATTCAAATGATATCTCCCTTGATGGAGACTTAAATAAATCTTTCTCTGAAAGTGTGAAAGAACGTTTCCAAGCATATGGCTGGCAATATCTTCGCGTAGAAGATGGCAATAATCTTGAGGAAATCACAAAAGCACTAGAAGAAGCAAAAAGTGATTTAGATCGTCCTACGATGATTGAAGTTAGAACAGTAATCGGTTATGGCTCGCCAAATCGTGCCGGAACATCAGGTGTTCACGGTTCACCACTTGGTGCAGATGAGTTGAAATTGACAAAAGAAGCCTATAAATGGACATTCGAAGAAGATTTCCATGTTCCGCAGGAAGTATATGACAACTTCCAAAAGCTCATCGTTGAAAATGGTGAGAAGAAGGAAAAAGAATGGAATGATCTTTTCGCTCAATATAAAAATGAATACCCTGCACTAGCAGCACAGCTAGAGCAAGCGTTAAGTAATGAACTTCCAGAAGGCTGGGATAAAGATGTACCTGTATATCCTGAAGGAAAAAGCCTTGCAAGCCGTGCATCATCTGGTGAAGTATTAAATAGTATTGCGCAAAATCTTCCAACTTTTATCGGTGGATCGGCTGACCTTGCAGGTTCAAATAAAACCATGATTAAAGGTTCAAAAGACTATATGCCAGGTGCCTACGAAGGCCGTAACTTCTGGTTTGGTGTCCGTGAATTTGCAATGGGCGCTGCGATGAACGGAATTGCCCTTCATGGCGGGGTAAAAGTATTTGGCGGAACCTTCTTTGTATTCTCTGACTATCTGCGTCCTGCGATTCGCTTAGCTGCGTTAATGGGATTACCTGTTACGTATGTATTTACCCATGACAGTATTGCTGTTGGGGAAGATGGTCCAACACACGAACCAATCGAACAACTTGCAGCATTACGCGCTATGCCAGGATTATCTATTATTCGTCCAGCAGATGGCAACGAAACAGCTGCTGCTTGGAAGCTTGCAGTTGAGTCAACAAACAAGCCAACTGCACTCGTATTGACCCGTCAAGATTTACCGACATTAAAAGGAACCGATACAAGTGCATATGAAGGAGTTTCAAAAGGTGCATATGTTGTTTCTCCTGCAGAAAAAGAAACTCCAGATGCATTGCTTCTAGCGACTGGCTCAGAAGTGAGTCTTGCTGTTGAAGCCCAAACTGCCCTTGCTGGCGAAGGTATTCACGTTTCTGTCGTGAGCATGCCTTCATGGGATCGCTTTGAGCAGCAATCTCAAGACTATAAAAATTCTGTACTGCCTAAGAATGTTAAAAAACGTCTTGGAATTGAAGTCGGAGCATCATTCGGCTGGCACAAGTATACCGGTGACGAAGGCGATGTATTGGCCATTGATAAATTCGGAGCCTCAGCACCTGGTGAAAAAATTATGGAAGAATACGGCTTTACTGTTAGCAATGTAGTTGCACGTGTCAAAGCCCTATTACAAAAATAATATAATGAATTAGGAGAGAACGGAAAAATTCCGTTCTCTCTTTTTGTGCAAAAATAAGTGGCCGGATTGGAAGAGGTACCCCCAAAGAATCAAAATAATTTTCAGAATTATCTAAAAGGTATATAAAACGGAGACATTTACATATATAATAGAGGCAAATTTTTTACTTTGTCGGGGTGAGATTTCGGTGAATTTTTTTACTAAAGATCAAATAGAGGAAAAGTTCCAAGAGTGTCCTGATTGCCATGCGAAGATTCCTTATCTTAACGGGTATATTACCTGGTGTGAATGTGGTTATAATATGCATCCACAAAAAGAAGAAAAGAAGAAATCGAGAATTGATCGTCTATATGAGCATTTAGGAGAAAAAAATGGGCAATTGGTTTTTAATAAAATGATGAACAGTTCATATGTTAAGCCGAAAATTTCCTTTTTTAATGGTCTTGCATTATTAATAGCAACAATTGTCCATTGCATCAGTTTAGGTTCCATTTTACTTGGAATATATCTATTAATTTTTCATTTTAGCCATTTCATCTACTTGTTTTTTGGAGTTGTTTTGCTGGGTATTGCCTGGTTTACACGCCCGAGAATTGGTAAATTGGAGGATGATGAACGGATCATACCAATTGAGGATATCCCTGCAACCTATGAGGTAATTAATGACCTAGCAACAAGTATGGGTGTAAAAAAGATTGATGGGATCGTTATGAATGAACAATATAATGCTTCTATTACAAGAATTGGCTGGAGGAGAAAAACCATTGTTAAAATTGGTGTCCCTTATTTCGCTTCACTGACACCACAAGAACAATGTTCCGTCATGGCGCACGAGTTAGGTCATTATTTAAATAAAGACTTAACATATGGTTTTTATTATAATACAGCGTTAAGCACCTTATATGAGTGGTACACCCTTTTAGACCCAGTCCCGGCGGAACAATCTTTTGAGTATAGTTTGTTAGATATGGTGACGAATTTTTTTATGAAAATACTATCCCAAATTCCGTATTTCTTCTATTGGTTATTGATGCATCTTGTCTGGAACGATTCGCAAGTAGGGGAGTATTTAGCTGATTACCGAGCTGCTCAAACATGCGGCAGTGAGAATGTTGTGAAGGACTTAGAAAAAATACATTATGCCGACATTTATTATCATTGTGTATCAAAGGTTTCATTAATAAATGGGCAATCGAATGTAATTGATGAATTCAGAAAAGCCCTTTTCTTAATGCCGGATCGGGAGAAAAAAAGATATAAATTACGGTGTGAGCAGGAGAAATTCCAACTTGATGCAACACACCCGCCCACAGCATATCGAATTCAATTCATTAAGAAACAAAATATCGTAGGAAGTTTTACCGTCAATCCGGATATAGCAAAAAGAATGTCAGCAGAACTTGATGCAAGGAAGGAAAAAATCCACGAGATGGCAGTAGAAGACTATCGGTATTATTGGTTAAACTAGTTTTACTTTTTACAATAGTGTGAACAATGTTTCATTTGAAAGGAATTTTCGCTTATTCTAACGAATTCATTAGTGATTTGGTTGGAAACCTGTTAATCGACAAAAATAGTGAAAGTTTTTGCCGCCGAAAGACAAAAGTTTTGCTTGTGTTTTTTTATAATAGGTAAAAGGGTTTCAACGAAGGAGAGAACAGTGGTGAGAAAATATCAGCTATATTTAATAGAAGATGAATTTGCCGCCCATTACTTCGGAAGAGAGCGATTATTTTTTCAGCTTTTTCGGGAACATCAAACAGCTGCCGGCGAGCTAAAATTTATAACACAAAAACAAATTTCTTATATAACGAAAAGGGTAGAGGTTTTAAAAATCCATCAGTTAATTCAAAAACAGCTTGGGAAAATTAAGGGATTCAGAGCGGATCATGGTGCATATACGATTAGTTTAAGCGGAAAGCTAAGTACGGCTAGGTTAGAGGTATTCCAAGACGTAATTACAGTAGAGGCAGAGGGCAGCTATGAAGCAGAGACGGCTTTTTTTGAAGTGCTTCGAAAATGCGAATCATCCTTTTTAGCACTGGACCTTGAACACGAGCGCTATGGCTGGTTAAAACCGATTAAAGAAAGAAAATATATCTAAATAAAACGAGATATTGTCTTATTTCGTTTTATTTAGTACACTGTATGATAGACAACATGAAGGAGGAAGTTGAATGGGTACTACTGGTCTTGTGATTCTAGTTGGTATACTGGCATTAGCAGCTGGTGTAGCGCTAGGATTTTTCATTGCTCGTAAATATATGATGAGCTACTTAAAGAAAAATCCACCAATCAATGAACAAATGTTAAAAATGATGATGATGCAAATGGGTATGAAGCCTTCACAAAAGAAGATCAACCAAATGATGTCAGCCATGAACAAGCAGCAATCTAAATAAAACGGACAAGCACTCATGTATATGGGTGCTTTTTTCATATGCCAAAAGTCGGACTTTCTTAATCTTTATTATTTTAGCAATATTTGATAAAATATAACTTCGGTAACCTAAGTAATTTTTTGGTAAACGGATGAAGGGAAACTATTTCTGTGTGTTTTTGGGGGGTTTTTATGAAGGTTTTTTTAGAATTAGGCTGGTTTTTTAAACAGGAGAAAAAAGCGTACATATCAGGGGTTCTTATTTTATTGCTTGTTGCACTTTTACAATTAGTTCCTCCAAAAGTAATCGGGATCATTGCTGACCATATTAACAATGGCACGGTTACAAAAGGGATGCTGATCGAATGGGTATTGGTCCTGATTGCTGTTGGACTGGCGATGTATGGACTCCGATATTATTGGAGAATTATGATTTTTGGTTCAGCCGTTAAGCTGAGCAGGATTTTAAGAAATCGTTTGTACCACCATTTTACGAAAATGTCCCCTTCGTTTTATCAGAAAAGCAGGATTGGCGATTTAATGGCCCATGCGACGAATGACCTGTCCGCCATCCAGCAAACAGCAGGAGCAGGGGTTTTAACACTTGTGGATTCCCTATCAACCGGTGGATTTGTCATCCTCGCCATGGCCTTCACCATCAGCTGGAAGTTAACCCTGATTTGTTTGATCCCGATGCCGTTCATGGCATTGCTGACCAACTGGTTTGGATCCATGCTGCATAAAAGCTTTTACAAGGCCCAAGAGGCATTCTCTTCATTAAATGATAAAACTCAAGAAAGCATTACAGGGATAAAAGTCATTAAGACGTTTGGACAGGAGCAAGAAGATATTGAAGATTTCCGCAAGCAGTCAGAGGATGTCGTCCAAAAGAATATTGTCGTAGCGAAAATAGATTCCCTCTATGACCCTACCATTTCGATCATCACCGGTATTTCCTTTTTCCTATCGATTGCCTTTGGGGCAAAATATGTCCACAATGGTGAGTTAACAATCGGTGAATTAATCTCTTTTACAACCTATTTAGGCTTATTGATTTGGCCCATGCTGGCGTTTGGCTGGCTGTTTAACATTGTCGAACGAGGGCGTGCATCCTATGACCGTGTGGCCAAATTGCTTAAAGAAAAGGTAGAAATAATGGATGATGAACAAGCCTTAGATGTTGTGCCGTGTGGGGATATCCACTATAGGATTGCTGAATTTACCTATCCGGGTGAAACAAGGCCGATTTTAACTGATATTTCGTTTCCGCTTGTCCAAGGTGAAACTCTCGGCATCGTCGGCAAAACGGGTTCAGGAAAAACAACACTGTTGAAGCTGCTGATTCGGGAATTCGAGGGGTATCAAGGAGATATTCTGTTTGGGGGAAAACACTCCAAGACTATAAACTGGAAAAGTTACGGAAGGCGATTGGTTATGTCCCGCAAGATCATTTCCTCTTCTCGGCGACGGTCGCTGAAAATATTGCCTTTACAGACCCAACAGCTTCGATGAAGGAAATTGAAACTGCTGCAAAATTAGCCTATATCCACGATGATATACTTCAATTTACCGATGGATATGAAACAGTTGTAGGGGAACGGGGAGTGTCCTTATCAGGAGGACAAAAACAACGAATTTCGATTGCGCGGGCCCTGCTAATGAACCCGGAAGTGCTCGTTCTTGATGACTCCTTGTCTGCGGTCGACGCGAAAACGGAGGATGCAATCCTTTCATCCTTAAGACAAAATCGCGAAGGTAAGACAACCATCATCACCTCACACCGATTAAGTGCCATTCAGCACGCCAATCTCATTCTCGTCTTAGAAGATGGAAAGGTCATCGAGAGAGGCACGCATGAGGAACTGATGGAATTAAACGGATGGTATAAGGAAATGTATGTACACCAGCAGTTAGAAGAGCTGGTCGAGCATGGAGGGCGTTAATATGGACGAGAAAATACAGTTGTCAGAACGTGAACAAAGAAAGGTCTTATTCCGCCTGCTTTCCTATACAAAGCCACATAAAAAGATCATCAGTTTTGCCTTTATCTTGTTGCTGTTAACAACGATTGGGGACATTGTCCTGCCGCTTTTAGTCAAAATCTTTATTGATGATTATTTGAAACCCGGGAAGCTAGAGTTTCAACCGCTGCTGATTCTTGGTTCCATTTACATGGGAATACAAGTGGTAAAAGCGATATTGATGTTTTTTCAATTTGTAAAGTTTCAAGAGATTGCCTTATATATTATCCAACAGCTGAGGATTGATGTTTTTTCAAAAGTTCAAGCTCTTGCGTTGAAGTATTTTGATAAAACACCTGCCGGCAGTATCGTGTCCCGGGTAACGAATGATACAGAGGCAATCAAGGATATGTTTGTGACTGTAATTGCGACGTTTATTCAAAGCGGGTTTTTATTGACGGGTATATTTATTGCGATGTTTATCCTGGATGTTAAGCTGGCACTATTATGTGTGGTTATTATCCCAATTTTATTATTTGTGATGAATTTATACAGAAAATTAAGTTCGCGATTCTATTTGGATATGCGTGAACGACTAAGCCAGTTGAATGCGAAACTAGCCGAGTCATTGTCAGGCATGGCGATTATTCAAGTGTTTCGTCAGGAAAAACGCCTGCGAAACGAATTTGGAGATATTAATGAGAAACACTTCAATGCAGGGATGAAAAATATTAAAATTGATGGGCTTTTATTAAGACCGGCGATTGACTTGATTTATATTTTTGCCCTGATTATGGTTCTCAGTTATTTCGGGGTTAACTCGTTCCAACATAGTATCGAGATCGGGGTCATCTATGCGTTTATCAATTATTTGGATCGTTTCTTTGAACCGGTAAACCAAATGATGATGCGGCTGAGCTTGTACCAGCAGGCGATTGTTGCCGGCTCAAGGGTATTTAAATTGCTGGATGAGGAAGATTTGGCTCCAGCACAAAGGGAAGAGAAGAAGATTTCCATTGAAGAGGGAAAAATTGAGTTCAGAAATTTAACTTTTTCCTATGATGGAAAGCGGGATGTACTGAAGGATATTTCTTTTACGGCCAATCCGGGTGAAACAGTCGCACTGGTCGGCCATACCGGCAGCGGCAAAAGTTCGATTATTAATCTGATGATGCGCTTTTACGAATTCGAACGTGGTGAGATTTTAGTAGATGGAGAGTCTATTCGCAACTATACCAAGCCTGAGCTTAGAGAGAAAATGGGACTTGTCCTCCAGGATCCGTTTTTATTTTACGGGACGGTAAAGGATAATATTCGGCTTCATAATGAAGAGATGACAGATGAACAAGTTGAAGAAGCAGCAAGATTTGTTCAAGCACATTTGTTTATTAACCGCCTGGAAGATGGCTTTGACCACAAAGTAGTGGAAAGAGGGGCGACCTTCTCAAGCGGGCAGCGGCAGTTGATCGCTTTCGCCAGAACGATTGCGGCAAATCCGAAAATATTGGTCTTGGATGAAGCGACAGCAAATATTGATACGGAAACAGAAGAAGCGATTCAAACGGCATTAGCTAAAATGCGAAAAGGCCGAACGACTATCGCGATTGCCCATCGTTTATCAACGATTCAGGATGCGGATCTCATTCTCGTACTGCATCAAGGGGAAATTGTGGAACGGGGAACCCATCAGGAACTGCTGACACAAGAAGGCTTATATCATAAAATGTTCCTCTTGCAAAACGGAGCAATGGAGCACTTAAATGGTGTTGTCCATTAAATAGAAGAAAGCCCGGTGCATGCCGGGCTTTCGCATTGGTTTATAGGTTCTGATCTATTAGCAAGCGGATGATGAAACTTTTTTTACATAGTTTCTATTATATTCATTTAAAAGGTTATCGAGTTCCTGGCTATAGCGAATTGCAACGGAGGAAGTGAAGCCGTTGGTTGTGGCGACTTGAATTAATTCAGCTCGTTTTTTTTCAATTAATGCAACTAATTCTTGTTTGATCACGGCCGATTTCCTTTCCGGAGTAACTCCTAATTTTAGGGAAATTATAGATTAATAGAATACCAAGATGGGCATTGTTTTACTAGTATAACCTATGATGTAAATAATTTCAAAGATATTTGTAAAATAATATCCAATATTTTAGGCTTGAAAATGGAAAATATGAATTTTTTTTGAATTGTTATCCTTTGGGTCACAAATATTCATGTTAACCATTATCATTTAGGCAAAAGTTTTGTTAGAATGGAGAGGTATCGACTATATTGGGAGTGTTAATATGTCTGATGTAAATATATTTTTGGCATTAGGGGCAGGATTTTTAAGCTTTATTTCGCCATGCTGCCTGCCGCTGTATCCTGCGTTTCTATCCTATATTACCGGGATGTCTGTCGGCGAATTAAAAAGTGAAAATGCGATGCTACAGAAGCGAAGCCTGTTACATACGTTATTTTTCTTATTAGGATTTTCCATCATTTTTATTGTCATTGGATTTGGAACATCCTTCTTTATCGGCCGCTTTTTTGTTGAATACAAGGATTTAATCCGTCAGCTCGGCGGGATCTTCATTGTTTTATTCGGATTAATCATTGTGGGCGTCCTAAATCCGCAGTTTTTGATGAAGGATCGTCGTGTCGAATTTAAAAATCGTCCATCCGGATATATTGGCTCCATTTTAATCGGGATGGCCTTTGCAGCAGGCTGGACGCCTTGTACAGGGCCCATTCTGTCAGCAGTCATTCTGCTCGCGGCGTCAAACCCAGGCTCAGGTGTGTTATACATGACTGCCTACTCATTGGGCTTTGCGATTCCATTTTTAATTTTATCGTTCTTTGTGGGCCGCATGAAATGGATCAAAACACACAGTGGCAAGATCATGAAATTCGGCGGCTATCTTATGATTATTATGGGGATTGTCCTGTTCTTTGACTGGATGACGAAAATCATTACGATCTTTTCCGGCCTTTTTGGCGGCTTTACAGGTTTCTAAATAATTTTTGCGGGTTTGCAAAAGGTTGCCATTCTCGTAGTTTTTAAGTTTTTCCTTCTTTTGGATGTGTTCCCTGTGCATTTCAATATTGGGAACATAAATACAGTGAAAAATTAATAGCAAATTGGATCAATTGAGATATAATGGGGTAGTAAATAATTAAATAAGGGAAGTATGGTCGAATGAATTACGTTCTTATTTCTTCAATCGGAGCTGTTTTGATGGGCTTCTTTGCGTTGTTTGTCCGTATGAAGGCAGCAAAGAAACCGGCAAATGTGAAAAAAATCATCATGCCGCCAATCTTTATGTCGACAGGTGCCTTGATGTATATCGTTCCGGAATTTAGACTTACCCCAATGGAAATTTTAGAGGCTGTCATCGTCGGAATGGTATTTTCGATCTTACTTATCAAAACCTCTAAATTCGAAGTTCGCGACAATGATATTTATTTAAAACGCTCAAAGGCGTTCATCTTTATTCTGATTGGCTTGCTAGTCCTTAGACTTGTTTTAAAAACCATTTTAGCAAGCACCATCGACATCGGTCAGCTAGGCGGCATGTTCTTCCTGCTGGCATTCAGTATGATTGTGCCATGGCGCGTGGCCATGTATCGATCTTACATGAAACTTTATAATGAGCTCCATGGAATAAAAATGATTTAAACTGCAGGCACTGACTCTTTCTTGGGTCAGTGTTTTTATTTTCTTTGGAGAAGGGAAGTTCTACATGTGTGTTTTGATGAAGGACTTTTTGAAGGAAAACGTGAGAGGAAATGTCCGTCACAAATCATGATGAAGGACTTATTTAGAAGAAATCATGAGAGGAAAAAGGAGGATTAATATCAAAGAAGAGCAGTACTATTTATATTTTGTAGTGCTGTTCATAATTAGCAAAAATAAAAACCGTTCGTTGTGAACGGTTTAGAACAAGTGCTCATATGGGGCAACATCAATTTGATTTTGAAACAGTTTCTTCCGTAAAAATTTATGATCTCGTTTCGGCGTCGCCTGAATATAGCCACGAATCACCAGCTCTTGCGTGATGATGGGGGCATTTTCTTGAATCGCCAATTCACCAATTTTTCCTGCTATTTTATGCCGAGCAACATCACGGAACAGCTCGGGAACAGGGCTGACCAAATCCTCAAGAAGAGCTTTTTCCTCGTCCTTCCACAGGTGACGCGACTCATTGACATAATGCTCTTCCCAATCCATGACCGATTTGCCATTCTTCCTTCGGCATTTTCTTCAAAAACTTGCGGAACATAAAAAATCCGCCGATGGAAAATGCACCGATTAAAAAAACAACCCAAAAAAGGATAAACCATAAAAACCAACCTTGCAGCTGTGCCATTTCATTCACCTACAAAAAACAATATTATGTCTTATTATAGTCTGTTTAGTGGAAAAATGACAAGTTATCGTTATGATATTGAAGTGGAAGGGCAATTAATAAGGCTTAAAGCGCAAATTAAGCCAAATGAAAACCTTGTCGAAAAAGTGACAAATCCCCCGATTCTATTGATAAATACTATATTCCATTGTAATATGGTTACAAATGATATCAACATAAAATAATAGTTATGATCATTAATATAATCATCCTACGGGGCTGATTGGGGTGCTGGTGCCCTCCACAGTCTTCAAAACTGCTTGAGACCTGCGTGCCAGGTCTGGTGGGTTCGATTCCCACGCAGTCCCGCCAACCTTAACTTATAAAGGTTTATGACGATGTGTGAGAAGTTATTTTGAGGAAAAAGTTGTTGGCCAACAACATAAAATTTTATCTTTGGTCACATTTTGGTACATTGAATTTTTAATAATTTACATAGGTTTATATATTCAGCTGCTCAAATTGATGGGCAGCTTCTTTTTGGCATTTTCGGTAACACATGAGTGTATGTGTCCAGCATAATCTCGATTGTTGAATGTCCCGAGACACAACTTTTAGATGTACTCCTTGTTGCAGCATACTCAGCCAGATTGTGGAGGAGTAGTTTAGCATTAATAACCGGGAACAGTACAATGAGTAAATGAGGATTTTTTTATGAAATAGAAGTTGAAAGCATGACAACCAAGGGGAAGAGAATTTTTCTGATGATGATTACTCTTCTCCTTTTTTAGTATGCTATGATATTTAACAATGTACGTGAAGGGATTTGTTGTTCATATCGCGAAAGAAGTACTATAAAAATTTCGTGATAAAGGAGAGCTTCTTTAGATGAATCTAAATGATTTAGCTAGGATATTGAATGAGATGTACTCTAATGCTCCTGAGGGCGATCGAGTAGCAAAAGTTCATTTATTTGGGGTAAAATATGCAGAGTGTATATTGAGAAATAACTATAAAGCTACTGAGGTTGTTCGTTTATCAGGTATAAAACCGTCATTTGCAACTGAAGTGAGTAATGGAATTAAGTTGTCTAAGTATGTAGTGCCTAGGGTGCATGAATGTTGAAGGTGTCTACAAATTCGTGGAAACTCTATCGAAAGTAATGTCAATAAGATCATTGATGATCAGAGAATAGAAATAACAAGTTACAGAAGGGAGAATAGACAATGGCTACAACAATTGAAGTGAACAAACAGAGTGTCAAACAGTTACTAGAAACAGGCAAAGTTAATAAATTCATTATCCCTGAGTATCAACGTCCATATGCTTGGTCTGATGAACAAATTCAAACGCTCTTTGATGATTTAGTAGAGTACACGGAAAATGATAATGAAAGCACTTATTTTCTGGGAACGATTGTTTCTTACGAAAATGAGAACAATGAACAGGAAATTATAGATGGTCAACAGCGCATCACTTCTTTGTTTTTATTGCTTCGAGCACTTTACACAAAGCTTAATTCAATGACAGAAACAAAAGAAGTGAAAAATTTTAAGGGGCAAATTGAATCGGCATTGTGGGAACAGGATGAATTAACTGCTGAGGTTGATTACGAAAAAACGCTTATTGAATCCAGGGTGATGGGGGATGAAGGAAATAAAACTTTCACCAACATTCTTATCAGTGGCACTATTGAAGAAGGAGCGAAAGATAACTATTCGTTAAACTACAAATTATTTACAGAGCTAATAGAGAATTATGCTTCAAACGAGCCAGAGTTGTTTTTCTGGTTTATCCGAAATGTTTTGAACAAAGCGATTTTATTACCAATTTCCGCAGACTCACAAGATACGGCATTAACAATCTTCTCAACTCTGAACGATAGAGGACTGGCTTTATCCGATGCAGATATTTTTAAAGCAAAGATCTATAATCACTTGGATGCTGATGGGAAAGCAGTTTTTATTGAACAGTGGCAACAACTTGATTATGAAGCTTCAAATGCGAGTGAAAGTATTCAAAAATTGTTTTATTATTATATGTTTTATTTGAGAGCGTTAGAAAACGATAGAAATACAACGACACCAGGGGTAAGGAAATACTACTCAAGGAATAATTTTGAGCAATTATATAAGAAGGAAGTGATGAACAACCTAAATACGGTGCTTAACTTATGGCTTGTAGTTAATAATCGTGTAGAAATCGAAGATGAAGACTGGTCGAAAAATATTGAAATTAAAAAAGTACTTGATGGGTTATCTTCGTATCCAAATGAATTTTGGAAGTATCCAGTAGTCATTTACTATCTTAAATATCATGGTTCGCAAGATTTTGAAGAACTATACCTGAAATTTCTCAAGAAACTACTCGCAGTTTTAGCGGCGCTGTATATAGTTACGCCAACTATTAATGCTGTAAAGCGAGGAATATTGAAATTAAACTCTGAAATTATTAGATCACCTATGCCAACATTTGATTTTGCTACAGTAGATGAACAGGAATTAAAAGGGAAGATTAAGACGGCTCACCGTAATACTGTTCGTATGATATTGAAGATTCTTGCTTATCAAAGCCAAGAGGAACTTCTTCCCGAGAAGTGGGAAATAGAGCATATTCTTCCCTCAGAAATGGCAATCAAGTTATTTTCCAAGCAATTCTGATGGAGAAGTAAAAGAGTTAGTGGAACATATAGGGAATAAGATTCCGTTTGAGAAAAAGCTGAACATTATTGCAAGTAATGGATATTTTAAAAAGAAACAAGAAAGTTACAAAAAATCAAAAGTAAAGATATTACTCGACCTTTCTAACCAGCATAATGACTGGGGGCTAAATGAAATTCGAGAAAGAGATATTCGGATTTCTGACGAGTTGTTAATCTTACTAAATGATTGGGGGTTAAATCAATCTGACTTTCCAGTTCAAGAAGTACAATCTCCAATTCCAACCGCTGAAGAATTAAAGATGATTGAAGAGTTAAAGAGAAAAGGTTTAATTTAAGAGAATAAGTTGATTTAACCTAATTGTAATGCAAACATATAAAAATATTATCATTGCAATGGATACGAGTGTGGTCGGAGATAAAACAGTATTGAGGGAGAACTGCCAAAGAATTTGCTAGTTAGCTGCAGAATGCTACCGGTAATAATAAATTCGGGCTAGAGTTGCTAAAGAAATGATAATAATAAAATAAGTATGGGGCAAGGGCTGCAAAAACGCACTTACTCTTATTGATATTTTTATTACCCTGCGAGTTAGAATAGAATTTTTTTGCATCGTTCGCAGTGAAGTCAAAATAAAAAAATTGGTGCCTGTCACTACCCGTTATTGTCAAAATCGACATACTTAGGGGTGTGAACAGGCTCTTTATTCACATGGGTTTTTTCATCATTTACATAGGTTATTTAATGAGCTGCTCAAATTGATGGGCAGCTTCTTTTTGTGTTTTTGGTAACACATACAGTGTATGTGTCCATCGTGATCCAAATTGTCGAGTGTCCTAATCGTTCGGAAACTACTTTTGGATGTAACCTTGTTGTAGCAATAAAGTAGAGTATGTATACCATAAATCATGAAAACAGATATAGGGTAATCCACTTTTTTTAACCATCTTACGATAATTTCTGGCCATTTCGGTGGGTTAAAGTGGGTTGCCATTTTTTTGAGCAAAACTAAATCTAAATCCTGATATTCCTGACCTAATAAAAGCTGATCCTAATTGATACATAGCGATTACAGCAGCAGCTACTTGCTATACCTTATGATGAAGAAAAAATAAATTAATGCGTTGGAATATCCCTGATACAAATTTATTAGTTGTTTTCCAAGATAATGATTTTAAGAGGGTTATTGTTACTGTTACTTTTCGGAAATTCGTGGTATTTATCACTTGCATATATTATTTTCTGTTATTTTGCTGTAATTTAAACGTATTGGAACATCACTTTTCTAATATAAAAAAAATTTATGATAGTTAATAAACAAACAATATTTTTTTAATTCGATAAATTATGATAATTTTTATATAACACCTTTATAGTTTTATTAAGATAAGAAAAAGTAACAAAGAGATGACGGGGATAAAGGAAGCAAAATGGGAGGAAATTATCATGAGGAGAACAACGGGGCTTAACATTGCAAATCGTATGGATCGTTTACCTATTTCTTCAGTTCATAAGAGGGTAATTTTTGCTTTAGCAATTGCTTATTTTTTTGAATTCGCAGATTTGAATACGTTTTCATATGCAGCACCTGCATTAATGAAACAGTGGGATTTGCCAATGAATGTTATTGCAACCATTAACGCCAGTGCTTTCTTCGGAATGTTTTTGGGGGCTACCTTAGGCGGCATGCTTGGCGATAAAGCAGGAAGAAAGAAAGCTATTGTTATTGGACTAGTACTATTATCTTTATTTTCAGGGTTGAATGCCCTTGCTTGGGATGTATGGTCACTGTCAATTTATAGATTTGTAACAGGGATGGCTGCTTCGGCTTTATTGGTGAATGCGAATACTTACATAATTGAATTCTTCCCAAAAGCTGTTCGCGGTAAGTATCAAGCATTAGCGGTAGGAATTGGTATTACGGGTATCCCAATTACGGGTTATGTTGCTAGTTTGGTAGTTCCTTTGGGGGATTTTGGCTGGAGACTTGTATTTATATGGGGAGCGCTTGGAATCTTCGCTTTATTCGGTATCGTAAAATTATTTGAAATACCACGTTGGTATGAAATGAAGGGACAAGTAAGTAAAGCGAAAGCAACCCTTGAACAAATTGAAAAAATCGTTGCAAATGAAAAAGGTCCTTTAGCTAAGCCAGATCCTGAAGTTTTAGTTGCACGAGTAACTTCTGGTAAAATGTCTGATGTTTTCAAGGGGATTTACCGGAAACGGACAACCATTCTAATTGCCGTTTGGATTCTTCAAACAATCGCTTTCTATGGATTTGGGTCATGGGTTCCAACTCTATTGGTAAATCAAGGAATTGATATCTCGAAGACCTTACTTTATAGCACATTAATTACCTTAGGTGCTCCATTAGGCGCATTTACAGGTGCAATGATTTCCGACCGCTTTGAGAGAAAAACAAATATTATTGCTGCTTGTTTCTTCCTTGCAATTGCGGTGTTCTTATTCGGGGCCACATTAAATCCTGTTATGATCGTTATCTTTGGCTTCCTTATTAATTATATCGAAAGAACCTTCTCATCAAATCTATATACTTATACATCAGAACTTTACGGAACAGAAGTGCGTTCTTTTGGGCAAGGAATGACATATGGAATCGGCCGTGCTTCTAATATAATCGGACCATTTATTATTAGTTTTGTATACACAGGATTTGGATACTTAAACGTATTTATTCTAATATCACTTGTTTGGGTTTTAACAGCTGTAGCTATCTTCTTTGGTCCACGTACTTCTAAGAGAAGTCTTGAAGAGATCAACGGAACACAATCGAATGAAAAATTTGCACAATCATCTAATCTTTAGTCTGAAAAAACGGCACCCTGCGGGGTGTCTTTTCCATTCGTCAGGATAAATATTTGGTATCTGTATACTAGACTTAATTTTTTTATAGCACTTATAATCTATCATAAATTTATTTTATGCAGTCGTATAAATTTTTAATATTTTTTTTATTTCAAATATTATATTAAAGTTATATTAAAGATCATACATCATGAAAGGGGATTTAATCATGGAGACGGATGTTTTAGTAGTCGGTGGCGGGAATGCTGCTCTCGCTGCTGCACTATCAGCTCGCGATCAAGGGGTAAAGGTGCTAGTAATTGAAAGGGCTCCTAAATTTTATCGCGGCGGTAATAGCAGACTAACCCGGGACTATAGGGTAATGAATTTACAAGAGAATGAATATATGACTGGCATGTATCCTGAGGAAGAATTCATGGAGGATTTAAGGCGTGTTGCTGGGGGGGAAATCAATGAACCTATCGCAAGATTAGTTGTTCGAAAATCCGAGGAACTTCCGGACTGGCTTAACAAACAGGGAATTCAATGGCAGCCGGCATTATCTGGGACCCTTCATTTAGGAAGAACGAATATCTTCCAGCTTGGCGGTGGTAAGGCTGTAATGAATTCGTACTATGAAACCGCTAAAGAAAAAGGGGTAGAAGTCTGGTACGATTCCATGCTTGAAGATATAGAAATAAGTGGCACTAAGTACAAGGCTGCTAAAGTTCGCCGGAATAACCGAATCGAGACAATTAAATCAAAAGCGATTATTTTCGCTTCAGGTGGTTTCGAAGCAAATATAGAATGGCACAAACGTTACTGGGGAGACGCCGCTGAGAATTTTATTATCCGTGGTACCCCATATAATCAGGGGAATGTTCTTGAGATGCTGCTAAATAAAGGTGCAGCCAAGATAGGAGAACCCGATGCATTTCACGCCGTCGCGGTTGATGGCAGGGCACCAAAGTTTGACGGAGGTATTGTTACCCGGCTTGACAGTGTTCCATTTGGGATTGTGGTAAATAAGAATGGTGAGCGGTTCTACGACGAAGGAGAAGATTTCTGGCCGAAACGCTATGCAATTTGGGGAGGACTGATTGCCCGGCAGCCAGATCAAGTTGCTTACTCGATCATTGACAGTAAGTCACTTGAAAAATTCATGCCTTCTGCATTCGAACCAGTATCTGCAGGAACAATCGAGGAATTGGCGGAAAAACTGGGCCTTAACCCTACAGTGGTAGCTAAGACGGTTGAGGACTTTAACAATGCGGTTCGTCCGGGAACGTTTAATCCAGGTGAATTAGACGACTGTAAAACAGAAGGATTAAAACCGGTAAAAAGCCATTGGGCAGTACGGATCGATAAGCCACCATTTTATGCTTATCCGCTTAAGGCTGGAATTACATTCACATACCTTTCTGTAGAAGTAAATGAACAGGCAAGGATCAAGTGGAAGAATGGAAGCGTCTGTGACAATATGTTTGCAGCAGGAGAAATGGCAGCAGGTAATGTACTGCGCCGTGGGTATCTGGCTGGGTTTGGACTCACAATGGGTGCAGTTTTAGGAAGAATTGCAGGGGAGGAAGCAGCAAATGCAATCAAAAGAGCTACTAGATGATGGAAAACGACAAATGAGATTATGTAATGCATGTCGCTACTGTGAGGGATACTGCGCCGTATGGCAATCGATTGAGTGGCGCCGGGATTTCACAGATAATGATATGACTTATTTGGCCAATTTGTGCCATGATTGCCGGGACTGCTACTATGCGTGTCCATTTACAACACCACATGAATTTGGAATTAATCCGCCAAAACTGTTTTCGGAATTGCGTGAAGAAACCTATCGAAAGTATGCTAGCCCCAGAATATTTGCCAAGGCCCTCGGAGAAAAACGCAGCGGCTTTTGGATTGCATTTTTCTTTGGCATCATTTTAATGTTAGCTTTAATTTTGGGAACCAACGGAACTTCTGGACTTTTAGGAGCTCATGTAGGAACCGGAGCATTTTATAAGTCTATGTCAGAGGCTGTTATGATTATTGTTTTCTTGGCTTTCGGAATCTGGATGGTTGGCGGCTGGTTAATCGGAATGAGCAGATTCTGGAAGGACATTAAGTCGGCAAAGTCTGAAAAAATCATTGGAAAAGATATTGTGACTGGTACAAAATATGCGCTAAGCCTTCGTTATTTGGGAGGAGAAGGTGCAGGTTGCAATTATCCAACCGAGGAGCCTTCTACTATTCGCCGTAAGTTTCACCATTTTGTATCTTATGGTTTTATGCTGTGTCTTGCTTCAACAACATTAGGGGCATTTTACTCACATGTATTATTCATTCCTGCGCCATATCCTGTGTACCATCCAGTAGTAATTCTTGGAACCTTAGGCGGCATTGGAATTATGATTGGAACGATTGGACTGTTGGTACTTAAAGCAAAAAGCGATCCTGAAGTCAACGACGAACAAGCGGCAAAGTCAGGAACTTCATTTATTGTTTCATTACTAGTTGTTGCAGCGACAGGGATGATCTTGTTGATGGCTCGTGAAACGGCAGCAATGGGAATTTTGTTGGCAATCCATTTAGGAAGTGTTGCAGCGTTATTCTTCACTGCTCCATATACTAAATTTGCACATTTTGTATATCGTTATTTAGCTCTTATCCGTTATGCACAAGAAGAGCGCATTGCAAAACAGCCTGTAAAAGAAGAAGTGAAAGTTGGAAAGCAGCCTTTAAAGCCAGGTACAACGGTTGTGGGTAAATAATTAATTACTGTATGTTATAAGCTAAATATTATGAAAAAACACGGCAATGCCAGGATTTAGTAACTTAATATGATCGTATTTATTAATAAAAGGTCTTTCGGTTGTTTAACGGAAGCCCTTTTATTATGACGCAATATTTTGTAACGGCTTTCCAAATTTTAAAAGGTCCATCATAAAAATGTACAAAGGACAATAAGAATAATTTATTTTACACTGCACTGTACGTAAGGTCTCTACCATCTTTTAAAAATATAATAAACATGGCACGACATTCAATGATAGAATGTTGTGCCATGTTTACGGAAGCATTTACTGTTTAATTAATAGTTTTGTCTTTTCATCAGAATAGCTGGCTGCGGTGGACCCAGCTATTTTTCCAAATACTGCGCCCGACATCAAACCTGATCCACCAGGATAGTTTTCGTAAAAAATTCCACCAATCATTTCCCCAGCAGCAAATAATCCTTCTATAGGTCGTTCTTCCTTATCTAACACTTGGCCTAATGGATCTACGTGCAAGCCACCAAATGAGAATGTAATTCCACATGTTACAGGGTAAGCATAGAAAGGAGATTGTTCAATACGAAGTGCCCAGTTTGATTTAGATGGAGTAATTCCCTTCGTACATTTGCCATCTTTCTCTGCAGGTTTATATTCACCTTCCTGTACAGCACCGTTGTACTCTTCAATTGTTTTAAGGAATTGCGATTTATTTACTGGCAGCTGATCAGCAAGCTCTTCCAGGGTATCTGCTTTATAAAACGTTGCTTCATTTAGGTCGTATTCTTTCCGAAGCATCGAGCGGACCTGTGCATCATAAATTTGATAGGCTACATGACCAGGCTGTTTTAACACCTCGTGTCCATATTTGGCATAGGTGTAGCTTCTAAGATCTGCGCCTTCATCTACAAAACGTTTACCTTGATTATTTAACATTACACTGTATGGATAGGAATGTTTTTTGAAAATATCTCCAGGCTTTGTAAAGTCACCAACTTTTGGAGCATTATAATCTGTTCCGATTGAATGACATCCAGACCACTCTCCAAATTTTTGAGCGCCAACTTCAAGAGCCATTTTAATACCGTCTCCAGTGTTAAACTCAGTTCCACGAACTATGGCAGCTTCCCATTCCGTACCAAGGTTTTCAGTTCTCATTTGCTTATTCGCTTCAAAGCTGCCGCAAGCTAAAATAACACCCATTGTATTCACAGAAACAATACTACCTTCTTTTTCAACAACTACCCCAGTAATTTGGTTATAATCTGTTTTTAATTTCACGGCACGAGAATTATACCAAATATCAATGCCAAGTTCTTCTGCCCGTTCAAAGAGCCTCTTCATTAAGCCCACGCCTTTATTTTCAGTTTTAAGGGGTAATCCACCCCAAAAATGACGTTTACCGTCCTGAAAAAAGGACTGATTATCATAATTCAATTCAAACTTAATTCCTTGGTCTCGCATCCATACAATCGTTTCATAAGATTTGGAGACCAATTGCTCTGCCAACCCAGGGTGGCTATTACCATTTGTTACACGCATTAAATCATTATAAAAATCAGATTCACCATAGTCAGGTAAAACAATCATTTCTGCCTCTTCATTTGTTAACTGAGGAATTACTCTTCTAATAGCTTCTAAATTATTGTATGCCACCCGAATTGCTCCATCGGTAAAAAAAGAGTTTCCACCCCGTTTTTCAATAGGACCCCGCTCCAATACAAGAACTCTAGCACCATTTTCTTTTGCAGAGATGGCAGCACATAAAGCAGCATTTCCTGCCCCAACAACCACTACGTTATAATTTTGTTTATTTTCCATTATAACCACTCCTTTTATGTTAATAATAAAGGAGCATTTAAAATAAAAAAAATATTGTTTTTTTATTAGAAACCATAAATTTTTTTTATAGCCTTGGTTATATTAATAAATAAATAGAACGATAGATTTCTACTTTCATGTCGTATATAATTTTAATTATTGAAATAATTTTAGTTTAATTCAAATAACCATAAAAAATTTTTATGGTGAAAAGAGGGAAAACTTATGGATGAGAAAGACTGGAACATGTTGGTAACTCTCTTTGAAGAGCGAAATATAACTAGGGCTGCACAAAAATTATTTATTTCACAGCCGGCGTTAACCTATCGTATTAAACAATTAGAAACTGAGTTTAAAACAAACTTGATTGCTAGAGGAAAAAAAGGTATCGAGTTTACTGTCAAAGGAGAATATCTTGTTCAATATTCAAAAGAAATGCGTAACCAATTAAGAAAAGCAAAAGAACATATTTCTAGTTTAGATAAAGAGGTAAAAGGAACGTTACGATTAGGGGCATCTGGTTTGTTTGCCCGTTATCAATTACCAGTTTTACTAAAGAATTTCCTCAACTTATACCCAGATGTTGAGATTAGCCTGAAAACAGGATGGAGTTCCAATATTCTACAAATGTTTCAAAAGGAAGAAGCACATGTCGGCATTGTCAGAGGACCATATGATTGGAACGAAAATAAAGTATTATTTCAAAAGGAAAATATCTTTATCGTATCTAGTAAAAAAATAGATGTTAACGATCTTCCATTTCACCCAAGGGTTAATTACATGACAGACCAGTCATTACGAGATGTCATTGAAAACTGGTGGCAGGAGACGTTTACCGTTCCTCCTAATGTCTCAATGGAGGTTGACCGAATTGAAACCTGTAAAGAATTAGTTCTTAACGGTTTAGGTTACGCTATTTTACCGGAAATCTGTATTAAGGAAGATGACCCCCTTTATAAAGAACCGATTGTTTTAAAAAATAATAGCTTTTTGCAGCGAGAAACTTGGATTTTTTACAGGGACGTTACGTTGGAATTATCACAGGTTAAAGCATTTATAGATTTTCTAATTGAAAGTAAGCAGACAAAAGGGGAGCTTTAATAAGGGGAGTCAGCATGTTGAAGAAGTGGGATTTATCTAACCAAAGCAGAACAATACAATTTATAGCTGCTATTATAACCGCTTTTATTGGAGGGTTACTCTTTAATTTAATAAAGGTGCCAATTCCCTGGCTCCTTGGGCCAATGGCAGCCCTTTTAATTGCTTCACGATTTAAAAATGTAAATTTTTATTGGCCCGTTGGAATGAGGGATACGGGATTAATGATTGTAGGTTATTCAATTGGAATTTCTTTTACAAAAAGTTCAGTTTCAGACATCATTAGCCAACTCCCTTCCATGTTGATCCTGACAACCTTAATCGTCCTAGCTTGTGCAGGTATGGCGTTTGTCATCTCCAAATGGTCCGGCATTGATTATCCAACAGCTTTAACCAGCAGCATTCCAGGTGGGTTATCAC
This sequence comes from Neobacillus sp. 19, assembly GCF_049463095.1. Lineage (NCBI taxonomy): Bacteria > Bacillati > Bacillota > Bacilli > Caryophanales > Bacillaceae > Neobacillus > Neobacillus sp. 19. Next base: position 202,122 of record NZ_JBMPZU010000030.1, on the reverse strand, counting down.
AAATTGTAATCTTTGCCGAAGAAATGAAGGGGATTGATCTTACAATCGTTACTTTTTTCCATGTAACCCGAGTTCTAATCGTTGTTTTTTTACTCCCTTTTGTCGTTTTTAGTCCTATCTTTTTAAAAGAAAGAACAACGGGCTCAGCAGAAATTGTGATCAACAGTATGCCATGGAATCATTTTTTTCCGGATATCATTTTTTTCGCAGTCATTTGCTTTTTTGCGGCTTTACTCGGGAAAAAAATCAAATTGCCGGCACCATATTTTTTAGCACCCGTCATGGTTGCTGCCTTACTTAACCTCTTTGTTTTAAAAGGATTACCTCTTCCACCTTCTGTCCTTGACACAGCTCAATTTATGGTTGGTGGTTATATAGGTTTACTATTAAAACCTGAAAAAATGAAAAGTAAAAAGAAAATTATATCATTTGCTCTAATAAGCGGGCTAGTGATGGTAGGAATAACTATGGCTTTTAGTCTTCTATTAACAAAGACATATCATTTATCTACGATAACCGGATTTCTAAGTCTAGCCCCTGGCGGCATGGATCAAATGGGGATAATTGCCCATGAAGTCAATGCGGATTTATCAACGGTGACTAGTTATCAACTTTTTCGAATGCTTTATATTTATATAGCTGTTCCTCCTTTATTGAGATTGGTATTAAAATTAAGCATTAGAAGAAAGAACAACAAATCTATAAATCTTCATATTAAAAGATAGGGGATACACAAAAGACTATTAAAAATTTAATATTTCGTTAAAAAAGTGTGTATTTAACACAAATTACCACGGATGAATATGGGAGTTAAAAAGAAAAGAAGAAATCGTAGTGATTACTTCTTTTCTTTTTTTATGAGCTAGGAAAGAAAAGTTTAGGAGTATAATAATTTTTTTTTATAGTAAATCTAAAAAAATGATATTTTATTTATTCAGAAAATTCAATTAGGATAAATTTAATAAATAACATTAGAAGGTTAAAAAAAGGAGGGTGAACGTAATTAATTAATGCCGGCTATAGGCTGTTACAGCAATACTAATAGAAAAAATAAGGAGAGATTCTATGATGAATAGAAATGAAAGGGTTTACAGTGTCTCGAGTGTTGGGAATAAGAAAAATAATCTTATCAATTTAGCAAAAATGTCTTTGTTATCCTTAGCATTGCTGTTTCCATTGGCAGGTTGTGGAAGCAATGCTAGTTCTGTTGGTGCATCACAGGAAGGAAATAAGGACTCAGATATTCAAAAACTAGAAATTAAACTATCACATGTTGCATCGGATAACACTCCTAAAGGCTTAGCGGCACTTAAATTTAAAGAAATGGTTGAAGAAAAAAGCGCCGGAAAAATAAAAGTTAAGGTTTATCCATCAGGCCAGCTTTACGGTGATAATGATGAGATTGATGCAGTTCAAGCGGGAAACGTGCAAATAATAATACCTGCAGCAGCTAAATTAAGTGGTTTTGTAGAAACATTCGAGATATTTGATTTGCCTTTTATGTTTAAAAATGAAGAACATCTTCGTGCTTTTGAAGATGGTCAGGCAGGTCAACAACTTCTGGCAACATTAGATGATTATGGAATGAAGGGTCTGGCATTTTGGCCAAATGGTTTTAAGCATATTACTAATAATAAAGTAGCTATTGACGAGCCAATAGACCTAAAATCTTTAAAGATACGTACACATGGCGGTCAAATTATAAATGAAGTTTATGATGCTTTAGGTGCTTCTTCGACGAAAATAGCCTTCAACGAAACATATCAAGCCCTTCAATTAGGTACAATTGATGGTCAGGAAAATAGTATAGTAAATATTGAAACACAAAAATATAGTGAAGTGCAAAATCATTTGACCATAACTGGCCACTCCAGATCAGAATATGCTGTTGTTACTAATAAACAATGGTGGGATGGATTAAATAAAGAAACACAAAATCTATTAACAGATGCAATGAAAGCAGCGACTGAAGAAGGAAGAAATCAAGTAGAAATGCTAGAAACCGAATCGATGAAGAATATCAAGAATGAAGGGAAGATTAAGATTATTGAATTGTCAGACCAAGACAAAGAAAAGTTTAAGCAGGCAACAAAACCTGTTTTTGATAAGTGGGCAAAAAAGATGAATCAAGAAATTTTAACTAAAGCTATTGAAGCAGGAAACTAAAAAGAGGGAGGATATGACTCGTTCTTTTTAGTAGTACGAGTCAACTCTTAATATCAGCTTTTATATAAGGAGGCAGGGGCCTTGAGCATGATTAAAAAAATATATTTGTTTTTGGAGGACTTTTCCTCAGGTCTTTTTCTTATAACAGGTTTAGGTCTTATGTTTTATGAGGTAATTATGCGCTATGTGTTTAATTCTCCGACAATCTGGATTAATGAAACAGCTAGTATTCTAGTAGTATGGGGAATTCTGTTTGGGTTATCTGTAGGGCTTCGTGACAACCATCATATTAGCGTAGATATTTTTTATACATTATTTCCAAGAAAAATACAAAAGTTCATTGATATTTTCGCAAATCTTGTTGGTATCGGATTCTGTATTTTTCTGACTTTTAATGGATTTGTGTTAGTGGAGCATACTTTTGAAAGTGGCCAAGTTACAATGGACACAAGGACACCATATTGGATTTACTATCTTGTTATCCCTATTTCTGGGCTGATGTTTATGATCCGCTTTATTGATAGGACCGTAAAAATAATCAAGAATGATGGAAAGGGGGAGAACCTGGATGGAAACCATACTGCTTTTTAGTACATTTGCTATACTCCTTCTTCTTAGAATTCCGATTGCTGTAGCTCTAATAGCTGCAACAACATTTATGTTTTGGCTGGATGGGAGTTTTAATATGTGGACTATTCCACAAAAAATTTTCACCAGTATGAATTCTGTTACCTTAATGGCCATTCCTGGTTTTGTCTTGGCCGGTACGATTATAGCTAAGGGGGGAATAGCTAAATATTTAATTAATTCATTAAGAGCCTGGATTGGTCATATATCTGGTGGATTATCAGTGGTTACGATTGTTGCTTGTGCATTCTTTGCTGCCATAAGCGGGTCAAGTCCTGCTACCGCTGCTGCTATTGGATCAATCATGGTTCCTGCGATGGTTAATGCTGGATATAGTAAGCGATATGCTATGGGATTAGTTGCAGCTTCTGGTACATTGGGCATTCTTATTCCACCAAGTATCCCATTAATTGTATACGGCGTTGTAACAGAACAATCCATTGGTGCGTTGTTTATGGCAGGTGTAATTCCAGGAATAGGATTGACATTATGTCTTGTTATTTACTCAATTATTTATTCACGTATTAAGGGCTATGGAAAATTAGAAAAAGCAAGTTGGTCGGAAAGAATTCAAGCTTCGCGGAAAGCCATATGGGGTGCTTTTTTACCTGTTTTGATATTAGGATGTATTTATACTGGGACAACGACACCGACTGAAGCATCAATTGTATCGGCCGTATATGCTGTAATTGTTTCACTTCTTGTGTATAAAGAGACATCGTTACAAAAATGGAAGGAAATCATTAATGAAAGTATTGGAATAACTGCTATGATAATGCTGATTATTGCAGGTGCAATGACGTTTTCACTGTTTATGACACAGGAACAAATTCCACAAGCACTTGCAGAAAAAATGATGGCTATAGAGTCTTTAAATATCCTTTTATTCTTTGTCTTAACAGCAATCCTATTCTTTATTTTAGGTATGTTCCTAGAGTCTTCTTCTATTATGCTCATAACACTCCCGTTATTATTGCCAATAATGTTATCATTAGGGATTAATCCAATACATTTTGCAATTGTTATGATCATAAATATGGAAATTGCACAAATTACTCCCCCAGTTGGTTTGAACTTATTCGTAATTGGCGGCGTAGCAAAATCAAAATTAAATGAAGTATTTAAAGGATGTATTCCGTTCATAGTTATTATGACCATTTATATGGTTATCGTTATGGCGTGGCCTGAACTTTCTCTCTGGCTACCAAAACAACAATCGTAATGTATTTTGTGCATAATAGATAACTATTTTAATAGTGTGCGGTGGAAATGAATGGTTTGGAATTGGCATTTCCGGTGGAACTTTGTCAAAAAAATATCGGGTGAGTATGTTTTAAAGGAAAACATAAAGTGTAACAAGGGGCCGGTTCTTAATGGGCAATCAAAAATTTTGCGAAAAGAGCTTACCTCAAAATTGCACAAAAGCCCGACTAGCTTATATACTAGTCGGGCTTTTTGATGCGCAAAACTTCCTGTTTTTCCCCAATTCCACCAAAGGTACATGTGCATCGGTCAAAAATGATCCAGGCCGAATGTAGTAAATAAATGAAATAAGCCGTATATTCGATCAAAAATCTTGATATACGGCTATTTGTTATGCGTACTGGAAAGGTTGTGCTTATTTTTATAATTCGGCTTATTTTTTATTTAATGAACCTAATTGCTCTGCACAAAATCGTCACATGTTTTTGAAAAAGCATATGACCGTTACCTTCATTAAACACTATATCTTCTATAGGAGGGATATTATTAGAAGAAGGGCAGTGGTCGAAGATGGCAAAATATAGAATGGTGCGTACTGATTTTTGGAATAATCCGATTGTTTCAGAAGAGATGACCCCGGAGGATAAGTATTTTTACCTCTATCTTCTTACCAATCCTAATACGACTCAAATTGGCATTTATCGAATTACGAAAAAACAAATGGCTTTTGATTTGGGGTATTCGATTGAGAGTGTTCATTCGTTAATGGAACGATTCATCCTGCGCCACAAGGTGATTCGTTATAATCCTGAAACGAGAGAACTCGCGATTAAAAATTGGGGGAAATTTAACCTGCATAAAGGCGGGAAACCGGTTATGGATTGTATCTATTCTGAATTAAAAGATGTCGAGGATCTCTCACTTATTCAATATGTTTCTGAATCTATTCATAAGGAGGAAATTCGCAGCCTATTTGAATCTTTTGGTGGACAAGTAGAGATGCTTTACTGCAATGATGTCAGTGAAGAAGATGAAAATGATACATATGTCGATATTGAATGCAAAGAATTAGACGATACGTTCAAGCCTCGTTATACGATACGGGGACAAAAAGAAAAAGAAAAACAAAAAGAAAAAGAAAAAGAAAAACAACAACAACAATCTTTATACTCCATTCTAGTGAACGATCCTAAAATCGAGAATTCAGTACAGAATAATCAAAAAGATGTGAAAGAAATTGTTGAGTTTTGGGACAACAATGGTTTTGGTTTTACGAACGTAAATGCGAAACAGCAGCCGTTAACTTGGTTAGATGACTCTAGTTTTTTACAGCCGAATCGAATTCTAATGGAAGAGCTATTCCAAGTGGATTTGAACTCAACATAACGGCAGGTGAAGATTTATAATTATGGTTAAAATAGAGTTAATCTAACAGCACTATTCTTTGTTGCGTTATTATTTTCCGGCGGTCTAATCGTGTTTTCCTTAGTGGAACTTTTACAGCTGGGTTAACAGTCTTATTATTAGAACCAATTGGGAGAATCATTTCATTATGCATAATTTATTTGTTTCATAAACCATTTAGGAAAAAGCCAAAATGTTGAATCTGTTACTAGTATTTGTAAATAATGATGGTCAATCTGTACTGATTCAATAAGTTTGTGTTACTTTAACATTATGTGTATTAGATTGATAACGAAATTCTTTAAACTGAAAGTTTGAATCATTCTTGTTATAGGTAAATTATCAGGAAATGAAGGTGGAATACCCATGGCAAATACAAATCAGAAAATCGTTCCGCATTTATGGTATGACAAGGAGGCAAAAGAAGCAGCCGAGTTTTATGCTGCTATATTCCCGGACTCCAAAATTACAGATGTAACAACAATCCATAACACACCCTCAGGCGACTCTGATATCGTCTCTTTTGAGCTATGGGGGCAGAAGTTTATGGCAATCAGCGCAGGACCTTTTTTCAAGATTAATCCGTCGGTATCTTTCTTTGTTAATTTTGACCCATCGCGAGACAAAGACGCAAGAGATAAAATAAATGAGGTTTGGAACAAATTGTCCGAAGGTGGCACAGTGTTAATGCCGATTGATCAGTATCCGTTCAGTGAGAGATATGGCTGGATTCAGGATAAGTATGGTTTGTCCTGGCAGTTAATCCTAACCAATCCAGAAGGTGAAGAGCGACCTGCAATAGTGCCATCATTTTTGTTTGTAGGTGATCAATGCGGCAACGCGGAAGAGGCGATTTGTTTTTATTTATCCGTATTTAAGAATGCAAAGCAGGGTCTTATCGCCCGCTACCCTAAAGGCATGGAACCTGACAAAGAAGGAACAATCATGTTCTCTGATTTCAGCTTAGAAAATCAATGGTTTGCCGCAATGGATAGCGCGCACGAGCATAAATTCAGTTTTAACGAGGCAATCTCATTTATGGTGTACTGCGACACACAAGAAGAGATCGATTATTACTGGGAAAAGCTCTCAGCGGTTCCTGAGGCCGAGCAATGTGGCTGGCTAAAAGATAAGTATGGTATATCCTGGCAGATTGTGCCAAGCGAGATGGACGTGATGATGAGCAAGGGCACACCTGAGCAACTTGCTCGTGTAACGAAAGCATTTCTTAAAATGAAGAAGTTTGATCTTGTGGAATTACAGAAAGCATACAAGGGAGAATAAAAGTTGAAGGATATAGTTATCCGAGAAATAAAGGAACAGGACTTAAAGTTCGTACTAGAAATTTACAATCAAGGAATTGAGGATCGCATTGCGACATTGGAGACGGAAACAAAAGATAGTTCTTACCTGAATGATTGGTTTGAAAAGCATAACGGCCGTTTTAAGGCAATTATAGCGGAACATGAAGGTCAAGTAATTGGCTGGGCTTCCTTAAACCAATACAATAGTCGAAGTGCTTATGATGGAGTTGCCGACCTTTCTGTATATATTTCAAGGGAATTTAGGGGAAAGGGAATAGGGAGGAAGATTTTGGTTGATCTTGAGTCCTTGGCCAAAGAAAATGGTTTTCATAAAATAGTGCTCTTTACGTTCCCTTTTAATCGGTTAGGACAGGGTTTATATAATAAAATGGGTTTTCGTGAAGTAGGTGTATTTAAAAATCAGGGCATTCTAGATGGTAAATATGTGGATGTGATGGCAATGGAAAAATTATTATAACCTGTTTTTGCCGTCACACATAATACCAAAAAGTAGTTGGTAATAGAGGTCGAAAATCGGCTTTGTAATTTGAGATAATAAGAATTAGAAAAAAAGCCAGAACATATAAGTCGTGAATAAACTTGCATATTTTGGCTTTTAATTTCTCCTCAATTCAAATGAACCGGTTCTCCTCGCCCAAAAGGATAAAATCAATTGAAATAAGGATCATCGGGCGAACTACCTAACTTGAGCTTGCATGAGTTCATATATTTTACGAGCGGTGTTTACATTTCTTACGGTAACTTGTTTGTAAAACTTTGATCCTATGATCTTTGACATTCCGCTTTTTGTTACATTTTTCTTGTCAATGGACCATAGAATCGCGCCGGGGACATATTTCACCGTGTCAATATTTGGTTTGATCACTAAATTCATAAGTACCGATTCATCATCAATTTCATCCCATAAAAACATGACATCACTTTTCATGTCATTGTCATTTTTCCACGTGTCAGGAATAGCGTTAATGATTCCTCTGATATCATCGATACTACGAACTACTACTTTAATTTGTAATCTGAAATCATTATGGATCGCGTCTTCTAAAATACGTGATAGTTCAGTTTTTGATATGTCTTTGTATGAAAAAATAATGTTACCTGTATTAATGTAGGTCACCACATGAGTCATCCCGGCTTGTTCAAACGTATGTTTAAGCAGCTTCATGTCAATTTTATTTTTTCCACCCACATTAATCCCCCGAAGAAGAGCGATATAAACCATATCCATCCTCCTTTCGACTTTTTATTTATTCATCTATTATATAAGCAATACTAACAAGAGCAAATTAAAAAAACACTGGTTACATAAAAAATGAATCTCCGGATCCTTAACTGAAAGGGGCAAATGGCCTTGAATGAAAAAAAAGAAGTTGGAGAAAAAGCTGTCGATTTTGTGAAAGAAGGAATGGTGGTTGGTCTCGGAACCGGCTCCACTGTATTTTATACTATTTCGAAGCTTGGGAAATTAGTTCAACAAGGATTTTCTATTAAAGGAATCCCTACGTCCAAACAAACGGAAAAATTAGCAATAGATGTAGGAATCCCACTTGTTTCATTTAATGAAATTGATCATATTGACCTGGCCATTGATGGTGCAGATGAAGTGAATCTCGATTTAGACCTTATTAAAGGTGGGGGAGGAGCCCTTTTAAGAGAGAAAATAATCGCGAACGCTGCTAAAACTTTTATTGTTGTTACAGATTCCCATAAAAATGTAGATAGATTAGGGACTTTTCCACTGCCGATAGAAGTGGTCCCATTTGGATATGAGATGACTATGAAACATATTCTCGACCTGGGTGGCAATCCCGTGTTGCGAAAAATTCAGGGAAATCCATTTCTAACAGATAACGGTAACTATATTATTGACAGCAGTTTTCAAGAAATCAGGGAGCCAAAAGAATTAGAGAAAAATCTAAACCTCATCCCTGGTGTAGTTGATAATGGTTTATTTGTAGGAATGGCAGACACTGTAATTACGATTATCGATAAAAAACTAGTAACGAAAGTCAGAAAAAAGAAATGAAAGAACAAAGATTGCGAACAAGGGGAAGCAAGATGGAATCAATGATCGTTCCTTTTATGAAAAATTTCATAAAGGGCTTTTTATTATTATTTTAATGTTTGCTGTTGACAAATGTAGAAGATGATATATAATGAAAATATCTCAACTTCAAGATATTATATTTCGAGATAAATTGATTGTAAATTGAATTGACTAAAAAATAAAAGGGAGTGTTAATAATGGTAACTTTATATATATCACCTTGTTATATATCATGCCGAAAAGCAAAAGCTTATAGGTTAATGGAAAAAGTACAATAAATTCTTGTTCTTCCAAACCATTTAAAGAAAGTGTAATAGTATATTTTTTGCCCGATATCTCGAAATCGAGATAATTAGAAAACAGGAGGATTATTAAAATGATGAGTATTGGATTATTAATTATTAGGTTAGTGATTGGTTTGTCATTCATGGCACACGGTGCACAGAAATTATTTGGCTGGTTCGGTGGCTACGGCTTAAAGGGTACAGGTGGCTGGATGGAATCCCTCGGATTGAAACCCGGTGTGATGATGGCACTCATGGCAGGATTAGCAGAATTAATAGGGGGATTATTATTTACAATAGGACTTCTTACTCCCCTTGCAGGAATCATGATTGCAGGAACAATGGTTATGGCAATTGTAAAGGTTCATGCCCCTAATGGATATTGGGCAACACAAAATGGATACGAATATAACCTGACATTGATAGCAGTGGTAATTGGTTTAGCATTCATTGGACCTGGACAATATGCATTGGATGCTTATTTATTCTGAAATATCTCGAATTAGAGAATCTTGATTAAGGATTATTATTTTTATAATTAATTGACATCATAATATAAAAAGGAGTGTTTTCTAGATGAGTAAGAAAACAATGGGTATTCATCATATTACTGCGATTGTAGGTAATCCACAGGAAAATGTTGATTTTTATGCAGGTGTATTAGGATTGCGCCTAGTTAAACAAACAGTAAACTTTGATGACCCTGGCACATATCACCTCTATTTCGGAGACGAAGGAGGAAAACCTGGAACGATCATTACATTCTTCCCTTGGGCTGGAGCTCGACAAGGTACTATCGGTGACGGTCAAGTAGGAGTAACCTCATATGTTGTTCCTAAAGGTGCCATGAGATTTTGGGAAACAAGATTAGAAAAGTTCAAAGTACCTTTTACAAAAATGGCACGATTCGGTGAGCAATATTTAGAATTCGATGATCCACACGGACTTCATTTAGAGATAGTTGAAAGAGAAGAAGGTGAAATTAATAAATGGAGTTTTAGCGGGGTGACATCAGAGTTTGCCATCAAAGGGTTTGGCGGAGCCACTCTATTATCAGCACAGCCTACTAAAACAGCAGATTTGTTAGAAAAAGTAATGGGACTTGAATTAGTAGGAAAAGAAGGCGATTTCGCCCGTTACCGTTCCTCAGCTGATATCGGAAATATCATTGACCTAAAATTAACCCCAATTGGACGCGGGCGAATGGGTGTGGGAACTGTACATCACATCGCTTGGAGGGCTAGTGATGACCAGGATCAATTGGAATGGCAAAAGTATATTGCAGCTAATGGTTATGGTGTCACTCCAGTTCAAGATCGAAACTATTTTAATGCCATCTATTTTAGAGAACATGGGGAAATCTTATTTGAAATTGCAACAGATCCTCCAGGCTTTGCACATGATGAATCCCAAGAAACAATGGGAGAGAAATTAATGCTTCCTGCACAGTATGAACCGCACAGAGAACAAATTGAACGTGGGTTGCTTCCATTTAAAGTAAGAGAATTAAACTGATTTTACGAACAGAAATTATTTCTGTGCATTCAATTGACCCAGCCCAGTGTCTGAAAAAGAAAATTATAAATTTCTAATCGGAAAACTTCCGATTAGTTTTTTTGTGGGAACAAAGCAATTCATGTAGTGATTTTTAATCACATATAACCGTTACAATTGAAGAATTTTCACCATTAGTAACTGTTGGAAGTGCTCCGGTAACAGTTTTTCGAATCACTTAGTGTTAAAAAGGAAAAAAATAGTCCCAGATTAAGCCAATCCTTGGTATGGATACTTTTAATTGACAGGTGATTTAGCTATTCCCTATACTAAAAATGACCACATTACAATACTAATGTATCGTAATGTGGTTAAAATGAACCGTTAAAAATGTTATCAAGTATCGTTTCCGGCAATTCCATACATGACAAAAGAAGGAGAATACTGCCATGAAATTTGAGAAAGTTCGTTGGGGAATTATTGGATGCGGTGATGTGACGGAAGTAAAGAGTGGACCGGCATTTCAGAAAACAAAAAATTCAGAGTTGGTTGCCGTTATGAGGAGAACAGGCGCACTAGCGAAAGACTATGCGGAAAGACATAATGTGCCGAAATGGTACGACGATGCTGACGCACTTATAAACGATCCAGATGTCGACGCTGTCTATATTGCGACACCGCCGAGTTCACATAAGAAATATACCATTAAAGCTGCAAATGCAGGAAAACCTGTTTATGTAGAAAAGCCAATGGCACTCAATTTTTCGGAATGCGAAGAAATGATTGCCACTTGCAAGGCGGCTCGCGTCCCTTTATATGTTGCATACTATCGCAGAGCACTTCCTCGATTTAAAAAAATAAAAGAACTGCTGGAAAATAAAGCGATCGGTGATGTTCGTTTCGTATCAATAACACAGTATCAAAAAGCTTCGGAAGATGTAAAGGACTCACAAAATCTCCCGTGGAGAGTTCAGCCTGAATTGTCCGGAGGTGGGCTGTTTTTTGATTTAGCCAGTCATACGCTCGATTTATTAGATTTTTTTCTGGGACCTATTAAAGTTGTTCAAGGTTTTACTTCAAATCAAGCAGGTTATTATCATGCGGAAGATATCGTTACAGGTACCTATCTTTTTGAATCTGGAATTCACGGCGTAGGAAATTGGTGTTTTTCTGCTTTTGAAGATGTGGATGTTAATGAAATCGTCGGCAGTAACGGAAAAATTACCTTTTCCACTTTTGGAAATGAGCCCCTCGTTTTGACGACCATTAGCGGAACAGAGCAATGGAATTTTGAAGCGCCGCAGCACGTTCATCAACCCCTTGTAGAAACGATTGTGGCTGACTTAACAGGAGATACCGGCCATTGTCCAAGTACTGGAGTGACTGGTGCGAGAACAAACTGGGTTATGGGTGAAATAAGATAGGTGACAACAGAAAGCATGAGTGAAGGAGCAAAAAAATGAAAAGGAACGAGAAATCTCAAATTTTATGGTTATGAACAAAGGAAAAAATTCATTAGGGAGTGACAAAATTGATTGAACGTTATCCTGCAGGTACACGATACACAGTTAAAAATGAATGGTTGGAAAGCAATTTAAGTTTTTCATTTGGTGAGTATTATGACACTTCTAATATACGATTTGGTCCACTGCGTGTCTTTAACGACGATACCGTACAAGCAGGACGAGGTTTCGGGATTCATCCGCATCGCGAAGCAGAAATTGTTTCTATTGTATTAAAGGGACAGCTTAAACATGAAGACAACTTGGGGAACTCTGGAATCATTAGCTATGGAAATATACAGCGAATAAGTGCAGGAACGGGAGTGCTTCATTCTGAATTTAACGCTTCCAATCATGAAGAAGTCCGATTTTTGCAGCTATGGTTTTCACCAAATGAAAAAAAGTTAACTCCATCCTATGAAGATATTTCATATGATGTTGAACAATTAGAAAATAACCTATTACCTGTAATCTCCCATACAGGCTCTGAGAGGATGGCGGGAATCCATCAAGATTTAACCCTTTATTTGTCAAAACTAGATGAAAAGAAATCACTGAACTTTCAACAGGAAGAAGGCAGGAAGATTTACATATTTACAATAGAAGGAGAAATTTCAATTAATCAGGATTCCATTTTAAAATCCCAGGATTCTGCTCGGATCACGGACATTCATGAAATTACGATTCGGGGAAATCAAGATAGTTTCTTTTTATTAATTGATTTACCTGGAGGTGAATTTTAATGTTAATGATTCGTCATTCGGTTGGCAGCCGATTGCTATGCCAAACTAATAATTACAGTATTGAAAAGCAAGACGATCGTTGGCTAATCTCCTTATCTGTTGATGAAGAAACGGCTTCGGCAATTTTAGATTTTCAAGATGAGATAAATATATTTGAAGTACAGGAAAACGAGAAGACTTGGTACTACTCCTCTGATGCAAAAATAAATTTTCAACCAGAGGAAAAACTTTTGGCAATACATGCAGATCATAAAACGGTCTATCCGACTCAATGAAAGATAATAAAAAGTCTGTTGGGAGTATTATTCCATCAGACTTTTTTATATTGATCAACCTTTTTACATTTTATCTTTTACTTAAAGTGCCGATTAATCATTTGACATGTTTTGAGAAGGGCACTAACTAGCTTTTCTTCATTCCCATAAAAACGTGTAGAGGGGAGAGGAATGGAAACTGCACTCCGATTTCCTAATGAGTCAAATACAACAGCCCCAATTGCACAAATTCCATTAATATGCTCTTCTCTTGAAAAAGCAACTCCCTCTCTACGGACAGTTTCTAACTCCTTTAACAAATCATCCCGATTCGTAATGGTGTTATCAGTGTAGCGTTTAAGCTGTTCCGGCAGCAGGTTTTTAACCTCAGATATGGGCAGTGAAGCAAGAATGACTTTTCCGTTTGCTGTGCAATGCAAAGGGAAAGAGGCACCAGGCTGTGAGGTTGCTTGTAATGGATGTGCCGCAATAATTTGATCAACAAACAGAACTCTACCATTATCTAATATGGATAGGTCAACCGTTTCATTGACCATATTAGAAAGCTGGATTAAAAAGGGTCTCAATTCTTCTCTTAAATCACTATGTACAGCGCCGGCAAGCCTCGCAATCTCAGAACCAAGGCGAAATCCGCTGTTAGCAGAAGCTGCAGCAACCAGTTTTTCTTGTTCTAGTGCAGCTACAATTCTTTGGACGGTTGATCTAGCCAGCTCTACTTCTTTTGCGATCTGTGAAAGGCTTAATCCTTTTGGATGCTCTCTAAGTGTTCGCAGTATTTTTGCTGCACGCGAAATCACTTGGATACTAGTTGTTTTATTTTGGTCTTGGTTATTGTTCAAGATCATACTCCTTCCCCTTATACCTGTTCATTTATACAATTTTAATAATTATACTTAATTCTGTACAAATTTCCAAAGTAATAAAGTGTTATAAGCAATATTCGATTTTTAGATCACAAGCATAACATTTATACATATTTTTCAATACTAGCAGATTGTCAGGAAAGATTAATTGACAGTGCAATTATAAGTCATTATACTCAAATTAACCGTTATATGATACAAGTGTATCACTATGTGGTTAATTTTATTTGAATCATTAAATCACTTCGAATATAAATAAGGAAAATAGTGTGGTGATTTTTTACCCTAATGGAGGGAGAACGGATGGGGATGAGAAGAGAATTTGGGTTTGCTATTGTCGGAACAGGGCTAATAAGCACTACACATTATGAGCAAATTTCATCGATTGAAGGGGCAAAAGTGGTGGCGATCTACTCCCGTAAGGAAGAAAAAGCAAAATCACTTGCGGAAAAGGCCGGTGCAGATTGGTATACAGATTATCAAGAAATGCTGAAGAGAAAAGATATCGATATTGTATCGATTATTACACCAAGCGGCACTCATGCTGACATGGCGATCAAGGCTGCACGGGCGGGAAAACATGTGATTGTTGAAAAACCAATGGATATTTCCCTTGAGAAAGCACAGCAAATGATTGATGTATGCCGTGAGCATCATGTTAAATTAAGTGTTATTTCTCAACATCGCTTTGATTCATCAGCTGTGAAGATTAAAGCTGATATTAATTCAGGCCGATTCGGAAAGATGGTGCTTGGGCAAGTCACTGTGAATTGGTATCGTCCGCAAAGCTACTATGATACAAGTAAGTGGCGGGGATTATGGGAAATGAATGGAGGCGGCGTATTAATCAATCAGGCCATTCATTCGATCGATTTATTTCAGTACTTCATGGGAGAAGTAGAAAGTGTATACGCACATACAGCCGTATTAGCACATGAAAGAATTGAAGTGGAAGATGTGGCTGTTGCCACGGTAAAATTTAAAAATGGCGGGTTAGGAACCATTGTTGGTACTACAGCTGCATATCCCGGTCTGTCAGCCCGCTTGGAGATAATCGGTACAAATGGTACAGCCGTGATCGAGAATGATCAATTAATTAAGCATTATCTACGAAATCCAACTAATGAAACGGAAGCCGTCAATTTAGCTGGTGTAAACAATGAGGATGGAGGGGAGCCTGCCCATGCATCCGTTAATCCGGCAGCACTTGATGGTGCTTCCCATCGTTTACAGTTTATTGATATGATGAATGCCATTCAGGAGGATAGAGAACCGCTTGTGAATGGTGAAGAAGGATTAAAACCACTAAAGATTATATTAGCCATTTATGAATCTGCACGAACAGGTCAGCCTAAACAAATAGAGTCATTTTAGTAATCCCCGGCCATAACAAACAGATAATATGAAATAAAAATGTACAAAGAAAGGAGCTTGGATTTAAGCTCCTTTCTGTTGTATCTATTAGTTCTTTATATTATGTGATAGCACGATTCAACTTTGCTGCATAATTTATTTTCTTACGTTGACTATGCTTAATTTCAATAATATACTTACTTACATAAAGTAACTAACTAAAGATACGTTTTCTCAGCGATTTGGTTAGGAAAATAAATTAGTGTTAATGATAATGTCAATAAATTTTGTTACATCAAAAAAATTCTTTTTTATCTTTAGATAACGTGCTGTTTCCAATCAAAACAAGGTAATAATAAAAGGAGGTAACTAAAATGAATTTTCATAGTGAACCTATTACATTCGTAGGCCAAGTAAACATTAAGGTACAAAATTTAGAACGTTCAATAGCCTTTTATGAAGAAGTAATCGGCTTTAAAGTATTGGAACAAACTGAAAGATCCGCTAATCTGACTGCGGATGGAAAGACAGTATTATTATCAATTGAACAACCGTATAATGTTATTCCCAAGCAAGGGAAAACTACGGGTTTATATCACTTCGCACTTCTTTTACCAAAACGCTCGGATTTAGCGAAAATAGTGCAACATTTTATGGAAATTAGTTTACGGATTGGTTCTTCGGATCATCTTGTAAGCGAAGCTCTTTATTTATCAGACCCAGATGGAAATGGAATTGAAATCTATATTGACCGTGACCCTTCTGAATGGAATTGGGAAAACGGTGAAGTGGCAATGGCAGTTGATCCATTAAATTTTGCGGACCTCCTTGCTGGCGGTAAACAGCAATCATGGAAAGGTCTCCCTGCCGGCACCGTAATGGGACACATCCATTTGCATGTTTCCGAATTAAAAAAGACTGAAGAATTTTATATCGAGGGACTCGGATTTCAAGTAGTTAACCGATTTGGCACTCAGGCCCTTTTCATTTCGGATGGGAAGTACCATCACCATATTGGCTTAAATACTTGGAATGGTGTAGGTGCACCTACACCTTCTCCTAATAGTGTTGGTCTTCAATCATTTACTTTGATGCTGCCAAATGTGGAAAGGAGAAATAAAATTATTGCTCAATTGAAGAATATTGGTGCACGGGTCACTGAAGAAAACGGGTCTTTCATTACCTCAGATCCTTCTGGAAATCGCATTTTCTTACAAGTTTAATTCTATACTTTGTAATTTTACATCTTATCTGGGGATACTACTGGCATACGAAAAGAAGAGGGAAAAAATACAGGAATAGAAATCGGTCTTTATCCACTTGGAGATATGCGTTCTGATCCTCATACTGGCGAGAATGTATAGATTGAGCTATTAGCTACAGAAATGCCTCCAATTGTTCGGAAAGAAACAAGTAAGTAAAAAAATAAGTTTAGAGGTGTGAATAATGGGTTTTTTAGACAAAATATGTGGGAAACCAGACAAGGAGGAAGAATCTATGACAACTGAAAAATTAAACATTGGAATCATTTTAGGAAGCACACGCCAAGGACGTGTAAGTCCACAAGTAGGAGAATGGGTAAAAGGAATTGCTGACAAAAGTGGAAATGCCAATTATGAAATTGTAGACATCGCTGATTTCAATCTTCCGTTCTTAGGAACAACCGATGGATCAGAACCAGGAATAGCAGCTTGGAATGAGAAACTTGCTAGCTTAGATGGATTTGTATTCATTGTCCAAGAATACAATCACAGCATAACTGGTGCATTGAAAAACGCAATAGATTTCGCCCGTGAAGCCTGGTACAACAAAGCAGCTGGAATCGTAAGCTATGGATCAACTGGTGGGGCTCGTGCAGCTGAACATTTACGTGGAATTCTTGCAGAACAAAAGGTAGCGGATGTTCGTACACATCCAACCTTGAGTTTATTTACAGACTTTGTCAATGGGACAGAATTCAAACCACAAGAATTGCACCTTGATAATGTTAATGCCATGCTTGGAGAAGTTGTAGCTTGGAGCGGAGCTTTAAAAACTTTAAGATAAAAAACGTACCTGCTAAGTTGAAAAAATTTCTATAATACATTTAAAAAGAAAACGCTGAGACTCAGCGTTTTCTTTTTGCTTCATTCAAATAAACATTTGACCATTATAACTGACTTTCATATAATAATACTCAAATATATATTTGAATAATGGGTGATGAAAAAATGAAACATGATGACGTATGTGAAGTAACCTGTGTGGATGAAGAGAAAGTGAAACGTGTAAAAGGAGCCGTATCTAAGGAAAATACAATGGCTGTTTCACAAATATTTAAAGCATTGTCCGATGATACTAGAATTAAGATTGCCTATGCACTAAGTGAAGAAGATGAATTATGTGTCTGTGACGTTGCAAATATCGTAGGAAGCACAACGGCAACTGCATCCCATCATTTACGACTCCTTCGTAATTTAGGTTTAGCGAAATACCGTAAAGAAGGTAAATTAGTCTTTTATTCATTGGATGATGATCATGTGAGGCAATTGATTCAAATTGCTTTTGAACATCAGAAGGAGTTGGAACAAAATGAGTGACGCCTTAGAAAAATCGAGTGAAAAGACCGTTTACCGTGTACAGGGATTCACCTGAGCAGGCTGTGCGACAAAGTTCGAAAAGAACGTACAACACCTGGATGGTGTTGCTAATGCAAGTGTAAACTTCGGTGCTGCAAAACTTACGGTTTATGGGGAAACAACTATCGAAGAGATAGAAAAAGCCGGTGCTTTTGAAAATATAAAAGTCATTCCTGAAAAGCAAAAATTTGAAGAGATAAAAGAACCGTTTTTGAAAAAACATTCGACTGTCATTGCCTCATTTGTTTTCTTACTGATAGGATGGTTTTCAGCGCAAATGAATGGTGAAGAGAACGTATCATCGATTGTAGCGTATGGTATTTCTATTTTAGTTGGCGGTCATCGACTTTTCAAAACAGGATTGAAGAACTTTTTCCGGTTAGAATTTGATATGAGAACTCTGATGACAATTGCAGTGATTGGTGCAGCCATGATCGGTGAGTGGGGAGAGGGAGCAACGGTTGTCATTTTGTTTGCCATCAGTGAAGTTTTGGAATCCTACTCGATGGATAAGGCAAGGCAATCGATTCGTTCCTTAATGGATATTTCTCCAAAAGAAGCCTTCATCCGAAGAGGCAATCAAGAAATGACAGTAGAAGTGGACGATATTCGGATTGGCGATATTTTAATTGTTAAACCCGGACAAAAAATTGCTATGGACGGAATCGTTGTTAAAGGAATATCAGCTGTAAATCAAGCTGCCATTACAGGGGAATCTGTCCCGGTTTCCAAAATAGTGGACGATGAAGTATTCGCTGGCACTCTTAATGAAGAGGGACTTCTCGAGGTTAAAGTGACGAAACATGTGGATGATACCACCATAGCTAAAATCATTCATCTAGTAGAGGAAGCACAAGCAGAAAGGGCTCCATCTCAAGCATTTGTTGATCGCTTTGCTAAGTATTATACACCTGTCATCATGTTGGTTTCATTGTTAGTGGCTGTAATCCCACCACTTCTATTTGATGGTGATTGGAGTAAATGGATTTACCAAGGCCTAGCAGTGTTAGTGGTTGGTTGTCCATGTGCCCTTGTTATTTCCACTCCTGTATCGATTGTGACGGCAATTGGAAATGCTGCACGTAATGGTGTCTTAATAAAAGGTGGCATTCATTTAGAGGAAATGGGAGCCATTAAAGCTATTGCATTTGATAAAACAGGAACGTTAACAGAAGGAATTCCCGTTGTAACGGATTATCTTCCTCAAGGTAATACAAATGCGAATGAACTTCTTACCATTATTGCTGCATTAGAAAAAGGATCCCAACATCCATTGGCTTCAGCTATTTTGAAAAAAGCAGAGCGGGGAAACTTACCTTACAAAGACGTTTCAATAGAGGATTTCTCCTCGATTACGGGTAAAGGAATCAAAGGAAGAATCATAGATAAGGTATATTATGTAGGAAGTCCTCATTTATTTGATGAAATTTTAGCAGATGGAATTCCATCCAATTTAAAAGGAACGGTAAGTGAACTGCAAAATAAAGGGAAAACCGTTATGGTGGCTGGTACCGCAACAGAAATATTGGCATTACTTGGAGTTGCGGACGAAGTGCGAAGAAACAGCAAATCTGTTATTCAGAAACTTCACTCGTTAGGTATCCAAAAGACCATCATGTTAACAGGTGATAATAAAGGGACAGCCGGTGCTATCGGACAGCAGGTAGGTGTATCCGAAATACAAGCTGAACTTTTGCCTCAAGATAAATTAACCTTCATAAAAGAATTAAAAAATAAATATGACCATGTGGCAATGGTAGGAGACGGTGTAAATGATGCGCCAGCTTTAGCTGCATCAACTGTCGGTATAGCCATGGGCGGAGCTGGAACGGATACAGCTCTTGAAACGGCAGATATTGCTTTAATGGCAGATGATTTAGGTAAACTTCCATTCACATTAAAACTTAGCAAGAAAGCCTTATTTATCATCAAACAAAATATCACCTTCTCTTTAGGGATTAAGCTCTTAGCTTTGCTCCTAGTCATTCCTGGTTGGCTTACTTTATGGATTGCGATCTTTGCTGATATGGGAGCAACTCTTATCGTGACGTTTAATGGTTTACGTCTTCTCCGAGTAAAAGATAAATAATATTAGGCTTCCCATTTTGGGAAGCCTTTTAATGGGAAGGGATATAGGCGATGTAGCAAGCCTAATTCTTAGTGTTGTTCCCGATCCTGAAAAAACAATGAACGATATACAAAATAGTTGAAAATAAATGCATTTTAATACAAGATAAAAATGTTATGTTGAGTGGATTGTATAAATTATTGGTATACGAGGGGAAACAAAATGAAAAAATTACTATTTATATTAATTAGCCTATTGGTGATGATCCCGACGATCGCAAGTGCACATACGGAATTAACTTCTTCTAACCCTGCTGCAAACCAAGTGGTGAAAGAAGACATAAAAGATATCGTCCTAACATATGGAGGAAAGATTGAATCCTTAAGTACAATGACATTAATTAAAGATGGACAAGAAGGACCAGTAGTAAGTGTTACACCTAAAGAAAATCAATTAATAGGTACATTGTCTACCCCTTTAGAAAATGGCTCCTATACACTTAAATGGAATATTGCTGGCGAAGACGGTCATCCGATATCGGGTGAAATTCCTTTTACTGTACAAAAAGAAGAAGTGAAGTCGTCGGATCAAAAGACGGAAACGAAAGAGCCTTTGATAGTTAAAAAAGAAGAAACTAAAAAAGAGAATACAAAGCAAGATCAAACTAATGAGCAAGATAAGAATTCCACATCAAACATGAAAAACATTATTATTGTGGCAGTTGTTCTAATTTTGGTTTTCGGGTTGTTCCTCTTATTTAGAAGGAAACGTTAATTATGGGATTCATAATTCCCTTTGCTGAATTTGGAACCTATCTTGTGTTTTCGATTTTAATAGGACACGTTGCCTTACAATTTGTACCTGAAACCAATAAACCAAAAATCACAATTGCAAAACCTGTTATATTGCTTTCTACACTAGGGATCATTATCTTTACGTTAGGACCAATTGTTCAAACCATTTCCTATTTTCAAGATGGAATAGGCTTCGCTCTTGCAACTAAATCTGTTTTATTAGATTTCCAAGTGGGAAAAGCCTGGATTTTTATTGGATTTATGGCAACGTTCTTATGGATTGCCATCAACCTAAATGGCTCTAAATATCTTCAAGCACTATTGCTATTTTTAATGATACTAGGTGTCGGTTATTCCAGTCATGTGGCATCATTGTCATTTTGGGCAGGTTTATGGTCTCACAGTACTCATTTTTTATTAGTAACATTATGGACAGGGATTTTAATTCATATTGCCTGGTTCTCTAAGGAGCATAGCAATTGGTCAAAGTTTTTACGGTGGTTTACTCCATTTGCTTCATTTTGTTTAAGCATCATCATCCTAAGTGGAATCTACCTGATGTTATTTGTTATTGAACCGAAAGACTATATAAAGGCATGGGCTTTGCCTTATGGGCAAATGTTGCTTTTAAAACATATTAGTATAATTCCCGTTATCGCTTTTGCCTTTATAAACGGTGTAATTTCAAGAAAATCTCTAAAGGATTTTTCGTTCAATCCTAAACTGTGAATACGGGGAGAAAGCATCATTTTATTTATCGTTTTTTATTTCACTGCGGTGATGGGGACTTTATCGCCACCACATGAAGTTGAATTTACCGTGAAGTCGGAGGGGGCTTCTAAGTGGGTGGAATGGTTATTAGGGAAAAATATCCTTTCTACCATACAAATCCATTTAGAACCGTCATTCCAATCGATATTGTTGGTCATTCTTTCAATACTATTTTTGTTAATGATATTATTTAGTTTTAAACAGAAAAGGCCCATATTAGCGGTAACGTTTGGAGTAATTTTTATCATTGTTTTATATTTGGGTTTAATGTTGTCATTATCCATTTAGGAAAAACAAAAAATAACCTATGTAGCATTTAAAATGAGTTGAACGAGTAAAGGAGAGGGGATATCATGAAACATTTTAAAATCGTCATACCCATTATGGTTTTTGTAGCAGTTTTAGCGATATGGATGTTAGGAAAGTATCATGCTGACGTACAACTTCCATTGCGTATACTGATCGCTTTAGGAGGGGCTCTCCTATCAGGCATACTGAGTTTTATCATGTTGAAGCTGGATGCTGATCGAGTGAATCCAAAAACAAATAAATGAAATAAAGAATATAAAAGAGTAGCCATAGTAAATTATTGGCTACTTTTTTGTTGCCATTACAACCATAAATAGGAATCCTTTAAGAACAAAAAGACATTGATTATTTTAACGTTATAGTTTCTCAAAATTTTTTTGTTGTACTTTCTTGATGAAAGTAATCATAAAATATTTTTCCGATAGATAAAATCAATGGAAGAGGTTTCTATTAATAATGTATCCCCTTTAAAAAATGTGTCGAAGGGTGTTGTTGTAATGAAGCTAAAAGACATAAGCACCGCAGTGCCCAAAAAGGACCATAAAGATAAAGTATCTGGACAACTGGCCTATATTAGTGACGTGAAAGTGGAAAATATGGTTTATGGTGTTTTGTATCGGTCGCCAATTGCCTATGGAAAAATCAGGTCGATTCAATTACCAAGCCTTCCGGAAGGATATGAGGCTGTTGGAGCAGAGCACATCCCCGGACCGAATTATGTCAAAATAATCAAAGAAGATCAACCCATTTTTGCCAATGAATGGGTCAATTATATTGGTGAGCCGATTCTCATGCTCGTTGGAAAAGAGCTGAATATCCTTTACCGTTTGTTAAATGATGTGAAGATTGAATTTGAAGAACATCAGGCAATTTATAAATTGGACGATGCGATCAAACAAAAATCAGCAACCGGCGTTATGATGGCAAGCTATGAATTTGGGGAAAGCGCAGAGATCATTTCAGCGGTCGAGCAGGGTGCGCACAAAATAATCGAAGAAGAATATGATACGGGTTATCAGGAGCATGTCTACCTTGAACCGCAAGGAATGCTTGCGATTTATAAGGAAGATGAAATTGTCGTCGAGGGATCGATGCAATGTCTTTATTATATAAAAAATGCGGTGCTAAGCGCTTTAGCATGTGGTGGCGACGAAGTCAGAGTGGTTCAAAGCCCTACCGGCGGAGGCTTTGGCGGCAAAGAAGAGTTTCCTTCGATGATGGCATGTCATGTTGCCGTTGCCGCAAGAGCAGTCAAAAAATCGGTGATGCTTGTATTCGACCGGTCTGAGGATATGGTGGTTACGACGAAAAGGCATCCAGCCAAATTCAACTATCGAACGGCCCTTGATAAGGAAGGAAATATTTTGAGCATGTGTGTAGATGTTTTTCTTGATGGCGGAGCAAATGAGGGATTGAGCTCTGTCGTGCTGCAGCGTGCATTACTAAACAGTGCAGGTGTTTATAAAATTCCGCATTTTCATGTAAAAGGTTATGTGTTAAAAACCAATACTGTTCCGAACGGTGCCTTCAGAGGCTTTGGTGCTCCACAAAGCTATGCCGGAATCGAAAGCCATATGGGACATCTTAGTAAACTGGCAAACATCGACCCACTTGAATATAAACGAAACTACCTCGTCCAACAAGGAGACCCCACCATCACAAAGGGGAAATTCTGCGACCCCATATTAATGGAAGAAATGATAGAGGACTTGCTAATCGTATCCGAATACAAAAAGAAAAAAGGAGAGTTACAGCGTTTCAATCAACAAAATCAGCGTTATAAAAAAGGCATAGGAACTTCGCTGTTCCTACACGGCTGTGGTTTTACAGGCAGTGGCGAAAGAGATCATATTAAAGCAACGGTGAAGCTGGTTAAATCAAAGGACGACCTTGTATCACTAAAAATCTCCAATTCTGATATGGGACAAGGAATTTATACAACGCTGAGTAAAATTGTCGCCAAGGAACTAGATCTCCCTTACGAAAGAGTTTTGTATCCCAATCCCGATACAAAGGAGGTTCCCGACTCCGGTCCGACTGTGGCCTCGAGGACGACGATGATTGTGGGAAAATTGCTTGAACGGGCGGCAAAAAAACTGAAGGCTCAGTGGCAAATTGGGGTGGAACAGGAAGTAGTGGAGAATTATGTTCACCGTGAAATGATTCCTTGGAACGAAACAACTTTCACTGGAGATGCCTACCCTGCTTATTCATGGGGCGTAAATATCGTGGAAGTAGAAGTTGATACGTTAACAGGAAATGTAAAGCTGGAAAAAGTATACGGCAATTATGAGGTTGGGAAGGTCATCGATGAACGGATTATGAAGGGCCAAATTGACGGCGGCTTGGCTCAAGGGTTGGCATACGGTTATCTAGAAAAGATGACATCAAATCAAGGCAGAATCCTGCAAAAAAGTATATCGGATTATGGACCGCCGACTTCATTGGACGTTGTGCCAATTGAAAGCAAGGTCTTTGATAATCCCTTTGCTGATGGTCCATACGGGGCGAAGGGGGCGGGTGAATTGACTTTAATCGGCGGCGCTCCGGCAGTTCAAGCTGCGATCGAGGATGCACTGCAAACTTCTTTTCAGCAAATTCCGATTACTCCTGAAGTCATTATTGAAAGTCTTTGGATGGGGGAAGGTGAAAAAGATTGATTACATTCACACTTAATGGAAGATCGGTAGAGACGGACGCCCCTGCCACCGCAAGATTACTAGATTTATTAAGAGATGAGTTTGGGCTAATCGGTACAAAGGAAGGCTGCGGTGAAGGGGAGTGCGGTGCCTGCAGCGTTTTTGTGAATAGTCTCCTGCAAAACAGCTGCCTGATTCCCATTGGTTCTATGGAGGGAGCTAAGGTTCAAACGATAGAAGGGATCATGGAAACGGAACAGTTTAAGATTTTAGATGAGAGCTATTCCGTTGCTGGAGGGGTGCAATGCGGTTACTGCATTCCTGGGATGGTCATGGCAAGTGCTGCTTTATTATCGAAAAACCCTCATCCTTCAGAGGCAGAAATTCGTGAAGGTATTTCCGGAAATCTGTGCCGGTGTACGGGCTACAATATGATAGTAGATGCGATAAACTTGGCAGCTAATAAAGGGGACGGCGTATGGTAGAGAAAATAACTGCGTATCGCTTCGATCGTTTAGACCAAACGTTAAGCCAATTGAATAATGAAAACTGTACGATCATGGCCGGGGGCACGGATGTCATGGTCCTTCAAAAAAGTCGTAGGGGGGTACCCCCGAAAATCCCTAAACCGATTATTTTTATTGATCATCTATCTGAGCTAAAGCGGGTGTATCAACATCAAAAGGATCTCCACATCGGTGCCTGCTGTACCTATAGCGAATTACTTGAGAACCCGTTAATTCCAATACCATTTAAGGCTGCTATCAAAACGATAGCAGCACCGGCCATTCGGAACAGAGGGACATTGGGAGGAAATATTTGCAATGCTTCTCCGGCTGGTGACACACTGCCATTGTTATATGTATATAACGCAAAACTTTTGCTGCGCTCCGTCAATGGTGATCGTGTAGTAGCGATTAGAGATTTTATTCAAGGTCCACGAAGGGTCGGGCGGTTTCACAATGAAATGTTGACTGAAATTATATTGCCGTCCATATTTGAAGGAGGTTCACTTGTTGTTTTTGAGAAAGTAGGTAACCGCAATGCGGATGCCATTGCCAAAGTATCATTTGCAGGATATATCCGGATGAATGGTGATCGAATCGATGATGTTCGTTTTGCATTCGGGGCAGTAGGACCTACTATCGTTCGTTCCATTAATATTGAGAAAAAATTGCTTGGGCATACCATACCATTAGCAGCTCCAGACATCGCCAAGGTTGTAGCAGCTTTCGGTAAGATTATTAAACCAATCGACGATCAGCGCTCCACTGCTATATACAGAAAAACAGTCGCTTTAAATCTATTACGATATTTTCTTAGCATGAAACAGTATCAACCGAATTAATTTTTTAAAGAAAGGGGGAAGCTATTCATGCTATTGATGGAAAAAGTGGCCATGCTGACGCGTCAAAACGTACCCTTTGCTTTAGCCATGATTATTGAATCAAAGGGCTCGACTCCCAGGCATGTCGGAAAAATGATTGTTTACCGTGACGGTACAATTGAAGGGACTGTCGGAGGGGGCATGTCTGAACACTATGTAATTGAAGAAAGTGTAAAGGCAATCCGAAATGGCCAATCGAAAATCGTTGAATATAAATTAAACACACATGCAAAAGACGGAATTGACATGATTTGCGGCGGTACGTTACGGGTGTTTATTGAAGTCTATACAAGCAGGCCTGAACTCGTTCTGGTTGGAGCCGGTCATTTAGGCTCTGCGCTGGCAAAGCTCGCTGATTACCTTCAATATCCTTATTGCATTGTCGATGATCGCGTTGGTTATTGTACGAGGGAACGCTTTCTAAATGCAACCAACCTTTTCGTGAATGAGGATATTGGAGTGGCTTTACTCGCAGTTAACCTAAATGAAAGGTCAAATGTGGTGATTGTTACAAAAGATTGTGATGATATTGCCTTAAAAACGGTACTCCAATATCCGTGTGCCTATGTTGGAATGGTCGCCAGTAAACGAAAGATCATAAACGTATTTGAAAAATTAAAAAGTGAAGGGGTCACGCAAGAACAGTTGGATCAGATTCATTCTCCAATTGGATTGGATATTGGCTCAGAAACAACAGAAGAAATTGCCATCAGTATTATCGGGGAAATCATCAAAGTAAGCAGTGAAAATAAGACCTTAAGAGTAAAACAAGTTAATAGATAAGTGAATTATGAACAATACAAATCAATTTATGCTGAGAATATCAGAACTTTTCTAGTGAGAATAGGATGAATCAGAAAAAAAATCAACCCCTCTGAAAGATTTAATGATCTAGTAGGAGGGGTTTTTCATTGAGATAAAAGATGTGGTTATACAAGTTAACATTATCTTTACATTTCTCTTATTGAAATATATATATAAGTGATTTATTATATAAGCGGATGGTTATATGCGAAGGCAAATACATTATTATTTACTTTTGAATTAAGTAGTTAGGAGGTTTAAACCTTGTCAAAATCAAACATTGATTTAGAAAGCGCAGCTAACATCTTAAAATTGTTAGGCGATAAAACCCGTTTAACCATGATCAAAATTCTTGATTCTCACGATGCTTGTGTATGTGAATTCGTTGAAATTTTTAAAACAAGTCAGCCTGCCATTAGCCAACATATTCGTAAGTTAAAAGATGCCGGGTTAGTCAGGGAAACAAGAAGAGGGCAGTGGATTATTTACTCTTTAAGTAAAGACAGTCCATATTACCCATTGGTTCAAGATTTACTTCTACATCTTCCAGACCAAGATTTTAGATTGAAGGAATTGGAAGAACAAGGGCTGCGTATTTCGTGTGAATAATTGGAGGTTTAAACATTGGCTACAACGATACTCGCATCATTGATTTTTATAATTACACTTATTTTGGTTATATGGCAGCCAAGAAATTTATCGATAGGCTGGTCCGCTTGTGGTGGTGCAATTCTCGCACTATTAGTTGGGGTAGTTGGCTTCCAAGATGTTATAGAAGTCACCAAAATTGTTTGGAATGCTACTTTTTCTTTTGTTGCTATCATTATTATTTCGTTAATTTTAGATGAAATTGGTTTCTTTGAATGGGCTGCGTTGCACATGGCACGTGGAGCCAAAGGTAACGGAATAAAAATGTTTGTTTATGTAAGTATTCTTGGAGCGCTCGTCGCAGCATTTTTCGCCAATGATGGGGCAGCACTTATCCTTACACCTATCGTATTAGCCATGGTTCGGAATTTAAAGTTGGAAGACAAAATGATTTTCCCATTTATCATTGCCAGCGGTTTTATTGCGGATACCACTTCCTTGCCGCTTGTGGTGAGTAATTTAGTAAATATCGTTTCTGCTGACTTTTTTGGCATTGGGTTTGTTCATTTTGCATCAAGAATGATTATTCCTACCTTCTTTTCTTTAGTGGCAAGTATATTGGTTCTATTTCTGTACTTTAGAAAAAGTATTCCAAAACAATATGATTTATCAAAATTAAAGAAACCTGCTGAAGCGATTCGGGATCAAAAAATGTTTCGTTTATCCTGGGTTGTATTAGGTATTTTATTAGCG
Source organism: Neobacillus sp. 19 (assembly GCF_049463095.1). Taxonomy (NCBI): domain Bacteria; kingdom Bacillati; phylum Bacillota; class Bacilli; order Caryophanales; family Bacillaceae; genus Neobacillus; species Neobacillus sp. 19. The sequence goes on along the minus strand of NZ_JBMPZU010000030.1, from coordinate 174,105 downwards.
GGTTACTTTATTAGTCAATCCCTTCACGTTCCTGTTTCGATTATTGCAGGTGTCGTTGCCATCTTCTTCTTATTTATGGGAAGAAGAAGCCATGCGATCGAAACAAAAAAGGTCATAAAAGGGGCACCTTGGGCAATCGTATTTTTCTCGATTGGAATGTATGTGGTGGTTTATGGCTTAAGAAACGCTGGATTAACGGGCGTACTTGCAGATGTGATTCAAGTATGTGCCAATCATGGCTTATTTATCGGAACCATCTCCATGGGCTTCATTGCAGCGATACTTTCTTCCATTATGAATAACATGCCAACGGTGATGATTGATGCTCTTGCCATTGCAGATACGCATACAACGGGAGTTATTAGAGAGGGTCTGATTTATGCAAATGTCATTGGTTCGGATTTAGGTCCGAAAATCACACCAATTGGGTCACTAGCCACCTTATTATGGCTGCATGTATTGAAAACAAAAGGAGTTAAAATTTCGTGGGGAACCTATTTTAAAACGGGTATAGTCTTAACCATCCCAGTTTTGTTTATCACACTAGTTAGTTTATACCTATGGTTATTAATCGTCTAACAAAAATCTCATCAGAAAAAGGAGACAAACTATTATGTCTAAAAAAATGATCTATTTTCTTTGTACAGGAAATTCTTGTCGAAGCCAAATGGCAGAAGGTTGGGCTAAAAAACATTTAGGTGATGAGTGGGAAGTGAAAAGTGCGGGAATTGAAGCACATGGACTTAATCCGAATGCTGTAAAAGCGATGAATGAAACTGGAGTGGATATTTCCAACCAAACTTCCGATATAATCGACCCAGGAATTTTAAACAATGCAGATTTAGTTGTTACATTATGTGGTGATGCTGCTGACAAATGCCCTGTTACTCCACCAAATGTAAAGCGAGTTCACTGGGGATTTGATGATCCAGCAAAAGCAGAAGGTACAGAAGGAGAAAAATGGGCATTCTTCCAACGTGTCCGTGATGAAATAGAAGACCGCATTAAGCGTTTTGCTGAAACGGGCGAGTAAGAAAGAAATTAATATCAATTCATTTTGATATATTTCCAGCTTTCCAATAATCAATCAAGTACTTGACTTGATGTTCGTCCACTATGTTTACAGCAAAATAAACAATTTCCTTATATTTCATTTTTCTAATTGGATTTTTAACAACATTATGCATTTTCCTGAAGATCATTATATCGGGTATTGTAAAAGCAACTAGAATAATAGCCCTCTTACCATTAATTCCCCAAGTACCTCTTGTGCCTAAAATTAGGGGTAAGGGGCTATTCTTGCCTTGTAGATAATTGTAAACCCACTCTTGTTCGCTTAAGGTTTTTTCACTCATAAGGATAGTCTCACTCTTATTTGAACTGTTTTCGTGATAGTAGGGTTCCCATTGGCTCAGGAGACTATGCTACATAAAGTAAAAAGATATATCAGAGTTTCCAATCCGGAAAGTCTGTTTCTTTTCGTTTTTCATAATCCTTCATTCTTGAGAATGAGTTTCCTAGTTTTCCTACAATGAATCCTTGAGGGCTTGATGTTTGTATATTACCGTTCAACTCTTCTAATTTAATTTTTGCAAACATGTTTGCTACTGTAGCTAAACTTTCAATAGTATCCATTAATTCAGGATTGTCACTGTTGTATCTTTTTGCAATGGAGTAAATATAATCAAGTCTATTTCTAATAAGCTTCAGCGTTTCGATACTAAACTGTTCCTGTGCTTTTGTCATAACATTCCACTCCTTATTAATAAGCCTATGCAAAAAAAGCTAAATGAGGAATGAAATAAAATAAATAAATAAATACGCATACTTTTTCTATGACTTGTTCCACCATTTTGAAATATCGGAATTTCCTTATAAATTGAGTTTTGTAGAAATCCATTACGACAATTTTTTCACTTTGAGTAATGGGACTTTATGATTAAAATACGAGGAAAATGTTGGTTTTTAGAAGAAAAAGCAGGATTTTAATTTTTAATAATGAATATATAATACAAAACAATTTACCAATCAGAAAGTAGAGGATCGGAACCATTTCATTCATCCATCCCAATCCATGTATGAAAGAAGGTATGCGGTATGAACGAAAGTTTTTTTGCGGACTATAAAAAGTTTATTGTTACACCGGTCGATGAAAAGTCAAATGGGAAAGAAGGATTTGATCCGAAAAATTATGCCTCACATTATATTCTGACGCTGTCTATTTACAATTCTCGATTGTCGAATTGGAAGGATGCTAGTAAATATTATATTGATGTTGAAAAAAGTATCAAAACGGTTCTAGCGGAATTCAATCAAAAGCAGTATGAGGGGTACCATCTTCAATTACTTGAATTAGATCAGTTTAAAAATTATTTTGTTTTGGCTCTTTCGTCAAAAATGAAATTTGAATCAAAGGACGAAAATGACCGTGTATCATATGTGGTTGATAGAATGCTAACAAATCCTTTTTATGTGGGACAAGGATGGTTCAATTTAATTGGAGAAAAGGGAAGAGTGGAACGTAAGCTATTTTGCTGCTCTTTTATGAAATATCAAGACGAAAACCCGGGTCACTCAAAAATAGACAAAAAATTCGAAAATGTCAGTGAATTAATTCCTAAAAATGGTGAGATTAAGCTAGTTAAAACACTTTAAATTAATTTGTGGGAATATAAATTTTTAATGTAATAAGGACTTAACACGCCGGTTAAGTCCTTTTAAGTGTATAGAGTAAGATTCTGTCCGCAAATTCCTTTCCATATTATTTTTAATATGTTTTAATCGAATAGGATGATCCATTTCATCCTTTTATTTCGATTAGTTAGTATGAAGTTGTTTAGCCCATTATGGACAAATCTCCTCAACACCCCCTCATAATTAAAATAGTTTGGTTCTGATCACCTGGACCGATAAAGTCTAATGCGGCAGGAGAGAATACTGGAACTTTTCTTTTAGTACCCTCCAAAAGTATTCGGATTGGCTCAAGGACTCCATGATCTTGAAAGGCATTGCCTCCCAAGAATATCTTCTTTTTTGCCTTTTTTCTGAAAACAGCCCTATTTTTTTCACTAACTGTGCTAGCTGCGGCGGGCTCCTTCACATCCTCTTTAAGGTACAATGATGCTTTCTCCGTTTGTTTTACCTCTTCGTCCATTACTGCGACTATTCCTATTTCTTGTTCATTTACCATCAAGATGAAGTGATAGCCTGTTTCCGTTTTCTTTTGCACAACAGCCACTTCATCTGTAATGAAAGTAGCGAACTCTTCGGATTCATTCGTGAGTGAGTCTTGAGGGAGTTCCTTTTTCTTGATGACTCGAAAAAATGCTTTTGCGCCAATTTCTTCATCAGTGAAGTCAAAAGGTTTTATACTTTGTGTTCGTACAAAGTACATGTTTTTAACCCTTTTTTGCCCATTTAATTGGACACATAAAGCAACGTCTTCATTCACCACCTCTCCCTCAACGTTTTCGAGCGTAGGGACATTCATTTTCATTCCTGGAAATTGAACGAAAATGTAGCTGAAGTTTTTCTTGGGCCGTACTTCCAGAAGTCTCATAAACTCACAACCTTTCCGATTTGTTACAAGGTAATTCTCCCTGTAAGATTATAATTCAATATCCATTCTTATCTTCCTTTCTGAGTATGAAGAGTTTTCATCGTCACTTTCTTGGGAATTGCGATAGTTTCTATCATTTGTTGAGTAATTATGAGGAATTCTACTAGCGAAAATCCAGAATTGAAATTCTTTGTCGTTTTAATCTTCCATGCAGCTTACCTAGGGGCAATGTAAAAAAACAGAACGAGATTGGAGTGTCCAATCTCGTTCTGTTTTTTCAAGGTTTTTATTCATGGAATAATTTCAAAAACAGTACCTTGGTTAAAATCAGTTACTTTCATTGAGCCATAAACCCCTAAATAGAGTCTGGTTTGATCCAGATTCGTTCCCAAACTAACATAATAAGATGATTGCGACCCGAAATTATAATCGGTTTCAATTACACTAAAATCATTTAGTTTACCATCTGTTCTTACCCTGGTATAGGCTAAAACCCCTCTAACCGGAGGGCGAGCTTCTTCATGTCTCGCAAGATCGGTAAACACAACGCTTCCCGTTAAATTGGGGATTTCATTCCCCATATAGGCTTGCACTCCTGTAAGTGCAGTTCCTCCAAACTTATCGGGCCTTTGATCTTTATGAAAATAACTAGTTAGGGGCTGAAGTCGCTTCACTGACGATATTACTGCTTCATCGTAATACGCAATTATTTTCTCATCCAAAGCCGGATTTTCAGAGCAGCCCCTTATAATCGAAGTAGGAAAAGCTCCTTCCCATCCTCGCCAGCCCAGGTTTATCAATCCTTCTTGGATTGGTTCAGTGTTTCTTAAAGATGCTTGAACAAGCTGAGTAACTGGTATTGGTTTATAATGAACAAATGAAAAAATCGACTCGACCAAATCCTGTCCGACATTTCCCACATATTTGATGTACTGATTATAAAATCTTTGAAATGAAATGCCTGGTATATTGCGGACTCCTTTGGCAATTACTGTAAGTGTTTCCTGAATAGGTGCGGGAAGTTCATTAAAGCGAGTGACTACGGGTGGATGATAGACATTAGTATTTTTATCTACATCAATTTCAATTATTTTACCAGCTAATTCCATAGGATCCTGGCTTAAATTAAAGGGATCATAACCTGCTCCACCATCTCCTGTTGTTAAAACAAGTTTCCCTGTTTCTGGTGAAAAATTTAAGTTATTTACACCATTATGATTAAAAAAAGGCCTTCTTATGTTAAGTAGGGTCCGTCGTTTTTGAGGTTGACCATTCGATTGTAAAATCCATTCCTCAACTGTATCAATGTGATCATATTTAGTTTCTCTATTTATCCATTTTAGGATTAAGGTTTTGGGATCACATGGGTCAGGCTTAAAATGTTCAGAAAGAGCACCTGGACCTTGTGTTCCAGCTACTGAATAATGAAGATAAAACAATCCAGTAGTATAAAATTTTGGATGAAATGCGAACCCCAGCAATCCCCGTTCATCATATCCACTACCAGAAACACCTTGTTCAGAAGTACCTAGTTTAATGATTTGCGGGCGAATATCTAAAAAAGTCATCAAACTTGAGTTTCCTATGTAAAAGATCTCTCCTACCTGGGTTGCAATAAATAATCTTTCAATGGAGTCTCCCGGAAGGATTGCTGTTTTCATAACAGTGGGTAAATTTAACTTAGTAACAATGGGCCGTAAACGAACCTTAACTTTTTTCACCCAACATTACACTCCTTCATTTTGTTTTCTTTTTTAAGAATATGATTGGAAATGTTCTATTAGTACCAAGTAAGGGCGGAGGAACGGGATAAGCATCGTAATAAAATATTAATATGTTGTTTTATTTACCCTTTAGCAGCTGGGAATTATAGTAAAAAACTTTCATTTACCAACCATATCTCAACTAGTTTATAATAAAAGGATGTCCATATGGGACAGTAGGAGTAGATTCTTAAAGGCTAAGAAGTTTTAAGTAGGTGAGTACAATCGATGTTATTGAAACACGGGTGAGAGGTTTTATAGCTGATATTCAACACCCGAAACAAAAAAAGAAAATAAATATGAATGATTTAGAAATTCAGTTGCGAAAGCTTTTGGATGACTATTTTGAAATGGATGGTTATTCGCTGTTCTATCGTGCCATTGAAACATTACAAGCAGAGGGACAACTTATCCCGATTCAAAATAATCAATTCAATGGAAGAACACCGGCTCTGCCCTTATATTATTGGGTTAATATAAAAGTTCAGCCAGCCAAATGGGATCGTCTTGAGATGATGAAATTAGGTGATCAGTTTGATTTTTCTTTTTATGAACGGCATCCCGAATGGCAAACGAGGGACGAGTGGAATCGAATCCAGAATGTATATACTTTTCTAAAGTTCAGTCAGGAACGGGAAATCGTGTCATTCGAAGAAAGAAGTCTGGAGCTATTCGGCCATGAAAAGTTCTTACTAGACGGTAATAGTTTTCCTGATGGAAAAGGATTTTTAGCTAGAATTGGAATATCAGAAGATCGTTTAAAAATGGTGAATTACGGGGAGCCTTTTGTATTTTGGATGAAACAAGGGACAGAAATAAAAGATATTCAGCGAGTCCTGATTGTTGAGAATCTATCTTTCTTCCATACTTCCATAAAGTTATTGGAAGCGAACGAACTTGATTATGAACCTGAACTGATTATCTATGGTGAAGGGACGAAAATTGAACGGAGCTTTTCCTTCTTCTTTCGAATGTTTCCGCCGAAATCCTATCTTTTTTATTACGCGGGAGATCTAGATGCCTCGGGATACGGGATCACCATCCGCCTGATCGAAAAATACCGAAATAGCTGTATACAGCCTGCCTTAAAAATTTATCGCAAAATGCTGGAATGTCTAGAACAAAGGAATGACCAGAAACAAGGTCAAACACAAAACACCAATTATCGGGATTTATTCTTTCATTGGTTTACTGAAGAGGAGCAAGCGCTATTAATGCAATTATGGCAGGAAAATAAGCGAATCCCTCAAGAAGTTTTAACGATAGAAACCTGGAGGAGATGGATGTGAACGAGTCATGGGAAGGATTCGCACTAAGAATGCAACGATTAAATCCACTGTTCGAGCTTGGGAGGGGGATGGAAGTAGGTGAGCTGAAACCTCATATCCAAACAATTCTCATGCAAGTGCTCCTCACCATCTTTTATCGAGAATTAAATGATGATGATAGTAGACGGAAATCGGATATCAAGTATATGGTCGAAGACTCTATTAAGCACATGAAGCTTTTAGCAGACGATAAGCAAATTGAAAGGATTACTGGCGGGCTCCTGTATCAGGGGAAAGAGGAGTATAGTAAACCGTTTGAAGCCTTATATTACGATGAAATTAGACAATCCTGGGAGACACAGATCTTTCGCTATGTCACCATGGATGAGTTATATACGAATTTAGAGATTGGCGGATCCATTGTATATAAGCTCACAGATGTCGCTCAGGAAATGATTTTTATGAGCAGGGAAATGGCTGAGGAATTTTCAATAACCATTGAACAACTCTACAGTATGCAGCTGATCAAAAATGGTAATTTCAGAAAAGCCACAAGAAACCTCGATCACCTCATTTCACGAGTTAACCGCTTAATGGCAAATGAATTCACATTTCAAAAGGAAATGATTAACAATCCCAAATTCCTATTGGTGGAAGAGGAATGGCAAAGAGCTGACAATCGGGTTGAAATTGAAAAGCAATTTGAAGAAGAAAAAAATCACTTCCGGACCATTACAAGTATGATAGAAAAGACAAAACGAAGGAATGAAGAAGATGATTATATCCAAAAAGAATTGATTCTTCTTCAAGAAAAAATTGGCCATACAAGGCAATTGCATGATCGTTTTGCTAAGCTGGTCATTCAAAATATTTCATATGAGATGAAATTAAAGGCAGAAAATCCTTCTTTATTTTGGGAAAACAGTCTGGTTTCATTTCGAGAGCATTTTTATGAAAATTGGTTTATGAAGGAAGGCGTTCATCGCTTTACCGTTATCGAAAAAGTCCTTTCTCCTTTATTTTCACCGAAGAATGAATTTATTTTGCCGCTTGATTGGATTTGGGGTGAACAAGAATTCAATGAAAAACCATTAACGGAAACTGTGATGGAAGATGAGGTTGAGGACAGCATTACTCGTCAACGCGTGACCAACTGGGATTCTGTTATTAAGGCATGGAGTTATGTGTTTCAATTTTTACAAACAAACGGAGAGTTTTCGTTAACGGATGTAAAGGAGCTGCCATTAGAAGTGCAGGATGTATGGTTTGAGGAATCTGAAACGATTGATTTGTGGATGATGTTCGATAAAAAGCCGCTGAAGGTTCAAGTGATGCATCGAAAAGAAGAAACATTAACCGATGAGAGAGAAATTTTATTATATAAACTAATGAAGGAATATCCACAATTTCAAGTGTTTGAAGGCTCGAAAATCTTTACAATGTTTGATCCTCGAGCGGAGCCTTTTCTATGGTATCAAATGAAGATGACCCCTTTTAAAATATGTGTACAGGAGGAGAAAGGATGAATGCAGAAAGTGTCAAAAAAGCTTCAGCTGTCTATTTCTCGTTATTAAAAGATAAAGTAATCGACGAGACGAGTGAGCATTTCCAAACTTATTTTGATCCGGAAGTGAGACAGACGGTTCTTTTATTAGCAGACGAATCAGGTACATATATTATTGAATCGCCTAAACGCATCCAGTTAGTTGTCCAGCCAACCGGGTCCGTCTTTGCTACGAATTTTACACATATGAAAGAAAAGCATCGGCAAGTTGAATCGAAAAAACATTTTCATCTTATTAGCGTTGTCATTATGTCATTTTTAGCAGCCATCGATCGCAATCAGGCTGCAAAAATCCGCACGAAGCGGGAAGGAATTAGCTACTACGCATTAGAGCGGCAAGTCAACGACCTAATGGTTAAGTGGGATAGCATTCTTAAAGCTAAACCTACCTTCGGAGAAGATGAGCGAATTGATATGAAGGAAGTAGTGACAACTTGGAAATACATGGAGGTTGACACGGACGATTATGGGGTTAAAAAAGGCAATAGACGCACCAGAATCGGTTTAATTGCCGGCGCTATGCGTTTATTGGAGACGGAAGGGTTAATCGTCATACTTGATCGGGACGATATTCCAAAGGTGATTCCAAAACAAGAGCTTTTTGAGCGAATTGAATACCTGTACCACGATTATGATCGGTATGAAGTGTTTAAAAAATTAATGAATACAGAGGAGGATCTGCATGCCGAAAATCCATCGAATTAGAATTGTCGGCCTGAAATATGATGGCATGCAAAAACAATATAAAGACACAACGTTTAATTTCCATAATGAGGAGACATCCACAAATGGCCTTGTTGCGATGATGAATGGGGGCGGGAAAGGTGTGTTCCTTCAGACCATTTTCCAAATCCTCAAGCCTGGAACCTCGTGGGGAAAACAGAACAATCGGTATTATCAGCAGTTCTTCTTTAATAATAAAGAACAATTTATTCCCTATACCTTTCATGTTGTTATCCAATGGGAATTAGACGGTGCTGACCGCACCTATCTGATTACAGGAGGAATGTTCTCAGCCGAGCAGCGGATTTCGATGAGTGAAGAAAGTGGTAATGAGAGTAAAACATTGGAACAGGAGGCTAAGATTCTTCCTGCTATTACATTCTATACAAGAGAATTTGAACGGAAAGAAGAGGCAGTACTTGAGCATATACCACTCTATGAAAATGGTGAGGTGGCTGAAACAGAAAGTTTAAAGGACTATTTAAAATGGAATGGATATGACGTTTACAAAGATACGAAGAAGCACTATCGAATTCTTGATTCATACGGAATTAACCGTAAAGACTGGGATATTATGAAGGACATTAACAAGGATGAAGGCGGCGTCGGGAAATACTTCGAGGGAGCTGAGGATGATCATTCGCTGTTCCAAAAACGAATCATTCCTACTGTGAGTCAAGTCTTACTTCGAACTGAGCATCAAAAGAACGATCTTGTCGAGATTTTCAAGAGTCAGGCAAGTATAGCCAAGGACCTTCCCGTTCTCTTAAAAAGAGAGCAAGCCCATAAAGAGTTTCTAGAAGACATTGTCCCATTTGAAGAGCACTTAGCTAAAGGAGTCAAACATAAGGAAATTGTTCAAGCCAGTTTCCAGGTAGGAAGACAACTGCTCGGTGCTTTAGAGCATTTGAAGCAAGCGGAAGAGGAAACGCTGCTTACTTTAGCGAAAGATCTAGAGAAATTAACGATTAGACAAGCAGAGCTACACTATCGAAGAGACAATTTAGAGTATGCAAAAGCTCATAGAGAGGTAATGAACTGGGAAAAGAAATTAGTGGAAGAAAGGAAGTTGCATACTTCCTTACAAGATATCGTAGGGCAGAAACAGAAACATAAGGAACAGCTGGACTTTCAAGTTTTATTGAAAGAGTGGAGTGAAAACGAACAAAGTATTCGTACGCTTTCACAGCAAATGGCAACATTGGAACAAAATAGCGGCTTAGAGCAAGTGAATCAAAGAATGGATGAGATCAAACAAGAAGCTAGAAAGCAATGGGAGCACTCTTATCAATCAATTCAAGAAGCTGTTACGCAGTATTCCGGGTATCAAAGGTTTTTAAAGAAAAAAGGTACGGAGCTTTCCGGGCAGGATAAACAAAAGATAAAAGACATTGCACAGCTGAGTTCGGAAATTGATTCCCTATACACGCAAATTCACACCTTTGAGTCTAAGGAGTCTGCACTGATCCAAGAATTTGGAGACCGATTAACCTATGATTTTAAGGGAATGATTGAGAGTTTTTCTAAGCAAATTGAAGATAAAAAGACTAGATTAGAAGAGCTGCAAGCAAAGGATAAAGAGTCCAGTGAAAAGCAAAATCAACTTGCCACATCACATGGTACCCTCGTCCAATCGATTCAGTTTTCAGAAGAAAAATGTGAAGGATTATACATTGCAAACGAAAAACAAAAGGAAAAAGAAGCAAAACTGTTAGACAGGCTTCATGGTTTACTTGACATAGTCACGGTACCGCTTACTCACTCGCTCTTATCGAAGTATAGCTTACAGATTGAAGAGATTATGAACAATAATCGACAACAAGCTGAACAAATTAAAAAAGAACTTTGGGAAACTCAACTGGACCATTCCTTAAATGACGAACCCTTCTGGATACCAAATAAAGATGTGAAAGAATTAAAGGAATGGATTGATGAGAAGACGGGTATTGATGTATTTTATGGAACCCAGTTTCTCCAATCTTTAGATCCAGAGGAAATGGCAAACTGCAATACAGCCTATCCCCTGCTTCCTTATGGGTTGGTGGTCAGTCAACATCAATGGCAAAAGATTAATCAGCAGGTTCTTTCAGGAAGAATGTTTAAAAGTCCTGTACCGATTTTCATGCGAGAGGAAATGAATAACGAGAAGCTGCCATCGTCCTTTGTAGTCATTAACGGAACTGAAAAAGGGCTATTAAATGATAAAAATCAATTCATCAACTGGAAAATAAAAATCTCTACACAAATAGAAGAGAAGAAAGATACGCTCATAGAACTAGAAAAAACAGAAACCTCATTGCGTAGAATGCTAAAAGAAATTGATCGGTTTGTAACTAGTGATCTTTCTAGTGATATAGAAAAAGCTATCAAACAGGAACAAAACGCTCTTCTTTCCAAGGAAGCACAATTACAGGAAATCATTATACTAGAACAAAAGGAAAAAGATGCTCAGCTTGAGTTAAAAGGACAGTTGGAAAAAACAATAGGCAGGGTCGAAAACCTTACACGAAATGTAGAAAAATTAGAGGATTTTGATCAAGAAAAAACGCTTCATCAAGAAAATCTAAGGGTGAAAAGTGAGAAAGAAAAAGTAAAAGAAGCTTTGACCGTTCAGCAGCAAGAAATTGAAAAAGAGCACAAAACTATTGCTGACTTGCAAAATAAGTGGAATCAAACCTATTTAGAATGGAAGCTAACAACCGAACACAATATGAAGGAAATCAGATTCTTTATCGAAGATGCTGTTTTTCCTCAAAACGAAAAAGCAGACCTGTCTGAAGAGGTCCCGCGTTTATCACTACATTTATTAGAAGAGATCAACGGAAGTATAGAAGCGCTAAAGCAGCTGCAAAAATCTAAAGAAGAACAGGCTGGAGAATTACTCGTTATTCAAGCAAAAAAAGAAACCGAACAAAAGCTGCAAAAGAAATTAGAGAAAAAACTACATACTCTTAACGAGGCGTGGAAGGACGCTGCGGAACCTGATGAACCTTTAAGTATATTAGAAAATATGCTTCAAATGGCACAGAAGGAAGCAAAGACTGCTGAAAAAGAAGAACGGGAGAAAGGAACGGCAGTAACCGTAGCAGAAACATCATTACAGCATGCGGCCGAACAGCGTGAGAAGGCAGGAAAGAAAATTGCAAAACATGAAAAACAACCGGAAGAATGGGAAGATCTCGACTTAGAAGTTAAGGCTGTTGAGATTAAAGATCAAACAAAAATAACCAAAGAGGAAGTAAAGCAGACAGAAAAACGCCAAAAAGAAACTGAAACAAAAATTGCGGGTTTTGAAGGGGATTTGTTAACCTTATCCGTTATTCTAAAAGAAGAAGCGGCAGCATTTACGAATCAGGATGTAGAAAAAATTAAAAGCCAAGGCAAAGCTTGTATCTTATCTTGGTGTGAAGAACATCAAAAGATTCAGGAAGAAGGCCAAGAGAAGCATGCGAAAATCGATCAGTCTCTACGCAATTTAAAGCTTACGATTGAAGGGAAAGAGTGGGAGATTCGTTTCAAAAATGAAGTACTAACAACACTTGACCATATGGATACTAGGCATTATTCGCATATCCAAACCATAGTTAATAATATGAAGCGTTTTTCCCAAAGAGGATTAGAACAATTAGAACGTGACAAAGAAAGAGCAGAAAAGGCGCAAAACTTCTGGGCCAGCCGTGCCAGCATGAAAGTAATGAGCATTTCAGAAGCGATTCGTTCCATGATTGCGAAAATGAAACTGAAAAATGAACGAGGATCCTTTCCGCTTGTCCAGCTCAAAGAGGATATCTTGCCAAAAATGGCTGAAGATATCGAACCGCTGCTGAAGCAGCATTTTGTGGCTGCTATTAACAAAATCACGAAACAATTTGATATGATTGATGATCATAATCGAGCCTTAGATGAAGAAATAAAACAACTCATTAGTGATGAGCAAATTTTATTCGTATCCCTACGAAATCGCTATCCAGAGCTCTTGGTTTATAATATGCGAACGGATAATGCCTTCATGTACGGGAAACCGCAAAGAGAGCATTATTCAACCTGGCAGACGATTAATCAAGGTTCCAAGACGAAATCCGATGGCAGCGGAGGACAAAAGCTATCGGCTCGAATGGTGATGATGATGATGTTATTATCGGTTAAGAGCGAAACAGATCAAAGCTGGGTTCCTTTGGTCTGTGATAATCCGTTTGGACAGGCAGCATCGGCACATGTCCTTGATCCGATCTTTGCCGTTGCTGAAAAACTGAAGTTTCAATTCATCGTCGTCACTCCGCCCGAACTAGTGAAAACAGAAATCAGTCAAAGATTTGCTGCCTATTATAAATTGGACTTCATACGGGAAAAAGGTAAAGAAATTGTAACGGACACAATTGTTCCGGCATTTCGGATTTACCAGGGAGAAGAAGTCGTTCAGGGAAGGTAAAACAATTTGATAACATAGTATGAGATAAGGGGTGTCCCGAAAGAAGGGGACACCCTAAAAGTTTTGTACGATCCTATTTTACCTTTTGATTTGTTATTTATATTTGATATAATTGTACAATATTTTTACATCATAAGGAGAAACATCATGAAGTTTTCTGGAAAGCAAGTAGTCTTTATTAGTTTTATGTTATTTTCTATGTTTTTTGGGGCTGGTAACCTGATTTTTCCACCATTCCTTGGCCAATCGGCAGGTGCGCATTTTTGGACAGCTCTAATCGGTTTTATAGTTTCTGCGGTAGGACTCCCTATTCTAGGTGTGATTTCCGTTGCGATGGCTGGAAGTTTTAATGATTTAAACCAAAGAGTTCATCCCGTATTTGCTTTGGTTTTTCCATTTTTAATTTATATTGCAATCGGTCCGGGACTGGCCATACCTCGTGCAGGTAGTCTTGCCTTTGAAATGGGTGTAGCACCATTCTTGCCGGAGGCTTTGATGGAAAGTCCTGTTTCCTTGTTCATTTATAGCATCCTCTTTTTTGGACTTGTCACATGGTTATGTATGTATCCTTCCAAGCTAATTCACCTATTTGGAAAACTTTTGACCCCTATATTATTGGCTTTGATTGCTATCATTTTTATCAAGAGCCTAATTGATCCAATAGGTCCCCATGGAGCACCTAAAGGGAATTATCAGATAAGCCCGGTATTTCAAGGTTTTTTAGATGGTTATTTAACCATGGATGCATTAGCAGCACTCGCTTTTGGGATTGTGATTGCCAATACTTTGACCGCACAGGGTGTCCTGGATAATAAAAAAAGATCAGTTTATATGATGTACGCTGGTTTAGGTGCAGGTTTGTTACTTACGTTGATATATCTTATTTTAGGCTATTTAGGTGCAGCAAGTGCTTCATTAGGACACGCAGAAAATGGGGCCATCATTTTATCTAATGTTATGACACATCTTTTTGGAAAAAGCGGAACGCTTCTTTTAGGGATAGTATTTACTCTAGCCTGTTTCTGTGTATCTATAGGTTTAATTACCTCGTGCAGCCAATTTTTCTCCAATGCTCTTCCAAGAGTCACGTATAAAATCTGGGTCCTGATCGTAGCCGTTCTTAGTACAGCTATTGCCAATTTAGGACTAACACAAATCCTGCAAATTTCGGTACCCATCCTTGGCATGATCTACCCAATTGCCATCGTTCTTATTTTCTTAGGTCTATTCGATAATTTTGTAAAGGGGAAACGATATATTTATATCAGTGTAATCGGATTTGTGGCCATTTTTAGTCTCATAGATACAGTAAACAAGACATTTCTCGGAAATAAATGGAGTAATGCTTTTGGAATCCTTCCTTTTTATCATGAGGGAATTGGATGGATCATACCGGCGCTAATCGGTTTAATAGTTGGCTATCTTATGGGAATGTTTAAAGGAGATACTTCTTTTCCTGAAAAAACTGCATAAGGGAAGTAAAAATCTCACTAATCTTTGGGTTAGTGAGATTTTTTTGGAGAAATTTAGCCTTCGGTTATTAATGAATGGATTTGGATACTTTAATTAATGAAACGTTTTTTATGATGACGGATTGAGGTGTGCAAAAATGAAGGCAGTTACTTATCAAGGTCCTAAAAAGGTAGAAGTGAATCAAGTTGATGATGCAAAGATAGAGGACAATGAGGACATTATCGTTAAGATAACATCAACAGCCATTTGTGGGTCGGATTTACATTTATATCAAGGGAATTTCCTCTTGCCGCCAGGGTACATCATCGGTCATGAACCAATGGGGATTGTCGAAGAGGTTGGGCCGGGAGTAACGAAGGTAAAGAAAGGGGATCGTGTGGTCATTCCGTTCACTGTTTCGTGCGGACATTGCTTTTATTGCCAGCATGAAATGGAAAGCCAATGCGACAATTCTAACCCACACTATGATTCAGGTGGGTATTTTGGATACTCAGAGAAGTTTGGTAACTATCCAGGCGGGCAGGCAGAATATTTAAAAGTTCCATTTGGGAATTTTACCCCATTTGTTATTCCTGAGTCGTGTGAACTAGAGGATGAATCCCTGTTATTTTTATCCGATGTTTTGCCTACAGCTTATTGGAGTGTTGAAAATGCCGGTGTAAAAGCAGGCGATACTGTTATTGTACTCGGCTGCGGACCGGTTGGCTTAATGGCTCAAAAATTCTCTTGGATGAAAGGGGCCAAACGAGTCATCGCGATTGATTATTTAGATTATCGGCTTGAACATGCAAAAAAAATGAATCAAGTTGAGATCTATGAATTTACAAAATACCCTGATATGGGTGAGCATTTGAAAGAAATTACCCATGGTGGTGCTGACGTAGTCATTGATTGTGTAGGGATGGATGGGAAAAAATCACCGCTGGAATTTTTGGAGCAGAAATTTAAACTACAGGGCGGAACGCTAGGGCCCATTCAGATTTCAACAAAAGCCGTTAGAAAATACGGGACCGTTCAAATGACTGGCGTTTATGGCGGAAATTATAATGTTTTCCCACTAGGGGCCTTTTGGGTTCGAAATATTTCGCTAAAAATGGGTCAGGCACCAGCCCGGCATTTTATGCCGGGACTATTTGAGAAAATAATGAACAACGAATTTGATCCAAAAGAAATTATTACTCATAAATTATCGCTTGATGAAGCTGACCACGGCTATAGAATCTTTAATAATCATGAAGAAAATTGCATTAAAGTGATTCTAAAACCATAGCCTCTTGAATTTGATGTAGAAAAGGAATTCAAAAAAGCTTATAGACCTCTCGAGAATGTAGAGAATGTCTATAAGCCTTTTTTTGGATTTTATTTGTTTGGATTAAAGTTTTGTAATTCTTTGCGAGTTCCAGGAACTTCAACTGCACCTGATTTAATCTTTTCAATCCATTCATTAACCGCTGCATCAATTTCGTCTTTGTTCGCCGCTTTCGCATTGATAGGGGCTAAGCCAACACCATCTTCAGCTAACCCATATAACGTAACTTCGCCGCCAGGAAAATTGCCATCTTTTGTTTTTGTTGCGAGGTCTTTAACTGCTACATCCACGCGTTTAATGGCTGATGTAAGAACTACATCTTGACCCATGTCAGCTTGGTCGCGGTCAACACCAATTGCCCAAAAGTCTTTTCCTGGGTCTTTGGACTTACGATCATTGGCTTCTTTAAAAAGGCCAACACCAGTAGCACCAGCAGCGTGAAAGATGACGTCCGCACCAGAAGAATACATTTTAGAAGCGATTGCTTGTCCAAGTTCAGCCTTGTCAAACGCACCAGCAAATTGAACGTCAACTTGAACCTCTGGTTTAGCAGCCTTAACACCAGCTAAGAAACCAGTTTGGAACCGTTCGATAACAGGAACGTCCATGCCGCCAATAAATCCAATATGGTTAGATTTTGTTGTTTTAGCCGCTGCAATTCCTGCAAGGAATCCGGCTTCCTGCTCCTTGAAAAGAATGCTTGCAACGTTTGGCAGCTTTACTTCTGCATCCACAATCGCAAATTTAGAATCTTTTTGTTGATTTGCAATTTCCTCAACCGCTGACGGCATTAAGAAGCCAATCGCGTAAACTAAGTCAAAGCCTTCACGAGCAAGTTTATTTAAGTTTGTTGTATAATCGGCATCTGATTTAGAGGCTAGGTAATCATACCCGCCCTTACCTTTGGTTAATCCATTTTCCTTACCAAAATTTTGGAGTCCCTCCCAAGACGATTGGTTAAATGATTTGTCATCAACACCGCCAATGTCCGTTACCATTGCAACAGAGAAGTGATCTTTGTTGTCTCCACCTTTAGTGGTATCGTTGCCCTTGTTATCATTCCCTTTTCCACAAGCACCTAAAAGTGTACCTGCTGCAATTACTAGTGATAGTGCTATTCCCAGCTTACGTTTTTTCAAGATATGTGCCTCCTTAGATGTTGGTAAATAAATATAAACTATTGTTTATAATATAAACTTTCGTTTGTATTATACTTTTAATTATTATTCAGGTCAATTTATTTTGTCCGTACCACACTTAATTATCCATAATTCTAGTTATGCTTCTAATAAAACCTCTTATTTGTTTGACGAGCACATAAATAAATTCCAAATACTGTTTAAAATACATAAATTATGGAGAATTTTATGGAAGTGTGGATATTTTACACAGCACAATATGAATGACAAATTTAAAGGAGACTCGGCGATGTTATTAGTACCACGTGAAATAGACAAACTGATGATTGTTGTGGCGGCTGATCTTGCTAAAAGAAGAAGAGAAAGAGGATTGAAGTTAAATTATCCTGAAGCAGTAGCGCTCATTACTTACGAAGTGTTAGAAGGGGCACGAGATGGAAAAACCGTGGCGGAATTAATGGAATATGGCGCTAATATCTTATCACGTAATGATGTAATGGAAGGTATTGGGGATATGATTGATGATATTCAGGTAGAGGCTACTTTTCCTGATGGAACAAAACTAGTAACGGTGCATGATCCAATTCGCTAGCTATGATAGGAGGGATACAAATGGAAATGGAACCAGGTCAATTGTTTTTGAAAGAGGAACCGATTATTTGTAATGAGGGTAGGGATTTATTCAGGATAAAGGTAACGAATTCCGGAGATCGACCGGTTCAAATAGGTTCACACTTTCATTTCTTTGAAGTGAATGAATCCCTTAAATTTAATAGGGATGACGCATTTGGAAAACGATTGAATATCCCGGCAGGTGCGGCGGTGCGCTTTGAACCGGGTGATGAGAAGGAAGTTGAATTGGTGAGCTATGCGGGAGAACGCAAGGTTTATGGCTTTAACAATAAAACGGATGGATCTGTTGAAGGAGGGTACAACAAGTGAGCTTTAAGATGACGCGGAAGCAATATGCCCAAATGTACGGACCAACTACTGGGGATTCTATCCGTTTGGCAGATACAAATTTATTCATCCAAATAGAAAAGGATTTTACCACGTATGGTGAAGAAGTTGTCTTCGGAGGCGGAAAAGTCATCCGTGATGGAATGGGGCAGCATCCTCTAGTAACAAGAGGGGACGGCATCCCTGATGTTGTGATTACGAATGCAGTTATTTTAGATTATACAGGGATTGTCAAAGCAGATATCGCCATTCGTGATGGAAAAATAGCCGGCATTGGAAAAGCCGGAAATCCATTGATCATGGATGGTGTGGATATTGTCATCGGGGCCTCAACAGAAATTATTGCCGGCGAAGGCATGATTGTAACAGCGGGTGGAATCGATACACATGTCCATTTTATCAATCCCGCACAAGTAGAAGTGGCACTAACAGGCGGACTTACAACGCTAATTGGCGGCGGTACGGGTCCATCAGCAGGTTCAAGGGCTACAACCGTTACCCCGGGTGAATGGAATATTCACCGCATGCTTGAGGCAGTTGAAGGACTTCCGATCAATGTAGGGTTAACCGGAAAAGGCCAGGCGGCAACAGAAGAACCATTAGCAGAACAAATCCGTGCTGGGGTAATTGGTCTGAAGGTTCATGAAGACTGGGGAGCAACCGCTTCTGCCCTAGACTATTCGCTCCGGGTTGCCGATCAATATGACGTTCAAGTAGCACTGCATGCGGATACTCTTAATGAAGGCGGTTTCGTAGAAAATACGATGGCAGCCATTAAAGATAGGGTTATTCACATGTACCATACAGAAGGGGCAGGCGGCGGACATGCGCCTGATTTAATTAAATCGGCTAGCTTTATGAATGTGCTGCCTTCCTCTACGAATCCAACGATGCCATATACTGTGAATACGGTGGATGAACATTTAGATATGCTGATGGTCTGTCATCACTTAAATCCATCCGTCCCTGAAGATATTGCCTTTGCAGATTCACGGATTAGAAAAGAAACCATTGCAGCGGAAGATATCCTTCAGGATATGGGGATTTTCAGTATGACCAGTTCAGATGCACAGGCTATGGGGCGAGTAGGGGAAGTAGTCATCAGGACATGGCAGGTCGCAGACAAAATGAAGATGCAGCGAGGTTCACTAAAAGGAGACGGAAAACTTTCCGATAATAATCGGGCAAAGCGGTATATTGCAAAATATACGATCAACCCTGCGATAACACATGGAATTGCTGATTATGTCGGTTCTATTGAGGTAGGGAAAATTGCTGATCTAGTCATTTGGTCTCCGGCGTTCTTTGGCGTGAAACCGGAATTAGTGATAAAAAGCGGATTCATTGTACACGGAATGATGGGAGATGCCAATGCATCTATACCAACTCCCCAGCCTGTGATTAGCCGTCCGATGTATGCTGCGACCGGGAAAGCTCTGGCAAAAAGCTCGATCACGTTTATATCACAAGCCGCGTATGAAGGGAAGGTTCATGAAAAACTCGGATTAGAGAAACTAATTCTGCCCGTGCATGGAATCCGCAAACTAACAAAAAAAGACATGAAGTTAAACTCTGAAACCCCTGAGCTGACAGTGGATCCTCAAACCTATGAGGTAAGAGTAAACGGGGAGCATATTACATGTGATCCAGTAGACAAGGTGCCGATGGGGCAGCGATATTTTCTATTTTGAGGTGAGATGAATGTTAATTGAAAGAATTGAAACGAATATTGAACAAATGGAAAAGGAAGAAATATTCCGTCGCCATATGGAAAAAGTCTACCTTGACAGTGACCACTTGGTAAAAAGGATTCAGAGAGTTACGACAGACCATGGCAGAGAAATTGGCATACGTTTAAAAGACCAACGTGATCTTATTGCCGGTGATGTACTGTATATGGATGAGAAAAATATGATCGTGATTGATGTGGTCGCGGATGATTTATTAGTCATCAGCCCGCGCAGCATTAAAGAAATGGGAACCATTGCCCATCAATTAGGCAACAGGCACTTGCCTGCACAGTTTGAAGATGATGTAATGATGGTCCAATACGATTATCTTGTGGAGGAACTATTAAAGGAACTAGATATTCCCTATCAGCGGGAAGATCGAAAAGTGAAGCAGGCGTTCCGCCATATTGGTCATAGTCATGGATCATAAATTACTGTCTTTATTGCAGTTATGTGATTCAAACTTTCCTACTGGTGCCTTCAGCCATTCATTCGGACTGGAAAGTTATATCCAGGAGAATATGGTACATAATCATGAGACCTTTTTGCAATGGCTTGAAGTGTATATTTGCGAGCAGCTTATCAATACAGATGGCCTCGCCTGCAGGCTTGTATATCAAGCATTGGATGAGGAAGATTTACTGAAGGTATGGAAGCTGGATCGATTATTAAATGTGCAAAATTTACCCCGTGAAACAAGAGAAGGTACGCAGCGTATGGGTGAACGGATGTTAAATCTTGTTCAGACTTTATATGATATACCAAATTTTTCCGTTTATCGGAAAAGGATTGCGGCAAAACAATCTTTCGGTCACCCTTCAGTTGTTTTTACCATGGTTGCCCATCATCTTGGTATTTCTAAATCAACGACGCTTTTGTTTTACTTGTATTCAGTCGTTTCTAGTCTCGTTCAAAATGCTGTTCGAGGCATTCCGTTGGGACAGACATCAGGACAGAAAATCATTCGTGATGTACAGCCTAAATTAGTTGAAGCAGTAGAAACGGCTCTCCAACTGGAGGAAGCGGATTTTGGCACTGTTTCACCAGGCATTGAATTATCACAAATGAGGCACGAACGTGTAAATATTCGTATATTTATGTCGTAATAAAAGCGGAAGCGCCCTGGTCAGTGGCGTATGGCCTGGAGCACTCCAACTGAGATAAAGGAAACACGAAGAGCCCTAAGCGATTCGATGTTGACTTATCGTAGGGCGGAGAGCGAAGGACACTAGCCACTAGGGCGCTGGAGCTAGACAGTTCTCAAAGTCGAAATTTTAATTTTTTTAAAAGAGAAAGGAAGAGTGGCTATGGAACCAATTAAAATTGGCGTGGGAGGACCTGTTGGGGCAGGAAAAACCATGTTAGTTGAAAAATTAACAAGACATTTAAATGATGAAATTAGTATGGCGGTTGTTACGAACGATATCTACACAAAAGAAGATGCTAAATTTCTTATGCAAAATGGCGTCCTTCCTGCTGATCGAATTATTGGTGTGGAAACAGGCGGTTGTCCACATACTGCTATCCGGGAAGATGCATCGATGAATTTTGCGGCAATCAATGAATTAATTGAAAAACATCCTGATGTTGAGCTGATCTTTGTAGAAAGCGGCGGGGATAATCTTGCTGCAACCTTTAGCCCGGAATTAGTTGATTTCTCAATATACATTATTGACGTGGCACAAGGTGAAAAAATTCCACGAAAAGGCGGCCAAGGGATGATTAAATCAGATTTATTCATCATAAATAAAACGGATTTAGCTCCACATGTAGGGGCAAGTTTGGAAATCATGGAATCAGATACAAAAGTCTTTCGCGGGGACAAACCATTTGCCTTTACAAATCTAAAAGACGATACCGGGTTAGATAACGTCTTAGATTGGTTAAAACACAATGCATTACTAAAAGGGTTGGCTTAAGATGAATGACTGGACTGGTGTCTTACAGTTAGAAGCGGAAGAAAGAAAAGGGAAAACAGTCGCGAAAAAAGTCTATTTCCGGGGCGCATTTAAAGTAATGCGTCCTATTTACCATGATGATTCCGGTCAGGCTTGTTATTATTTATTAAATCCCGGGGGCGGCTATTTAGATGGGGATCGCTACCATATGAAGATCACATTAGGGGAAAATGCTAGATTAACTTTAACAACACAGGGCGCCACAAAGGTTTATAAAACACCAACAGACTATGCATACCAAGAATCAGAAATATTCCTAGGGGCAGGAAGTTACCTTGAGTATATTCCCGATCCGCTGATCGCCTATCAAAATGCAAAATACAAACAAAAAAATGTCATTCGCATGGATCGAAGTGCTACTTTTCTTTATTCAGATATCCTTACCCCTGGGTGGTCACCGGGGGGAGAGCGTTTTAGCTATAAAACCGTTCATTTATTAAATGAAATTTACATGGAAGATGAACTGGTAGTGTACGATCACATTAAATTAAAGCCAACTGAGCAAAATATTAATGGACTAGGATTTATGGAAGGTTATTCTCATTTAGGTTCAATGATGGTAATAAGTGAGCAGGCGGATAGTACATTCCTTGATCAGTTATATACAGCCTTTGATGAGAAGTCATATGATTGTAAAGTCGGACTTTCCTTACTGCCCGTAAACGGATTTACGATTAGAGTATTAGCTAATTCGACGCAAGTCATTGAAAAAATCTTTTCGGACATTCATCAAATGATTAGTCTGGAATGGTTTCAATCAAAGCCAAGCTCACTTAGAAAATATTAAGAGGGTATACGGCCTGATTTTTCTGGAAAAACTCTAAAGGGAAAAACATAAGGAGGCGATTTTATGTTTGAAAACTTTGAAGTATTTCAACTTCAAGAAGGAACCGCACGGGAACAATCACATTTTTCTTTAAATATGGAAGGTAATGATTATAAGGGAATGGTCCATGATGGGAAAATTCATTGGTACAATCCGCATCCAAAGCAAAAGTTTGAAGAAGAACATGTAAGTGCAGTCGAATCGCAGGTCCATCAATTGATGAATGAACATCTTGAATCATAAAAAGAAAGCATCTCTTAAACGGGATGCTATCTTTTTTATGATAAGAATGAATAAATTTCGACTTTGAGAAATGTCCAGCTCCAGCGCCCTAGCGGCTAGTGTCCTTCGCTCTCCGCCCTACGATAAGTCAACATCGAATCGCCTCCGGCTCTTCGTGTTTCCTTTATCTCAGTTGGAGCGCTCCAGGCCATACGCAGCTGACCAGGGCACTTGCGCTTTTCTTGTTAAAATGCAGGTAATACTTTTCGGGCACCGAGGAACAGCCAGGTACAAAATACAAACGGCATGGTTAGTGGTGGAAGTCCATATGGTAAAAGCCAAGTAACAATACTTGCTGAAATCGGGACCGTAAAACATGCAGCAATTGTTCCAAATATAAGACCAGTCTTATGATTCTCATTAAAAACAAGAGAAACTGCAATAATTGTTAAAATGGCATTATATCCGTAAAGTCCCTTGAAAATCAAACTGTGCTCCCCGCCAAGACCATACGATGTTACTAACGCCGCAAGATTGCCCACCATGGCATAAAGTCCAATCCTCCAACCTGCCCAAAACAGTGCAATAAAAAGCAGAATTCCGGAAACAGAATAATCGAGAAAGAAAACTTGGCCGATTCCATTGACTGCCCCATCCAGCCAATTTGCCTCACCTTTTATATTAAGAGTCCAATTGGATAATGATTGCGGCGTGAGGTCCGGGCTTAATTGGAATGTTGTCAATCTGTATGTGGTTAACAGAAAAAACCAGGTTAGGATAATATAGGGGAGTGTAAGAATGGGTACGCCTGTCTGCCGCATGAAATGGATCATCGCTGCAGTAAAGAATGCCGTGATAGCTGCTCCAATAAGCGCAATAATCCAACGGTCCTCACCGCTTAAAAACAAGTACAGAGCCATTCCTGTTAGAACTGAGTTATATCCATATATCCCTTGATTGACACTATTTGGATCTGCCCTGCCAATTTTCGCAATTAACGTTCCGATCACTGCTGAGAAAAGGGTGATTAAGCCTAATGGAACAGAGGCAACGGATATTGCTGCAAAAATAATAAACCCGGAAACAGCATTCTCAACTAAGACTACTTGTGAAATTCCTTTGAGGGTAGTTACCATTAACCAGGTTAATGTTTCCCTGTTTATTACCCTGCTAAGATTGATATGAATGATCACCACTCCTTTTCAGGGCATTCAAAGATTTTGGAAAAAAATCAATGATCGTAAATGGTATTGCAATCAAATTTCTTTATTAAATTTCCCAATTGCATGAAAAAGTATGACTGATAGATGAGAAATTTAATGTTTTCACTGAAATCAACAATTATACATAAGATACCTCATAATGACGAAGTGAGAATGGGAGGAAAAAAGTATGCCTTCTGTCATTAATTTAGGGATTATGAATATTAATTCTCCCCAGCCGAATGCGGCCATTTTTGTTGGTGAATCGATCGTGACTGGTATGGATGGTAACAGAAAATATAATTTGGGATTTGGCGGACTGTATGGTGCTTTTAATGTTGTGGGAGGGAATATCAGTAATAATATCGACAGCTTTGAAATGATTGATGGGGTAATCTTTGACCAAGATTTTAAACCAAATGTAGGCTCCAATGTTTAGAAAAGAATGCAAAAAAAAATCCTTAATTAGGACTCTGATTTTCATGCGGGTTCTCTTTTTTTTGTTTCAGTTTCATTGGACTTGCCTCGTAATTTGTTAAGGATGCATTTGTATGTGCAAAGTTGTTTCGATCCCCATGAATATTCCCTAAGCCTTGGTTATGTTTTTTACTGCTTTTAAAGTCTTCGATAAAATTGTTACCCATGCTAAAACAAGATGCTTCCGATATACTCCCAATTTTAATCGTGCCGATGTGAAAAGTGGGAGAAAGAATAGGGGATGTCATGAATTAATTCTCCTCCCCATTTTCTTTGTTTTTGATCCATTTGCTCCTTGTAACCCGATTTTCATTTCCGGAAATGGTTCCAACTACTTCGTCCAATACACTTTCGTGACGAAATTTCTTATGAGTATTTTGTTTTCCAATGAAAATACCTGATGTATTATTCAATTTGTTAACTGAAACATGATCAAATGTAATTTTAATCATCCCAAGAATTCTCCTTCGCCATTTTTACTAACGTATTCAATTAGTGGGCGAATGACACCATTTTATTATTTGACTAGGCATTTATCACAATCAAGGTACGATGAACATAAAATACAGGAGGCTAAAGGTGGATGGAATAATTGTTACCAAAAATAATCAAAACGTGGTGGGCCATTTATGTTGAAAACGTCACATTTTCATTTCACAGGAGATCTAAATGTGCAAACAATGCAAAGACAATGTGGGATATTTATTGGGGAACGAAATAATGCCGTTGGCTGGAGTTCTCATGGGAAAGAAAACAGTGTTATTGGAAATATTAGCGGCACGTCCAATATCCTTTTAAATAATATCTCAATCTTGAATGACCCGGATTTCATTGATACACCAATTGATGATCGAGATATTAATATTTCTTTTGAATCAAACGGAGAGGATGGCCATATAACGAACCTGGATATGGAGAGTTTAAACGTTAATACGATGTATCAAAATAGTGCAGTATTCGTTGGAAAGGGGCATGTGACTGGAATAGATGGAAACGAAAAAGCGAACTATTCTCAGGGAGGTTTATACGGAAACCATAACCATTTATTAAATAACCTTAATATAAATAACGATCCAGATGTGATTGATGCCATAATGGAGGATCAGGATATTAAAATAGCTAATATTCATAAAGAATCATGATATTTTTCGCTAGAATTTATTTTTAAATCGATACCCCTTGGAGGTTTTTGTTATTTTTGCATCATGAGGGGAAGCTGTGTCGGACATGGCTTCCTTTTTGGCGTTTTCTTTATTCAGCTTGTGAATAAGTGGTTTTGCTAGGTCTTCTGCTCCGTAAATATTATTGCCAATACTAAATTTACCGCTCAAGTCGTCGATTTCTATATTGTCTAATCGAAAGATAATATTTTCTAAATGTTCAATATGAACTTTGTCGATGTGAATATTATTTCCTTCATTTTCTACAGATTGTTTTTCTAGTAATTCAATTATTCGATCTAATTTGATAAATAGAAGGTCATCGACAGTTGCAGCTTTATCCGTTTTAGCTTCTTGTTTCTTTCTGAATGAAAAGAATTTTAACACAGCTTCACCCCCTTAGCTTCATTTTTCTGTGGTATCTCTTAAAAAATCTTATGCAAAGAAAATGGGACTTAGTATTAAACCAATAAGTTGGTTTATTCGTCCCTGAAACTTTTCTTACTTAGTACATAAATACTGCCGCCAAGTGTAAGGACGGAAATAAATTTACTGGCAATGATAAAGTAGCTGGCAGTTTGTGAATCAAGAGTGATGTGAGGGAGTTTAATGAGGCCGATCATGACAAGCATGCTGAAAAGAAGAATGGTGTAATAATATTGATAGGCTTTGTTAACTATCCAACTTCCTTTCTCTTCCTTTTTTGTAGTAAAAACAATCATCGCATAAGACAACACTAACAAGGTCACATACGTTAAGAGCACAACCGCGACACCGATGCCCATAATTTATTTTACAATCTCCTTTCTTTATTAAATATAAAATGGTTTTAATATCGTTCCACTTACAAAATGCCATGTTACATAATTATATTATAACAGGGTATTATGTAACATGCGAAAGAATTGATTGAAGAATGAATTTTGGGCACATTCCCATAGGACGTATCTTTTTTTAAAATGATAAAAAGGTCCCGATTTGAATTGTTTGCAATTTGTTCATTGATTGTTCATATTTAACAGGTATGATAGAAGTTGGAGCATTTGGGTTCAATCACATATTTAAACGGGCTTTGTATTTTGTAATAATATTGTGCTAGAAGGTGGTGCGAAAATGAATAAATTACTCGAAAAGGGTCAAGGTATTTTCAATAAATATATTGGCTTTTTCTTGTTATCTGTAGCTTTACTATGGATCAAAACATACATTGTTCAATTAACTCAATTCGATTTAGGAATAGAAAATACAATCCAAAAGTTTCTATTATTTATAAATCCTTTAGGATCTGCGTTACTATTTTTAGGTGTATCATCCTTGTTTAAGGGTCGGAAAAAGTATGTATCGCTGATTGTGATAGATTTTCTATTATCTTTCTTATTGTATGCGAATATTATTTTTTACCGATTTTTTAATGACTTCATTACGCTGCCGACGTTAACTCAAACGCAAAACTTCGGTGATGTCAGTGGTAGTGTCGTGTCTCTCTTAAAGCCTTATGATTTTTTATTCTTCACGGATATTATTCTTTTAATTGTTCTGCTTGCGTTTCGCTTTGTGAAAATTGAAGTGAAGGATATGCACCGGGGGAAAGTGGCTGCATTATTTTCCCTATCATTGGCAATCTCTTGTGCCAATCTTTCTTTAGCTGAAGTGGATCGTCCTCAATTATTAACGAGAGGATTTGACCGGAACTATATTGTAAAATATTTAGGGATGTACAATTACACTATTTATGATGCAGTGAAAAGTACTCATGCCTCAGCACAAAGGGTAATGGCTGACAGTGACGATGTAACAGAAGTGATTAACTATACAAAATCAAATTACGCTGAGCCAAACCCAGCTTATTTCGGTGCTGGTAAAGGTATGAATGTTATCTATTTACATCTCGAATCGATGCAAAACTTCTTAATTAATTACAAGTTAAATGGGGAGGAAGTCACGCCGTTCTTAAATTCGTTAACAAAAGATCAAAACACCCTGTATTTTGATAATTTCTTTCATCAAACAGCACAGGGAAAAACGTCTGATGCTGAATTTATGCTGGAAAACTCATTGTTTGGACTGCCGCAAGGTTCAGCTTATACAACGAAAGGATTAAATACGTATCAAGCTGCTCCGGCTATATTAGGTCAACAGGGTTATACATCTGCGGTGTTCCACGGGAATTCAGGAAGCTTTTGGAATCGTAATGAGATATATAAATCGTTTGGTTTTAATAAGTTTTTTGATTCTAATTACTATCAAATTGATACCGCTGAGCAAGCTGAATATGGATTAATGGATAAGCCGTTCTTTGAGCAATCCATTCCACTTCTTGAGACCTTGCCTCAGCCATTTTATACAAAATTTATAACCGTATCGAATCATTATCCGTATCCAATTAATGAAGAAGATGCCACCATTGCACCGGCAACCACGGGTGATAAATCTGTCGATGGTTACTTCCAGACAGCCCGGTATGCAGATGAAGCACTGAAGCAGTTCTTCGACTACTTAAAGACATCGGGATTATACGACAATTCGATTATCGTTATGTACGGGGACCATTATGGTATTTCAGAAAATCATAATAAAGCAATGGAACAAGTTCTTGGGAAGAAAATTACCCCATTTGAAAGTGCCGGCCTGCAGCGCGTACCATTATTTATTCGCGTGCCAGGTATGCAAGGTGGCGTGAACCACGAATACGGTGGACAGGTTGACCTTTTGCCGACATTGCTTCACTTGTTGGGAACTGAGACAAAAGACTATATCCAATTTGGGACAGACCTGCTTTCTGATCAGCATGATGACCTTGTGGCTTTCCGAAATGGTGACTATGTGAGTCCGACGATTACTGCTGTTAATGGGAAGTACTATGATTCCACTACAGGGTTGAAATTATCTGAGGACAAGATGGAAGAGGCCAAGAATTATAAGGAAATTGTCCAAGAAAAATTAAGCTACTCAGATAAAGTGGTCAATGGAGATTTATTGCGTTTCTATACACCTGAAAACTTTATTCCTGTAGATCGATCAACATACAACTATAATCAAGACTCCGAAAAAATTTCAAATGGCAAATAATATACTTGAAAGACGGACAATGACCAGACACTGTCCGTTTTTTTTTAACACATAATCAAGTCAATTACATATGATAATTCAGAAATAGCTTGGAGGTGGATTTAATGAGTGGTGCAGTAGGTTTCGGAAATGGTTTTGCGTTAATTGTGGTTTTATTCATCCTGCTTATTATCATCGGAGCAAGTTTTGTCGGTGGCGGGTTTTATTAAAGGATAAAAGCATTATTGTTTAAATGAAGATGGATGGGGATTGCTGCGGCAATCCCTATTTACATTCCTTATTTTTGAATCTTTCCCTCCATTTGGTGTAATGATAATGGAAATAACTGTTTTGTTGAGGATGGGTAAATTTGGGAAAAATTTGGCGCATTTACAAAACCGATTGGAAAAATATATTTAGTGTTCCGACAGCAGCTTTATTGATAGGTGCGCTTATGGTGCTGCCTTCTGCCTATGCATGGGTAAATATCAAAGCAATGTGGGACCCGTACAGCAATACATCCGGGATAAAAGTGGCAGTAGCTAATGAAGATGATGGGGCAGAAGTTCAAGGGAAAACAATCAATGTGGGCAATGATACTGTAAAAAATCTTAAACAAAATCATAAACTTGGCTGGGTGTTTGTTAACAAAAGGAAAGCCTTAAGGGGAGTGGAGAAAGGTGATTACTATGCCTATCTGATCATTCCAAAGGATTTTTCGAAAAAACTAACAAGCATTTTAGAATTAAATCCAGAAAAACCCAAAATCCTGTTTGGTGTTAATGAAAAAATCAATGCTGTTGCCCCGAAAATCACAAGCTCTGGGGCATCCAGCATTACAGCTCAAATTAGTCAGGCCTTTGTGAAGACGGTAGGAGATGCCATTTTTTCAGGATTTTATAAAGCGGGGATTGAGTTAGAGAAAGCTCTGCCGTCGATTCATAATGTAGAACAGCAAATTTTTGAACTAGAAAAGGCTTTGCCACAGATTGAGGAAATGGGGAAAAAGGCAATCGAACTGGAAGGAAAACTGCCCGAAATACGGGAAAAGGGCCAAAAAGTAATCGAGCTCGAACAACGAATTCCGGAACTTCAGCTAGCGGGAAACAGTATTTTGAAGGTGGAAGCTAATTTACCTCAAATAAAAAAAGCTGGTGACAGGGTGCTGGCATTACAAGGGAAGATTTCAGATTTACAGCATGTTAATGCAATTATCACGGATGTAATCGCCAATATGACTGAAATCGAAACGAAAATAAAACAAGGAATAACCGCTGCTGGTGCTGCCCAAACGACCGAGACTGATACCGCAAATAATCAGGAGGAGTTAGCAAGGTTAAATGAGGAGCTTGTGGCAATTCATATTCAAGTAAATCAAACACGCCTTGCCCTTCAGCAAAAAGTCGGCGAAGGGGAAAAAATAATAAATACTGCAGCCGAGTTTTTCGCCAATGACCTGCCTGTCGTTGAACAAAAATTAAAAAAGGCAGCGGAATTTGTGCGCAACGATTTACCCTTACTAGAGGAGGATATTCGAAAAGCTGCAACTTTAGTTCAAACAAAGCTGCCGCAGCTTGAACAGGCGGTCCATAAAGCAGCTGATTTGGCTCGAATTGATCTGCCGGGATTTTCAGCAAAAATCAGAAGTACAGCGGATAAACTTCGCCGGTTCGAAAGCAGCGTGAACATTAACGATTTAATTCAATTGTTGAAGCACGATCCGCAGAAAGAAAGTAGTTTTTTATCAAGTCCCGTCCTTTTGGAAACGAAACGGATCTTCCCGATTCCCAATTATGGCTCAGCAATGACACCTTTTTATACAATGCTGGCGCTTTGGGTTGGAGCTACTTTTTTGATTGCATCCCTGCGCGTGGATGTAGAAAATCCTGATAATGCTTACAGGGGCTATCAGCTTTATTTCGGAAGACTTCTAACGTTTCTTACAATCGGTATCTTCCAAGCTGTCATTGTCGCAATAGGCGATTTGTTTCTCATTCATACGTACGCGGTGGACAAACTATGGTTTGTTTTATTCAGCATTTTTATCAGCATGGTGTTTGTGATTATCACCTTTACCTTATGTTCCGTGTTCGGTAATATTGGAAAAGGGTTAGCAATCATATTCTTGGTATTGCAAATCTCAAGCTCAGGCGCCACTTTTCCTGTTAGTACGACATCAGCTTTTTTCCAAACGATCTACCCATTTATGCCATTTACGTATGCGGTAAGTATGCTCCGGGAAACAGTTGGAGGAATGGTGACTGAGGTAGTATTAAAGGATGTGTTATCATTGCTCGGCTTTGCTGCCGCCAGCTTTCTCTTGGCTATTTTCTTGAAAAAGCCATTAAGCAAAAGAATCCAACAAACCGCCGAACGGGCAAAATCCACGAAAATCATTCAGTAAGTTGTATTATTTGTTCAGTAGAAAAGGACAAAATTTGTTCAAAAAGATGTATAAGATACTGCAGGAAACGCTTCCGTTTTTGTTGAATTATTATCATATTGGAGGCGATGACTGTGGGCACGAAAATGACGGCATTGACAAATCATGATATTCAGATTGGTGAAAAAAACTGTATTTTGTGTAATAAAGACTTTGAATATATTGCTACTATTTGCGGTAGGCCTAATGTAGAGGAATTGTTAAAAAGAGATCATCCAATGAGTATTGCGGATCAAGTAGTCGTCCTTAACAAGGTCTATGCCAATCATCATCACCTTAAAATCATTGACATTGAAATTACAGCCAGATGTCCGCATTGCCAATGCAGTAACCGTTTTACTAGTTATGTTACATTAGAAAATAATCAAAAATAATGAGCATCCGTTAGGGTGCTTTTTCAATTTTCTTGACTAGAACGGGATAGTATGATATTAAAATAATGGTTAGCACTCAAATGTATAGAGTGCTAAAATAGTGTTAGAATTCAAGCAAAAGGAGAGGTCTTAATGGAGACGAAACAGTTTAAAGCCGAATCAAAACGATTATTGGACATGATGATCAACTCCATCTATACACATCGGGAGATTTTTTTAAGAGAGCTGCTGTCAAATGCGAGTGATGCGATTGATAAAATTTATTACAAAGCATTAACGGATGATTCGTTGACCTTTGACAAGGACAGCTACTACATAAAGGTAACAGCTGATAAAGAAAATAGAATCTTGAAAATTGTTGATACGGGTATTGGAATGACCAAGGAAGAGCTTGAAACGAATCTTGGCACCATTGCCAAGAGCGGCTCATTAGCATTTAAAACTGAAAATGAGTTAAAAGACGGTCATGATATTATCGGCCAATTTGGTGTTGGATTTTACTCTGCCTTTATGGTTGCTGATGAAGTAACGGTTATCAGCAAGTCGTTAGACAGTGAGGAATCCTATAAGTGGGAATCAAAGGGTGCAGATGGTTATACCATTGTCCCATGTCAAAAGGATTCAATTGGAACGGAGATTACCTTAAAAATCAAAGAAAATACTGAAGATGAGAATTATGATGAATATTTGGAAGAATATCGCTTAAAGTCGATTATCAAGAAGTATTCTGACTTCATTCGCTACCCAATTAAAATGGATGTGACCGAGAGCAGACTTAAAGAAGGCACCGAAGATGAATACGAGGATGTCCAAGAAGAACAAACAATCAATACGATGATTCCGATTTGGCGGAAAAATAAAAAGGATCTGACTAAAGAGGATTATGAGCAATTTTATGCTGAAAAACATTACGGTTTCGACAAGCCGATTAAACATATCCATATCAGTGTAGATGGTGCGGTAAGATATAATGCCATTCTATATATCCCTGAAAAAATCCCGTTTGACTTTTACTCACCGGAATACGAAAAAGGGTTAGAGCTCTATTCAAATGGCGTCTTAATCATGAACAAATGTGCGGATTTACTGCCGGATTATTTCAGTTTTGTGAAGGGTATGGTGGATTCAGAAGACCTTTCATTAAATATCTCAAGGGAAATGCTGCAGCATGACCGCCAATTAAAGCTCATCGCAAAAAACATAAACAAAAAAATTAAGAGTGAATTACTTACAATATTAAAAAATGAACGCGAGAAGTATGAAGAGTTTTATAACTCCTTTGGCAGACAGCTCAAATATGGTGTTTATAGTGATTATGGAATGCATAAAGAGGAATTACAGGATTTATTGATGTTCTACTCATCAAAAAAGAAATTGGTAACCCTTGATGAATATGTGTCAAGAATGCCTGAAGAGCAAAAATATATTTATTATGCAACAGGTGAAACAAATGAAAGAATTGACAAGCTGCCACAAACAGAACTAGTAGCTGACAAAGGATATGAAATTTTATATTTCACTGATGAAATTGACGAATTCGCCATTCGTATGGTTATGGCCTACAAAGAAAAAGAGTTCAAATCGGTGTCAAGCGGCGATTTAGGCTTTGAAACGGATGAAAATCAAAATGAGGAAACAGAAGAGAAGGATCACAAAGAACTATTTGACTATATGAAAAACATCCTAGATGGCAAGGTAAAGGATGTAAGAGTATCGAAACGATTGAAAACCCACCCAGTATGTTTAACAACTGATGGAGCCGTATCGATTGAAATGGAAAAGATTCTAAATGCGATGCCTAACAGCCAAAATGTGAAAGCTGACAAAGTTTTAGAAATTAATGTCCACCACGGTGTATACGATTCCTTAAAAGCGGCCTTTGAGAACGATAAAGAAAAATTAACGCTCTATACGAACCTGTTATATAGCCAAGCATTGTTAATTGAAGGCTTGCCAATTGAGGATCCAGTAGAGTTTACCAATGATATTTGCAAAATAATGGTCTAAAAAAAAAAGGGGGTTGCAACTTAGGTTGCAATCCCATTTTTTATCATGAATGTGAACTCCAGTTCATCTTTAGGTCGAAAATATGATATAATACTATTAACGGATAAATAAAATTCTTTTCTTTTTAGGAAAATAATATAAAAGTAAATCTAACGATAAGGTGTGGTCCAATGACAGATTTAATAAAAGATAATGTTCAACATCGAAGGCTGCCCCTCAGCAGGGTTATTTTTCGCGTAATTGCTATCACCATTGGTGCAATTCTCATGGCAACAGGACTGGAGATCTTTTTAGTTCCAAACCACGTTATTGATGGGGGTATAACCGGAGTTTCGATCATGCTGTCACACATAACCGGCTGGAAATTAGGGGTTTTTCTATTCTTACTAAACTTGCCGTTTGTTTATATGGGGTATAAACAAATGGGAAAAACTTTTGCTTTTTCTACTGTATACGGAATTATCGTTTTATCCATCTTTACCTCCTTTTTTCATCCCGTTCCTGCTTTTACAGATGATATTCTCCTTGCCACCCTTTTTGGCGGAATGATTTTGGGTATTGGAGTAGGCTTAGTCATTCGTAATGGCGGTGCTTTAGACGGGACTGAGATACTGGCACTTGTCATTAATAAAAAAGTTCCTTTTTCAGTCGGACAGATCATCATGTTTATGAACCTCTTTATTCTAGGAGCAGCAGGCTTTGTCTTTAGCTGGGATCGTGCAATGTATTCACTGTTAGCTTATGTCATCGCATCTAAGGCCATTGATACGGTTGTAGCAGGCCTGGAAGAAACGAAATCTGTCTGGATTATTAGTGATGAAGCTGAACAAATTGGGGATGCAGTAAATGCTCGCTTAGGCCGGGGCGTAACCTATCTTAAAGGTCAAGGTGCTTATACAGGGGACAGTAAAAAAGTCATTTTTAGTATCATCTCCAGATTGGAAGAATCCAAATTAACCACAATCGTAGAGGATATTGATCCAACGGCATTCCTGGCGATAGCGGACATATCTGAAGTGCGGGGCGGCCGTTTTAAGAAACGTGATATTCATTAGCTGGGTGAGAAAAGGAAAAGGATCTGCAAGGCAGATCCTTTGAGTAGTATTAATGGCCAGATTCGATCTCATCTACATGCGATACATATTGTTTATTGATTAAGATAAATAGAACCGAGATCAGCACAAATCCGCCTCCGACGATGAAAGGGACGGAAGGGTTATAAATTTCTGCCAGTTTTCCAGCCATAAATGGGGCAATTGCACCCCCGATAAAGCGAAGGAAGCTGTAAGCAGCTGAAGCTGTTGAACGTTGAACAGGTGCTGCGTTCATGACAGCGGTTGTGATTAATGTATTGTTATTTCCGAGCAAGGCACCGGCGGCAATAACGGCGGCAATAATCACCCATTGCGTTGATGACCAAATACCCATGGCGAATAATAGCAAGGCGAACAGAATTAACATGGCACACATGGATTTAACCGTTCCAAACCACTGTTGCAGCTTCGGAGCCATGAAAACAGAGGTGATGGCCAACAATATGCCCCAGCCAAGGAATACAAATCCCAAGCCATGTTCATCCAATCCCATGACAAATGGTGCATACGCAAGCAGGGTGAAAAAGCCGATGTTGTATAAAGCGGCTGTGATGCCGAAAACAAGAAGAGAACGGTGTTTTAAGGCACGGAATGGATCTAATATAGATGTTTTCGGCTGCTCGGAATCTTGCTTCGGGGCTTTTGGCATCAGCCAGAATAGCCCGATAAAGGCAATAATCATTAGTGTGGCAACGCCAAGAAATGGGCCTCTCCAGGACATGGCACCTAACCAGCCTCCAAGAAGCGGACCGACTGATATGCCAAGTCCAATAGCCGCTTCATACAAAATAATGGCTTTTGCCGTGCCGCTATTGGATAGGGAGACGATTGCGGCTAATGCTGTTGCCACAAACAAAGCGTTCCCCAATCCCCAGCCGCCCCGGAGACTGACGAGTGTCCAAATGCCGTTGGATAATCCCCCAAGGGCAGAAAAAATGGCAATAATAACAATGCCGGCAAGAAGTGTCCATTTAATCCCAATCCTTGAGGAAATCATTCCCGTAATGAGCATGGCAACAGCCATCACCGCGTTATAGCTGGTGAAAAGCAAGGTAACTTCACTATGGGAGGCATGCAATTGTTCAGCGATAGCCGGTAGAATAGGGTCCACAAGGCCAATTCCCATAAAAGCAATGATACAGGCAAAAAATACGGCCCAGATAGCCTTTGGTTGAGTGAATAAACTTCCTTTTATCTCTGGTGTTGAAGGAATAATTGGTGGTATTGATGACATACGCATTTCCCCTTTTTTATTTTTTGTAAATAGTTGTATAATGAAACTATATATTTGTATTATACAACTATTTTCCACTGCGTCAATAGTGTTTTCTTGTCGTGGGGACTTTGAAGCGTTTCTCCATCCTTTGGCGATTGTGTTATCATAGTAAAAAAGAAGAAAAGTTTATCAGTGAGGTATTAATGAAATGCACATGCATGAACAGTCTTTGGAAATGATTGAACTTGAACTGGCAATCCTAATACGCCGGACTACATCCGTTTCAACTAATAAAAAAAAGTGGAATCTTGACAGATCTGCCTACTTATTGCTCCGCCGCATTGCTACAAAAGGGGCAGTCGGGGTTAAGGTGTTGGCTGGCGAGTTTCAGTTAGATATTTCTACTGTCAGCAGACAAGCAGCCGCATTAGAGCATAAGGGGTATTTGTATAAAATTCCTGATCCGTTAGATGGACGGGCCTATTCTTTTCAAATAACGGAGCTTGGAACAAAGGAATTGAACGATCATAAACAGGCGCGATTGGAAAGAATTGCAGAGCTAATAAATGATTGGCCGGAAGAGGAACGGAAGGTATTCGGCCAACTTTTAAAGAAGTTTAATCAAGCGTCCCTTTAAACATTGGCTAGCACCAGGTGATAATCAAGGATATAAAAAAGGAAGCTGTAAAAGCTTCCTATCTTTGTGCCGTTAAAGCGGCAAACTGTTTCAGTGTGGTAGAGTAAGAAATTCGGACGCGCGACATCTGCACCATTTCATCCGGCCGGTTTTTTTCTATAAATTGCCCAGGTCTTGTGGTCGTAGCAAATTGATAATATTTTTTCGTTTCTTCCACTACTTGTTGATTAAAATGACCAAATGGATAGGCTATGGCAATAACTGGTTTACCCGTTAATTGTTCAAGTTTTATCCTTGATGTCTTTAGCTCTTCTTCAAAGTTCTTAATTTCCGGAAGATCAGCATGTGACATCGTATGGGATTGGATCGAAAAAATCCCTGAATTAGCCATCTCTTTTATTTCATCTGCAGACAAATAATAGGGGCTGCTGTCAATATTTCCAGCAACGACATATTCTGTTGCTGCCGGCTGGAACCTTTCATCCTTTAATTCCTGAAGAATCCGAAAAGCATTCATGTTGTTTTTCATCCCATCATCAAAAGTAACAAGGATGGGCTTGTTTACTTTATTTATTTCGTCCCACCGCTCAAACGTAAGGAGTGTATAGCCGTTTTCCTTTAAATAGCGCATTTGTGCTTCAAAATTCGCAGGAGTTACGAACAAATCTTTCAAGCCCTCTCCCTTGTAATCATCGATGGCGTGATACATTAGAATAGGTACATACTGCTGAAATGTCATGGTGGATTTTGCAAGAAGCTCTTGTGCTTCCCCATCGAATACACCGTACACCTCTATCTGATATTCGCCCCGCTGTCCCGAAAATTCCTTCAAATCAAAGCCAATTAAAAAGTCAGTTTCTTCTTGTATGGACGAGAACGTTTTCATAGTATCCCGACCGTCTGCCGTCCGCCA
The DNA here is from genome assembly GCF_049463095.1 of Neobacillus sp. 19. Lineage (NCBI taxonomy): Bacteria > Bacillati > Bacillota > Bacilli > Caryophanales > Bacillaceae > Neobacillus > Neobacillus sp. 19. Next base: position 136,611 of record NZ_JBMPZU010000030.1, on the reverse strand, counting down.
AATTTGGTATTGAACCTCTGGCATATCCATTGCACGATCTTTTAATGATAATCGTACATTTGTGGAGGCAAACGTAATGGGAGAGAAAGAAATGGTTGCTTGAGGTTTAAACTCAGGTATTTCTTTTGTTGGTGGAGCTACCTTGCTATATCCTTTGGCACTCTCAGTATTTGTTGCCTCATGAGGATTTTTCTTTGCGCTTGCAACTTTTATGCTGCAACCGGAAAGCAGTAGAGTAGAGATCATTGCGAACAAAAGTAGGTTATGCATCTTTTTCATCCTTGTAAATTAGTAATCTCGCAGAATATCATATCATTTGCAATTGTTTATGAACAGACTCCATTGTGTCAGGAATCCTCAATTTTTGAAAAAATTAGTTATATATAGTTTGTGTAAAATGGAAAAAATTATCGTGGTAAAATTTTGGTTTCGTTTATAAATAATTCCATTTTTCTATTGAATGGCATACCTTGTTGTCCACCAACTGTTAACTCTCCCTGAGATTTTTTATATTTATAATGAAGTAATAGTGAAAAGGAGAGACAGAAACAGTTTTAACTGGTATTATCATTGTGTGAATCAAATCTTTATCCAAATAGATGCTTTTTACATAATAAAGACAGGAGACAGAAGATAGTGGACACGAAAAGAATGGAACAAGACTTTTTAGGTAAGAAGGAAATACCGGTAGAGGCGTATTATGGGATCCAAACCCTAAGAGCGGTTGAAAATTTCCCCATTACGGGTTATAAAATTAACGGTGAGTTAATTAAAGCGCTGGCAATGGTAAAAAAAGCTGCGGCCATTGCTAATATGAATACAACACGCCTATATAGCGGACTTGGAAATGTCATCAGTCAAGCAGCCGATGAGATCATTGAAGGTAAATGGCATGATCAATTCATTGTAGACCCGATCCAGGGGGGAGCTGGGACTTCAATGAACATGAATGCAAATGAAGTAATCGCTAACCGTGCTCTTGAATTGCTTGGACATGAAAAAGGTGCCTATCTCCATCTAAGCCCAAATAGTCATGTAAATATGTCACAATCGACAAATGATGTATTTCCAACTGCGATTCATATTGCCACACTAAGCCTTCTTGGAAAATTGCTTGAGACGATGAAAGATATGCACAAAGTTTTCAAGAGTAAAGCGAAACAGTTTGAAAACGTTATCAAAATGGGCCGTACCCATTTGCAAGATGCGGTTCCGATTCGTCTTGGCCAAGAATTTGAAGCATATTCTCGTGTACTTGAACGGGATATGAAGCGGATTTCAAATTCTAAGGACAATTTATATGAAGTTAATATGGGGGCAACTGCAGTAGGAACAGGGTTAAACGCAGACCCTAAGTACATTAAGGATGTCGTCAAACAACTTGCTGAAATTAGCGGGCTGCCACTGGTGAATGCCGAGCATCTTGTTGATGCAACGCAAAACACGGATGCCTATACAGAAGTATCTGCTGCATTAAAAGTGTGTATGATGAATATGTCTAAAATCGCTAATGACCTGCGAATGATGGCCTCTGGCCCGCGCGCAGGGCTTGCTGAGATTTCACTGCCGGCGCGCCAGCCGGGATCTTCTATCATGCCTGGAAAAGTGAACCCTGTGATGCCGGAACTGATCAATCAAATTGCCTTCCAGGTGATTGGAAACGATCATACCATCTGTCTTGCGTCTGAAGCAGGTCAGCTTGAATTGAATGTAATGGAACCGGTATTAGTCTTTAACCTGCTGCAATCGATCAGCATCATGAACAATGGGTTCCGTTCTTTCACCGATTTCTGTTTGGCAGGGATTGAAGCAAATGAAGCCAGACTTAAAGAATACGTCGAAAAGAGTGTCGGCATTATCACTGCCGTCAATCCGCACTTAGGCTATGAAGTAGCAGCAAGAATTGCCAGAGAAGCGACGATCAGCGGTAAATCGGTCCGTGAACTATGCCTCCAGCATGATGTTTTAACTGAAGAAGAATTAGATCTGATCTTAAATATCTATGAAATGACAGAGCCTGGGATTGCCGGCGCTGTCCTTCTAGATCGGGATTAAGATAGACAATACATTAATTAAATTCCGCTTTTTAACAAATGGTGCCTGACACCCTTATTATGTTAGGCACCTTCTTTATGTTTTTATCTGTGTTCTTTTAGTTTTTTGTTTAATAGTCGAAAGATTTTTAGAGCAAGTTGGATTTGCAGTAGTTCTTCTGAGTTTTTTAGGTCTGTGTTAAGGATTTCCTTGATTTTCTCGATACGGTAGATGAGCGTGTTTCTGTGTAAAAACATGGCTTTTGCCGTTTCGCTTATATTTATGTTATTTTGAAAATAGTTCTCTAATGTGATGATATAACTTGTCCCATGAAGTTGATCATGTTCATATATTTTTCCGAGACGTTTCATGAAAAAGTCCTCTAATTCCATGTCCTTAATGTTACTGTCCAAGAAATGATAGATAGAATGATCTTCGAAATGGGAGACTCCTCCACGGTCATTAAACTTTTGCATGAGTCTGATTGATTCATTTGCTTCTGAAAAACTCTTGTGAAGTGAATGGATTGTTTCATATTGTCTGCCGATTCCAATTAAATAAGATGTATTCTTTATTTGGTTAGTCAGAACATGATAAAGTTCATTTCCGTACTGTTTTGCTTCATTCAAGGTTATCGTAGGCTTATTTTCATTTTGACCAATTAAAATGATAATGTGATTGTTACGATAAAAGCATGTAATCTCTCCATTTGCTAAATTTGAATGTTCATAAACTAGATCCACACATTTTCTAGCTCTATTCTCTAACTGAACCTTCCTTGCCACTATATCCTCGTACCGTTCAAGGTCCGCTGTATCAAAATTTATTACCATACAAAAATACTTATATTGTGAATTTAAACCATGCAATTCGCTTAGTGATTGAATGGATTCACTAGAAGTTATTTTTCCTGTGAGCAAATCATCAAAGAAATCCTGTCTAATTTTTAATTTTACATCCTCAATCTCTTTTGCTTTTATCATCTCAAGTGCCATAATCGTGGAAGCCTGTTCAAGGATAATATAATCAAATTCCGATAGTTCTCGTACGGTTTGCCAAACAATTATATATCCGTATAGATAATTTGCAACGGCGACGGGTAAGATGCGGCACTTAATTTCCATGGCTTCCAAATGATAAATTCGTTTAATGGACTTCTTCATTTCATTAATATTATCCGGAATGGAATCAATGAACGCTTGGGTGAAAATCGGTCTATTTTTTATTAAATCAAAGCAGTAGGCAAGCGGCACTTTGTTATCCTTGTGCTCCGTGAAATGGAGCAATTTCCAATCCTTATCAACAAAAATGATTGGGTTATTGATGGTTTCGGATAATAAGGAAGAGATCCTTTCGATCCCGCCGCCTTCAAGCGTAATCCTAAAAAATAAATTATGCATGTCTAACGTTTTTCGGTTCAGTAAATCATATCTCCCAGATGCTTTCTCATTAATTATCGAAATAACTCTGGACAGGGTATATTCGAAGGGTAACTCAATTAGTGGTAAACCATACTTATTTGCCTGGTCAATCATATTTTGCGGGAGTTTATCAAAGTACCGCTTCATTTTGACAACGAGCCCAGCGCAATTAATTTCAGATAGCTCCTTAATAATCCTATTTTGCAGTTCTTCGTTATCTTTAAAAATATAGCCAGTTGATAAAAGCAATTCATTAGGAGAAAGCCAATCAAATGCACCAGGGTTTTCAATAATATTTACGATTGATATTTCATTATTGATCCCTTTTTCCCCGGCGATAATTTTTATTCCGTCAATCGCTTTTATTTCAAATAAATCTTTAACTGTAAGCAAAGTCTTCTCACTCCTCTGTCAAAATATTATCACAATCCATTGTATATGTTGCACAATTGAATTCAAATCTTTTTGGATTGATTAAACGATGACGATTTTATGCAATATATCTAAAATAATCATGTAAGGTCTTAAGTTTGTCAAATAAAGGAGGCTTATTCCAGTCAAATTAGATTAGACAAAAAACAGTCTAGGTCTATGAGGTGTTTTGCGTGAGAGAAACAATTTCTGGTGATGTTGAATTTATTCAGCGAATTACTCATTCCAGCTTCAGTGGTTTTGTGCATAGTACATTTAATCGGACACTTAATATTCAGTGTTTAGAGAATGATGAACTATATACAATTGCCAGTAGAAAAATAGACAATGGGCCCAATACTTTAATCATTGATGTGGAGTATATCAATTTAATGGGTATCGAAGTAAATGATAAGGTAACGGTTGAAAATCAAGCCTTGATTATTGAAAATAAACTCGCATTATCTATTAATAAAGCTGTTAAGTGGGAAAGTATGATCCCGACATACCCGAATAATATAGAAATCCTTACTCGTAATGTTAAACGGATGAAGGAATATATCGACAGTTATGGAAAGGCCGGAGGGATGAAAAGACCAATGGCAGCCCAAGGTCCTTTTGAAGCTGAAATGTCCAAGATGCTTGAAAAGCGAAAGAACTTACTTTTGAACGAATTAGAAAATAATCATATGTCATTAGCAATACCGCATGCGGTTTCGCTTATTGGTTTAGGACCGGGTTTGACTCCGTCTGGTGATGATTTTTTAACAGGGCTTTTTACCGTTTTTAATATGAAAAACAGCCCCTTCTATGCCCAGCGTTCATTTTGTGAAGATGTACTAAAGCATGCAAAGACCTTAACAAATGACATTAGCTACATGGCTTTGAAAAAAGCAGCAACTGGGAAAGTGAGAGAGTCTATCATTAATTTAATCGAGTCCTTAATCGCTGGGAACGAAGAAGACTTATTTCTCTCTTTAAATAAAGTACTATCCATCGGATCTTCATCCGGAACAGATATTTCCTTAGGTCTTGTCTGTGGGCTGGAGACCAAATTAAAAGCAGGAGGTAAATTATGACTGTACAAGCTTTGATTAAACCAAACACGTATTTTGATTCAGTGTCATTAATGTCACTGTCAACGAAAGCAAATCAAATTGATGGTGTTGACCAGGCCATTATTGCAATGGGTACTGAAATGAATAAAGAGGTAATGAAGAATGTCGGATTAATGACTCCGGAAGTGGAGGAAGCCAAAACAAGCGATCTTATTATTGTCGTAAAAGCGGCAACAGATGAGTTGTGCGAAAACGCTTTCGAAGGCATTAATGAGTTGTTTACGAAAAAGAGTACTTCTAAAGGTAAAAGTGAAGTTAAATATTCTACTATCTCGTCAGCGGCTCAAAGTAATCCAGATACAAATTTAGCTATTATTGCTGTGAATGGGGCTTATGCCGCAAGAGAGGCAAGGAAAGCACTTGAAAATGACTTAAATGTCATGATGTTCAGCGATAATGTCAGTATTGAAGATGAAATTGAATTAAAGCAAATAGCACATGAAAAAGGCTTATTGATGATGGGGCCTGACTGTGGTACAGCCATTATTGGTAATGTAGCACTCTGTTTTGCAAATGCAGTTAGAAAAGGAAATATCGGAATTGTCGCTGCTTCCGGAACTGGCAGCCAAGAAGTAAGCGTCCGCATTCACGAATTTGGCGGCGGGATTACACAGCTGATTGGAACTGGCGGAAGAGATTTAAAAGAAGAAGTAGGCGGCATCATGATGCTTGACGGCATCCAAGCACTTGAAGACGATGAAGCCACTAAAGTTATTGTCCTTGTTTCAAAGCCACCTGCACCAAGTGTCGAAGAGAAAGTGTTAGCCAAAATTAAAACATGTAAAAAGCCTGTAGTTGTTTGGTTTATTGGCGGTGATGAAGAAAAAATCACTGAGGCTGGCGGCCATTTTGCGAAAATGTCTAAAGAAGCAGCACTTAAAGCAGTCTTGTTAGCTGGTGCTGATGAAAGCAAACTCAACAAACGTGCGTTAAACATTCCGCTTATTGAAGAGGTTCGTACAAAATTAACGCCGGAACAGAAATATATTCGTGGATTATTCAGCGGCGGAACTCTTTGCGATGAAGCCATGCATGCAGCGATGGAGAAATTCGATAATGTCTACAGCAACATTCAAAGAAATCCAGAGTTTCGTTTGAAAGACAGATATTCAAGCCAAGAGCACACATTTATCGATTTCGGTGATGATGAATATACACAAGGCAAGCCGCATCCAATGATTGATCCTGCTACTCGTCTTGAAAGATTCATGCAAGAAGCAAAGGATCCATCTGTTGGTGTCATTGTAATGGACTTTGTATTAGGATATGGTGCACACGAAGACCCAGTCGGGGCATTTCTTCCGGCAATGATTGAAGCCAAACAACTGGCTGAAGATGAAGGTAGACATTTAGAAATTATCGGATATGTTCTAGGAACAGAATTAGATCCTCAAAATCTTGATGAGCAAATTAATAAGTTATTAGCCGCAGGCGTAACACATGCAAGCAGCAGCCAAAACGCTGGACTATTAGCTAGAGAATTTGTAGTGAAGGGAGAATAGCCATGAGTAGAATTAACGATCTTTTTAAAAGTAAGCCATATGTCATAAACGTAGGAATCGAGTCCTTTAAAGATGATTTAACACAACAAGGTTCTGAAGTCATTCATTTAGAATGGACACCGCCAGGAAGAGGTAACCCTGAATTAATTGCTGCGCTTGATAAACTAGAAGATCCTGCGATGTTGGAAAAAATCGAAGAAGCGAATAAGCTTGCAGTTGAAAGAATTATTAATTCACAGCCAGTGTTAATTGGGTACGATCAAGCTATAAATTGCGTACCTGGAATGACGAAAACAACAATCCTTCACGCGGGACCTCCTATTACTTGGGATAAAATGAATGGACCAATGAAGGGTGCTGTTACTGGTGCTATTGTCTTTGAAGGGCTAGCGAAGGATATCGAAGAGGCAGCTAAACTTGCGGCATCAGGAGAAATTACTTTTTCACCTTGTCATGAACACAACTGTGTTGGTTCCATGGCTGGTGTCACATCTGCCTCGATGTTTATGCACATTGTTGAAAATAAAACATACGGAAATATTGCGTACACTAACTTAAGTGAACAATTATCAAAAATCCTTCGGATGGGTGCGAACGATCAAAGTGTTATTGATCGATTAGTATGGATGCGCGATGTATTTGGTCCAATCTTAAGAGATGCGATGAAACTAAATCCAAAAGGGATCGATTTACGTTTAATGCTTGCACAAGCGCTTCACATGGGTGATGAATGCCACAACCGAAATGTTGCAGGAACAACCCTTTTAATTCAAGCATTAACTCCATACATTTTACAAACGGATTATACAATCGAACAGAAGAAAGAAGTCTTTGACTTTGTTGCCAGCAGTGATTATTTCTCTGGTCCTACTTGGATGGCTATGGCTAAATGTGCGCTTGATGCTGCACACGGAATTGAAAATAGTACAATCGTAACCACTATGGCACGTAATGGTGTAGAATTCGGAATCCGTGTTAGTGGGATGCCTGGGAATACTTGGTTTACTGGACCGGCTCAAAAGGTCATTGGCCCAATGTTTGCAGGTTACAAGCCGGAGGATTCTGGGCTTGATATCGGAGACAGTGCGATTACTGAAACATATGGTATTGGTGGGTTTGCGATGGCGACAGCTCCTGCAATCGTTGCATTAGTAGGCGGAACAGTAGAGGACGCTATCGGTTTTTCAACACAAATGAAAGAAATCACAACAACTGAAAATCCGAATGTGACGATTCCATTGCTTGATTTCATGGGTATTCCAACGGGGATCGATGTACGAAAAGTCATTCAAACAGGAATCATGCCTATTATTAATACGGCCATTGCCCATAAAGACGCTGGAATTGGAATGATTGGTGCGGGTATTACCCATCCGCCAGTTGAAGCATTTGAAAAAGCATTGTTAACTTTAACAGAAAATATTCATTAAAAAATACTAGTTTAGGGAAGAATAGAAAGCCCAATGTATCAATCAATGGTCTGCAATTCTTCCCTAAAAATTTTTTCAAAAGGCTAAAGATAGACATGAGAATAGGAGAGAATTTAGATGGAGAAGAATTCCTTAAACATGGATCTTATCTATGCAAGTGAACAAGGAGAAGTGGATGTTGCCCAACGGCTTTTACAAGAAGGCGCGAGCATTGACTTTAAAGATGAAAATGGCCGTACAGCCCTGATGGCGGCAACACAAAAAAATCAAATCTCAGCGGTTAAATTGTTACTAGAAGCAGGCAGTGACGTTAACACAAGGGACATTACTCAACTAACGCCCTTTATTTGTTCAGGAGCAAACGGCTTTCATGAAATTCTGAGTATGATGCTGAATTTTGGTGCGGATCTAAAAAGTGTGAATCGATTTGGCGGCACTGCATTGTTACCTTCTAGTGAGAAGGGATATCTTAAAACTGTTCAGGTATGTTTAGAAGCAGGAGTTCCTGTAAATCATGTGAACAATTTAGGGTGGTCTGCACTGCTTGAATCAGTTATTTTGGGCAATGGAGGCCGTTTATACTCAAATATCATCGAAATGCTTGTAGAAGCTGGTGCAGACGTAAATCTGCCGGATCGGGACGGAAAATCATCCTTGCAGCATGCTATAGAACTTAAACATGATAGGGTTGTGAAAATTCTCAACAGGGATTTCACAGAAGAAAACGAAGTCATTCGGTCAGTAAAAAAACTTTATGCGGAAAATAAGTATGAGGATGCAATTACGGTAATCAATCAAGCTATTGAAAATGATCCTAGTAATCTTGACCTCTACTTTTATAAGGGATATTGCTTACAAGAATTAAAGAAATATATAGAGGCACTTGATGAGTACAACAAGGCATTGGCATTCAATCCAAATGATTTGGATTTCTATTTCTACACAGCCAATTGTTTAAGATTGATGAACAAAGCTGAAGAAGCATTGGCTGAATATGATAAGGCTAGTGAGTTAAATCCTAATGAGACGTTTTATCGCTATCACAAATCCAATTATTTAAGAGAATTGGGCAGGCACGAGGAAGCAGTGAATGAAATGAATCAGCTGCTCTCACTACAGCCGCATCGATATGATTTTTCATTTCATAAGGCAAATAGTCTGAGGTCATTAGGTAAACATCAGGAGGCAATAGAGGCTATAGAGAATGCCATCGAACATGACCCTACGAATCCTTTGTATCATTTGCATAAGGAACAGTCGATAGAGTTACTTAATAAACATTTCAATTAGTGAAAAGACAGGAGAATAATTGTGGAAAAATTGGTTATCGTCGCTATCGGGGGAAATTCATTAGTAAGAGAAGATGGAAGTGGCTCTGTTCAGGAACAATATGAAGCTGTAACTGAAACAGCCGTTAATATTGCTGATATGGTTGCAGAAGGCTTCCAGGTTGTTGTTACACATGGAAATGGACCTCAAGTAGGTTTTGGTCTTAGAAGATCTGAAATAGCAAATGAAGTAGCAGGTATGCCAGTAGTACCTCTTGTAAATTGTGGTGCGGATACTCAAGGCGGGATTGGCTACCAAATTCAGCAGGCATTGATTAATGAATTTGCTAGAAGAGGAATTAACAAAAAAGTGGCAACTGTGATTACTCAAGTTGAAGTTAGCGGTGATGATCCTAACTTTAAAAATCCAACTAAGCCAGTAGGTTCATTTTTCTCTCTCGAGCAATCAGAAGAAATGAAGAAAGAACATCCAGATTGGATTTTTATCGAAGATTCAGGCCGTGGTTATCGAAGAGTAGTACCTTCTCCAAAACCAATTAATATTGTAGAAAAGGACGCCATAAAAACGTTGATTGAAGCAGGCTTTGTTGTTATTGCAGTTGGCGGCGGTGGAATTCCTGTCGTTAAGAATGCTGATAATACGTATGAAGGCATTGATGCTGTTATTGATAAAGATTTTGCAACTAGCCTATTAGCAGAACAAGTTCAAGCGGAAACGTTAATTATTACAACTGGTGTTTCAAGAGTGTGTATCAATTTTGGAAAACCTAATCAACAAGCCCTAGAAAAAATTACCGTTGAGGAATTAAAGCAGTTTACGGCTGAAGGTCATTTCCCTCCAGGCAGTATGCTTCCAAAAGTCGAAGCAAGTTTAAGCTTTTTAGAAAAGAATGGTTCTAGGGTAATAATTACCGATCCTGAAAGTTTAAAAGATGCAATCGTTGAAAAGGCAGGTACGCATATTGTCAATTTGAAATAATTGATAACGGCTACCTTTAGATTTTAGTTGTATTAATTATAATACATTTTTAAGGAGAATTTCACATGGGACATGTATCTTTTTGGAAAAAGGGAGACTTTGCTGCTTCTTTCGGTTTGTTCGTGAATGTTTTAACAGACTTTTTGGTTATGATTTCATTATTAATTGCTGTAGTTGGAATGCCAAAAGAGTTTATTTTTAATCGAATTGTACCTGGCTTTGGGTTTGCTGTACTTCTATCTGGCATTATGTTTGCTTATTTTGCCTATAAATTAGCAAAGAAAACAGGTAGAAAGGATATTACCGCACTACCATCAGGGTCTAGTTCACCTGGTATTTTTCTTATCGTCTTTGTGATTATGCTTCCTCTTTATCATCAAACAAAGGATGCTGCTTTCACAACAACAGTTGCTGTGATGTGGTGCTTCGTTGAGGCTGCTATTTTAATAATAGGTGCATTCCTCGGTGAAACGATCAGAAAGCTTGTCCCTAGAACTGTATTGCTAGCAGCCTTAGCAGGTTTGGCATTTGTATTCTTGGGTATGAACCCAATGCTGCAATCCTTTGAAATGCCAGTAGTGGCATTTGTTGCAATTATTATTATCTTTATGAACTGGTTAAGTAAACATCCAATTTTTAAGAAAATACCTACGGGTTTATTATTGATTGTAATTGGAACTGCAATTGCTTGGATCGCTGGGTATCAAAATCCTGCTGATGTTACTGAAGCTCTAAAATCATTTGGCTTTAATCCACCTATGTTACATTTAAATGGGTTTGCCGACAGTTTTAACGCTGCATTACCATATTTATTAACTGCTGTACCGCTAGGATTATCAAACTACATTTTTAATCTGGAAAACGTTGAAGCTGCTGCTGTTTGTGGAGATGAATATAAAACTAGAGACGTTATGCTTACAAACGGTATTTGTTCAGCAATTGGCGGCCTTTGTGGTAACCCATTCCCAGTAACCGTATATGTAGGTCATGCTGGTTGGAAAGAAGTTGGTGCAGGTTTAGGCTATTCTATTGCTAGCTCCGCTGCCATATTCCTATTATCGATTTTTAGTCTTATGGGTCTGTTGCTAGCTGTTGTCCCAATTGCCGCTATTGTTCCTATGCTCGTGTTTATTGCGATTGTAACAGGGCATCAGGTTGTTAAAGAAAGTCCGAAATTTGAAGCTCCGGCAATCTTTGTATGTTTCTTCCCATGGGTTGCTACTTGGGCACTTACTGCCGTTAATAATGCAATTTCAGCTACTGGTATGTCGGTAGGGAATGGTGCCGATCAGGTTTCTTCACATGCCCTGCACAATGCTGGACTTTTCTACGATGGCTTGGTTGCCCTAGGTAATGGTGCTCCTATTACAAGTGTTATTTGGGGTTGTATAGCAGTATTTACGATCCGAAACACGCCTATTGGAGGCATAATAGCTGCAGTACTTGGAGCTGTTTTAACGTTTGTTGGTGCGATTCATACTAGCACTCTCGGACTTGCACAAGAAATTGCTATGCCTTTCGTTTGGGGATATCTACTAATGGCAGCGTTTTTAGTATATAAACTTTATGTTAATAAGAAAGATAATATTGGTCCCGTTATAGAGTAAAAAATGAATGCAACTTAGATATTAGAACATTTTAATCCCATTCATGGGTTAAGGAGGATTTTTAATATGGATTTTATGAAATTAGCTGCAGATGCAACAATTGTTGGAATGGCGAACAAAGTTGGCGGACCATTTGGTGCAACGATTGTCCGAGGCGATGAAGTGGTTGCAGCAGTAAGCAACACCATGATGAGAGACACGGATCCTTCTGCACATGCAGAGATGGTAGCTGTAAGAGAAGCCTGTAAAAAATTAGGAACTATGGATTTATCAGATTGTGTTGTTTATGCTACTTGTGAGCCATGTCCAATGTGTGTATCTGTTATGATTTGGGCTGGTATCAAGGATGTATACTACTGCAGCACAAGAGATGACGCTGCTAAGAATGGTTTCTCAGACATGCACCTGCGCCAATATTTAGCAGGAGAAGACGATAGTGTCATTAACATGATAAAAGTGGAAGATAGAGAAGATTGTGATGACCTATGGGAGCATTTCCACAAACTAAACAAATAAATCAATGAATCGAAAAAGTCCAGCCTGTCGATGACAGCGCCGGACTTTTTTAGTTATTGGCAAGATGAGTTTGAAGGAAGTCAATGACCTGTTTAAGAGCATTTTGGACAACTGGATTATAGAAATCTTTATCGAATACATGCTCACCGTTTGGAATTGTGATTAACTTTGCTTCGGCTCCTTCTTTTTTAATGGCAGCCCTCATAAAAACAGACTGTTCATAAGGAACATCAGTATCCTTTGTTCCATGTAAGAGAAGCGTTGGCGGATAATCACTAGTTATATTGTGAATGGGACAATACTTCCTGAGTACTTCTGTATTACCTTCTGGACGGATGCCTGTGATTTCCTCAATCCATGTTCCATGCTGTCTTGCATACACATAGAAGAGAAATCGCTCCTCTATTGAAGCTTCTGTGATTGTCTGGTCCGTCACAAGTGATGCAGCAACCCCTTTTGGGACCATATCTTTTTGACAGTAAAAACTACTGGGGGTGATTGCCCATATACCTACTAAATCACCATATCCATAGAAAGAGACAATCGCACGAGGCTTATGAATAAATGTTCCAGCAGAAAGTGCTAAGAAACCGCCTGCTGAACTTCCGATTACGGCAATTCTTTTTGGATCAATTGAAAACTGCTTTGGTCCTTCTAATTCTAACCAATGAAGAGCGTCCTGTATATCCTCAAGAATGTCTGGAAGTTTTGTCCCAGGAGCCAGTCGATAGTCAATCGAAAATATGGCAATTCCATTATCCGTGTATAGTTTTATCATGTCTTCACTGATCTCTTCTCTTGTTCCCCAAACAAGGCCGCCTCCATGAATATAAACGGCAACAGGTGCGTTATCATGGGGAATCCCATGAAAATCAGCCTTAATTTCAAAAAGATCATTTTTCTTATAAACAACTGTTTCTTTCATATCTATATTTCACGTCCTATCATGATAGTGAATACAAGATGATTTTCATTCAATTTAGTTTACCAAATACAGGGACGCAATTCATTAAATATACAACAAAGTAACCAACCAAATTTTACTTGTCTAGGACAAAATTTGTACAAACTCCTTTGTATAACATGCCTAAATGATAGCTTTGCTTTTTGGTGGTTGTAGACAATGACGTTTGCAGTAACTATTACTAAAATTATCCTTGTAAGGGTTTTCCAATGTAATAAAGGTTTCAGTAAATTTTTTAATGTATTTGCTTTTCGAAAATCATTCGTCAGGAATTAAAAAAAGGAGGCTTAAGATCTAGGATTCATGGAATAAGAATTGAAAAAGGCTTGACCGTGTTTACCAAAATAATTAGAGGTGAAATGAAATGGAGCAAACATTAAAGTTGTGGCAAAAAGGAGATTGGGCAGCTTATTTTGGATTACTCGCGAACAATTTAACAAATCTATTGACAATGGTATCGTTATTACTTTTTGTAGTTGGCTTTCCTTCAGAAATTGTTTACGGAAGGATTGTTCCGGGATTTGGTCTGGGAATTTTCTTAGCTAGCTGCTGTTACTTTGTATTTGGCCGTATGCTCGTGAAGGAAACAGGAAGAATGGATATCACGGCGTTACCATCAGGTCCAAGTGCCCCTTCCATATTTACAGTTACTTTTTTGGTTATTCTTCCAGTTTATAAGACCACCAATGACGCCAACTTTGCTTTCTCAATCGCATTGGTGTGGTGCTTATTTGAAGCTTCAATCTTAATCATTGGTGCCTTTATAGGAGACACACTAAGAAAAATCATTCCAAAGACAGTCCTTTTATCCTGTTTATCTGGTCTCGGCTTATTATTATTAGCTATGAATCCCATGCTCCAATCGTTTGAAACTCCTTTAGTAGCGTTTGTCGTACTAATCATTATTTTTCTTAATTGGTTCGGTAAGTCACCTATATTTGCGAAAATTCCAACAGGATTTCTATTATTAGCATCAGGAACAGCATTGGCTTGGATTTTTGGTCTGCAAGATCCCGCTGCTATTACTGCTGCACTCCATACTTTAGGCTTTAATCCCCCTGAAGTACATATAACTAGTGTATTTTCTGGAATACCGCATGCTCTTCCTTATCTAGCTTCAGCGGTTCCGCTAGGCCTGGCCAATTATATTTTTGATTTAGAAAATATTGAGAGTGCTCACGCTGCAGGTGATCCATACAAAACACGCAGAGTCATGCTAGCCAATGGTATTTCCTCTTGCATCGGAGCATTTGCAGGTAACCCTTATCCAGTCACAGTTTACATTGGTCATGCCGGATGGAAAGCCATGGGTGCAGGACTGGGTTATACCATTGCAACAGGTGCTTCGATGCTGATCATTTCGCTATTTGGAATAGGCGCTCTTTTATTATCCATTATTCCAGTTGTAGCAATCGTACCAATCTTGGTATATGTAGGTATCGTTACGGCCAATCAAGTTGTCCGTGAAACTCCAAAACTTGAAGTGCCAGTTATATTCATTTGTTTATTCCCGTGGATTGCCAACTGGGCACTATCATTAGCAAATAATGTTTTATCTGCGGCTGGAACAACTGGGCAAGCAGTTGGTGCTAAGGTACTGGCTGCCAAGGGTGTGTATTATAATGGTTTAGTCCATCTTGGTAATGGTGCACCAATCAGTAGTTTAATGTGGGGCTGTCTAGCGATCTTTGCTATTAAAAATCAACCAATTCGTGCTGCGATTGCTGCGGGAATTGCATCTTTGCTTTCGCTATTCGGAATTATCCACGCTGGAACAGTTGGCTTTGCGCAGCCTGCATCCATGCAATTTGTCTATGCATACCTAATGATTAGCGGATTATTTGTAGTGAAATACTTGATGGATCGCAGTAAGCATACCCAAAATTCAAAAAAAGAAGAAGGCGGAGCTGTAGCGTAAAACTATTTAAGGCGGTGATATGTAGAAATCGGTACAAACGATGGTACAAATTGCGGTAGACTACAACGCTGGCATTGATATTCACCTTCATGAAGGAGGCGAAACTGGCTTAAAGGCCATTCGCCGCCTGGCAGATCTGACTGAGGAAGCTGGCTCACAGGGCAAAGTAACTATTCGCCACGCATTCTCACTCGCCTCATTAACGGCAGGCGCAGATGTTGAAATGGAAAACCGCCTTGCCTCGTTAGGCATCTCACTTGCTAGCCAATTAGTATAGAAAAAATTTATTAAAACGGATGTCAGCTTGTAGCTGTTGTTTTTTGATCCGGCGCTAAAAAAGATTAGTGCCGGCTTTTTATTTCTTTTCAATCGTGGATCGGTAGATTTGTGTATACATACTATCTTGAGCAATATTTTCGAGAAAAAAATCTCCAATTAATTTTAGGTACTCCTCATCATCAAACATTTTTTTATTTTGTAATTCCATTTCTGCTAAACCTTCATAAGTTGATAGAAGGGCGTATGTATGATCCTTTCCAGAAACAGGTGTTAATATCTCTACCTTGTGATCATAATTTTCATTCCTGAAATTTTTAATCTCCTTTAAATTTTCAATTCCCTCCTTAAATTTCTCCTGTTTAATGACAAACGTTTGATAAACATAAACAGACATTTTCACACCTCCAATAAATGAGCAAATTTATTTATTACTATTTACTTATTCCCTATGATTATTCATAGTCCTTAACGGCTATTTTTTAGTTTCCATAAATTTATTAAAGGAAATGTGATATTTTTATCACGTCGAAGTGATAAAATAAAACAAATGTTACGAAATGATTAAAACATTTACAGAGCTTTGAAATAAAAATGGAATAGAATAGGAGAATTTATGAAACGATTTTCCATTTGCATGCGTCCAATAGTATATAAATAGTTTATGATTGTTAAAATACGAGAAAAGTTGGGGAAAAAGAGAATGTTTACAAGGTTACTAACAATTTTGCTAGCTGGAAGTTTACTCGGTTTAGTTGGATGCTCGGAACAAACAACGAAAGAAATACAAGCAAAAGCAAAAGCAGCAGAGCAACAACAGAAAATTGAAAAAGAGAAAAAAGAAATCGAAGATAAGAAACTGGAAGAAGAGCGGAGAAAAAAGGAAGAAGCAAGGCCTATTTACGTCAATATTATTGACCCCAATACAAAAGGCATTGTTAGAACCTTTAATACGAAGGACTTAGGTTTTGGAAAAGACGAGGAAGGATACAAAGCAGAAATAGGGAAAATAACAAGGGAGCTGGCGAGAGGGACAAAAGAAACACAGGGGTACGACCAAAGAATGACTCTCGATCGGCTGGATGCAAACGGTCAGGTGATAAAAGGAACACCGCAAACCATCCTTGATGAAGCGGAGTTAACTGATAAGATTATGCAGATTTCAGCAAAGGGCGGAGATGTAGAAATTCCATTGTATGTAACTGAGAGCGGCTACCAGCAAGAGGAGGCTGCGCAGCTTGGTGAAGTGGTCATTGCTTCCTACACAACGTATTTTAGTACTGGTGCAGCAGGTAGAAACAAAAATATTTCCCTATCAGCAGAAGCAATCAATAATGTTATTGTCGGAACGGGTGACTCATTTTCGTTTAACTCGATAGTTGGTCCAAGTGATGCCGAGCATGGATACCAGCCAGCAAAGGAAATTATCGATGGTAAATTGGTAGATGGGATTGGCGGTGGCATATGTCAAACATCCTCCACTTTATATAACGCGATTGATCAGGTTGCCGTCAGCTATATTGAAAAGCATAATCACTCCCTGCATGTTGGCTACGTGCCGACAGGAAGGGATGCCACTGTTTCGTATGGCGGCAAGGATTTTAGATTTAAAAATACAACCGGTGTCCCAGTTATCTTGAAAGCAATCGTCAAAAATGGTTCTTTAACGGTTGAGGTAAGAACATCCAAAGACAATCAAAGCCTGATTAAAAAGCGATAGTCATTCGATAGAAAAATCCCTTCATCTAACAGAAGGGATTTTATTTATTTCATTTCTTCCCAATCGGTGTAATGACCGCTGCCTTGGCATCCCGGACATTCGAATGAATTAAAGTAAGCGAATTCATTATAGGGGTAGACGGTATAACCCCGACCCTGGCAATCAGGACATTTCCCTTGGTCTTTCATATTCGTCACATGATTTTGATATCTATTCTCTTTCCACTGATTAAATGAGTTGAGCAGTCCCATTTTCTTCACCTCATCGTTTTTTACTATTATGGGGGAAAAATGGAATATTTATGCTTGAATGTTTCACGGCCATAGAGGGGATTTTGTTGATTAACTTCCATTTGTTTTACATTCCTATTATATTTTTATGATTATTTACTGGTTTTGGTGAAGAGAAAAATACATTTTGAAAGAGAATCTTTAAGTAGAAAGGGAAAAACTATTAGAGGAAAGAGGTGAGTATATGGCTAAATGGAATGAACAGGCTGCACCGAATAATAATTTACCGCCGAAGACCATTAAGATGGGTGAATTAGTAGGTGAGGAGGCAAAACAAGTGTTTTCCGAAGAACTATCCGACGGCGGTGAACGTGACCAGTACATCGAAAGACAAAGGAATAATTTAAAAATGAAATAATCAAGTAAGAAAAGTGGCGGTGAGCTCATCGCCACATTTTTTTCATTTCTTCTTTACAAAGCATCAAAAGAGTTGTAGAATTTCTATGTACCTAAAAAGTCTAGGTAGGTGAAAGCATGTTTAACCGTGAATTGGTAAAGGGCAGTACTTCGCTCATCTTACTCCAATTATTAAACGAGAGAGATATGTATGGCTATGAATTGGTCAAGGAGTTAGAAAAACGCAGTGACAATGGCTTAAGTGTAAAAGAAGGAACCCTTTATCCCGCTCTTCATAAGCTTGAGAAGCAGGAATACATCGAATGTTATTGGCAGGAGCAGGAAAAGGGTCCGGCACGAAAGTATTACCAGATTACTGGTGCTGGAAAAGAGCTATTAGGTGAAAAAACCCGTGAATGGCAGGACTTCGTTCAAGTAATGAACAAGGTGATTGGGAGATCGAAGCATGGAACGGCAGAAGAATAGGTTTCTTAAGGAATTAGCAGAAGGTCTTGGAAACCATCAAGATAAAGAAGACATTCTCCTCGAATATGAATCGCATATTGATGAAATTCTGATTGAGTCCTCCGATTGTTCGAATGAAGAGGAAGCGATGAAGCGGATTATTGGAAGACTTGGGAGTCCCGATGAAATAGCGGAACTTTGGAGAGAAGAACTATCCGTAACACCGAGTAACATGAAATGGCTATTCATCCTATTGAATATTCTTTTTTTCGGTGGAGGCAGTTTATTAACGCTGGCGCATAATCTTTTTGAGTGGGAATGGTTAACAGCCATATGGGGTTATTTAACGGCCATCCCAACCCTAATCGCTTTTTTGTATATGTTCTTTTGGGCATTACTGGGCTATGAAATAGGGAGGGGCTTTGGTCATCGGGGACGAACACTTCTCAGAAATACGTTCTTGCTGTCGCTGATTCCCAATTTACTATTAATGTTCTTAACTGTTTTTCGGATTATCCCGCATTCATGGTTCGCACCATTACTAACGAAAACGTTTATCATTGCTTGTATCATTTTTACGATTCTCCTTTACCCGGTCAGCTGGATTGGGTACCGATGGGGGCGGAAAGCTTCGGTATGAGCAGTTTTTTTTGCTAATATACCTAGTGAAACTATATATGTAGAAAATCTATACAAAAAATGAGGGATGTAATATGGTGACGAATATTGGTAAGAAGGATTGGATCTTTTTAGTTTTATGTTTGGCCCTCGGAATTCTTGCAGAAGAATCATTTTTTCATGGACAAATCGGCATTTCCTATATTGTGTTTGTCGTGGCATTTTATTTAGTGTTTTATTGGCGCAGTCATCGTTTTTCCTTTTCCCATCAGCGCTTTGGATATCTTGTTCTTTGCTGTATTTGGCTCCTGTCAGCAAGTTATTTTTTGAACGATAATATGTTGTTTTATGCACTAAATACAATGGTGATACCGGGGCTGATTATTTTTCACCTTGTGTTAATAACAAGTCCGAAAAGTTTCCGCTGGAGCCAGCCTGCCTTTGTTATCTTTCTATTAACACGGCTCCTGGAGGCAATAAAATATAATGCCGCTTTTGCTGCTTATTTGGGAAAAAGCATCAATAGAGGTGTGGACGAAGAAAAATTACTTATTTGGAAAAAGGTCTTGATCGGGGTGGTCATTTCTATTCCCGTCCTGGCCGTCGTATTACGGCTTTTAATTACGGCTGATACCGAGTTTGAACGAATCGTTGGGGGCATACCGGATTGGTTCCGGGTGGTTGATGGAGAAAGCATGTTCAGACTTATCATTATACTAATCTACACGGTTGCTTTTTTTGGCTTTATTCAAGTGTTGTTTCAAAAGCAAATAAAAGTTATCAAGCAGGATATCATTGCTGCGCAAAGTCAGAAGCTTGACTCTATAATTGCCATAACAGTCCTATTTTTAATCAATACGGTCTATGTGTTATTTGTACTTGTACAATTCAAGTATTTCTTTAGTGGAACATTACAGGGAGATTTGACATACGCAGAGTATGCCAGAAAAGGATTTTTTGAACTTTTGTTTGTTACGATGATCAATTTGTCTATTGTCATTGCCGTGGTCACGATGGGTGATCGTGGAAAAAAAGGACTTAAAATGGTATCACAAATTATGCTGACAATTCTTGTCCTTTCCAGTGCTGTGATGCTTTGTTCCGCGTTTTTACGGATGGGCTTGTACGAGGAGGCCTATGGATTTACCTTTACGCGGGTGCTAGTTCACTCCTTTATGATTTTCTTAGCAGTCATATTTACGTACACATTGGTGAAAATTTGGGTGGAAAAACTTTCACTATTTCATTTTTATTTTATCACCTCCTTACTTTATTACACAGCCATAACAGTGATTGACTTGGATCAAATTGTCGTAAAAGAAAATCTGAACCGCTACGAGCAAAGCGGAAAAATTGATATTCAGTATTTAAACAGCCTATCTGGTACAGGGGTACTTGGCTTAATTGAACTATATGAAAGAGATCAGACACTTCCCGGATTACAAACCATATTACTAGAACGGCAAAAAGAAGCCCGGACCCAAAGCACATCATGGGAATCATATAACCTAAAAAAAGAGCAGGCGAAGAAAAAATTACAAAGTCTTTCTATTTAAAAGCATCCATTACGATGCTTTTTTCTTTGAAACTAATGGAATGGATCTGCCGTCTAATCATTTTAGGAATATTTAAAAATTAGATGTAAGGAGGGGGAATCTTGAAACGGTTTGTCCATTTACTCATCAGAATGATTTTGGTCATAGCTGGTTTTCTGTTTATTTTTAATCTACCTTTAATAGTTGGGATTGGAAAGGATTCAATTGAGATTCACTTCAAGACGTTTTGGAGGGTTGTGGTTTCAGATATTAAATTTCTGCTCCAATTTAACGATGCCACGTATTTAGAGTTATTTAAGCAACTGGATATTTCCGGAAGTTATCAATATACCATGACGATTCTATTTGTCAGTCTTGTTGTCATCATCTTCGTTGCCATCATAGCGTCAATCATGATCATGTTGGCGCCGGAAAAGATCAGAAATCGGATTAAAAGCATCGTCAATTTTTTCGAAGCAGTCCCGGATCTACTCATTATTTTTTTATTTCAGTTTTTTGTCATAACACTGTATAAAGCGACAGGTTTCAAGTTTTTACGTCTTTACGGAATATTTGATACCAAACCATATTTTATTCCCATTATTACGATTTCCTTCCTGCCGCTTTTCTTGCTTTTGCAATTCCTGATTCAGCGGATTTCGGAGGAGCAAAATCAGCTTTACGTTCTCTATGTGAAGGCAAAAGGAATGGGCCGGTTAAGGACGCTTCTCGTACATATGATTCCAAATATTTTTTCGTTAATCATTCTACAACTAAGGACAATCATTTGGGTATTGTTATCAAATATTTATCTTGTCGAATACATGTTCAATATTAGCGGCTTTACTAGGCAATTTGAAAAAATTATTTATCGTGGTGGAGATTTCGCCACACTGATAGCCTGCTTATTGATGTTATCACTTCCATTGATGGCAATGGAAGCAGCAGGATGGCTGATCTCAAAGCGTGTTAAAGGGAAGGAGGCAGTTAGTTTATGAGGCGTTATAAAAAGACGATCATTGGTTCATCCCTGCTGTTGTTTCTATTAATAATGAGTTTTCTATACCCCTATTATGGTCCTGCGGATTTCAATCAACAGGTATTAGTAAAAGATGAATTAGGAAAAGTAATTGCCAGGGCTCCATTCCCACCATCAGAAACACATTGGTTAGGGACTTCCCGCAATGGCGAGGATTTGCACTGGGTTCTCCTTTACGGTGCTAAATTTACGTTACTTACAGCATTTATTGTAGCTTTTCTTAGGGTAATGATTGGCGGTATATTTGGCCTGTTTTTGTCTCTTTGGGCACCATATTTAAAAAATTATTTTAAAGACTTTTTCTTAACGATGCGATATATTCCGTCCATTTTACTTGCGATTATTTTGATGATCCCAATTGTTGGAGCTCCAAATGATGCGAATATCACTTCTATTGTTACTTATCAGCTTTTCGTTTTAGTGTTTATCGGATTTCCATCGGTTGCTCTTTTTGCCTCTGATATTACTGACGAATTACTGAACACATCGTTTGTCCAAAGCTCAGTTTTAATGGGAGCGGGTAAATTTCATATTATTAAAAGGCAATTGCTGCCTTACATGCGTTCTTACGGTCTCTTATTTACCGTTCAACAAATCGTAAGCACTTTGCAGATTACTATGCAGCTTAGTATTTTTGAACTTTTTCTTGGGGGAATGAACCGGGCCGGGATTTTTGGTTATGATGATCCAACAGGCAAAGTCAAGCATGCCTCATTATCACAGGAGTGGGCGGGATTAATTGGCCAAAACTTTACTGAGTTCGCGCTATCCCCCTGGATCGTCTTCACCCCGGTTATGGGCTTCTTTTTAGTGATTTTGATTGTGAATATGATGAAGAAAGAGCTGGAAGAAAATATCAATGGTTCGGATATAATGAAGATGAATGCGAAAAAGAAGAAGTATGTACATGTGATTCCTGATACTTCGTCGAGAGGCGATTTTGTTCTTGTTAATCAAAAAAGGGTAAAAGCATAATGTCTGCAAGATAAAATTTTGTCTTCCGAAATTTTTGGAAATAAAAAGCAGGGCCTAGAAAAAAATGGTCCTGCTTTAAAAGAGAATGCCTTAGTCACCGCTAAACATATCAAAAATACCCCGTGCGACACTGCCTTCATCTTTGCTGCCGCCGCGGGAAGGGGCTGCTGCAAATACCCGGCTGGCTAGACGGCTAAATGGAAGTGATTGGATCCACACTGAACCAGGGCCGCGCAATGTCGCAAAGAACAGACCTTCGCCGCCGAATAACGCTGTTTTAACGCCTTTTACAAATTCAATATCATATTGAACATTGCTCGTCATCGCCACCAAACATCCCGTATCAACCCGTAAGGTTTGGCCAGGGAGCAGTTCTTTTTTCGTTATCGTTCCGCCGGCATGGACAAAACACATTCCGTCCCCTTCAAGCTTTTGCATGATAAAGCCTTCACCGCCAAAGAAGCCAACTCCGATTTTTCGTTGGAACTCTATGCCCACCTGAACGCCTTTTGCAGCTGCAAGGAAGGCATCCTTTTGGCAAATGATTTTTCCGCCTAGCATACTTAAATCCATCGGAATGATCTTCCCTGGATATGGTGAGGCAAACGATACGTGCTTCTTACCCATTCCAGTATTCGTAAACGTAGTCATGAATAAGCTTTCACCTGTAATAACCCGCTTACCGGCACTGAATAATTTACCCATCAATCCGCTTCCGCCGCTGCCCGACCCATCACCGAAGATGGTCTCCATTTGTATATCATCATCCATCATCATAAAGCTGCCGGCCTCGGCTACGACCGTCTCTTGCGGATCAAGCTCCACTTCTACAAACTGCATATCATCGCCATAAATTTTGAAATCAATTTCGTGGTTATTCATTCCAACCCCTCCATTTATTATGTAACAGCCTGTCTTCATTATAAAAAACTCAGGAAAAAAGTGCTAATTTTAAGAAAAGCGTAAGCGCCCTGGTCAGCGGCGTATGGCCTGGAGCACTCCAACTGAGATAAAGGAAACACGAAGAGCCGGAGGCGATTCGATGTTGACTTATCGTAGGGCGGAGTGTGAAGGACACTAGCCGCTAGGGTGCTGGAGCTGGACAATTCTCAAAGTCGAAAATTATAAATTCATAACTATAAAAAAAGACGTCTGTTTTCACAGACGTCTTTTGCGTATTGAGGCGAAGAACCACACTCCACATAGTGTGCTCCTTAAAGGAATGTTCCTCGGCTTACACAACTCAGCTCATCGCTTAGCTATTATAACACTATCGTGCTCAAAGAAACAAGTGAAATATTTAAAACAAAACGCTTGCTAATGGTTCACTATTATTGTATATTCAAATAATCAGATATACACAATTAAGAAGATAAGAAGGGTGATTATGTTTACTGACAAAAGGTTCCATCATTATTCCTTAAGTAGCCTGCCAAAAGATCTCCTTGCGGGCGTGATTGTTGGGGTCATCGCGATTCCACTTGGCATGGCATTCGCCATTGCTTCAGGGGTGAAGCCTGAGTATGGAATCTACACGACCGTTGTTGCCGGGATTCTCATCTCCTTATTTGGCGGCTCAAAGTATCAAATAGGCGGCCCAACCGGGGCTTTCATCCCGATTTTATTTGGGATTGTCATGACCTACGGCTATGAAAATTTACTCATTGCCGGATTTATGGCGGGAATTATCCTGCTGTTAATGGGAATATTTAAACTGGGATCCTTAATCAAGTATATTCCTAGACCGGTAACCATTGGATTCACAACTGGCATAGCGGTAACAATTTTCACAGGCCAGATTGATAGCTTCCTAGGGTTACAAGGAATAAAGAAGCATGAGGAATTTATAAGAAACATTCAAGAATTGGTTGTCCATATGAACACAACCAGCATTTATAGTGTGGTGACAGGGGCGATTTGTTTAGCAACGATCATCCTGACGCCAAAAATTGCCCCAAAAGTCCCGGGACCGCTTATTGGCTTAATTGTTTCCACCCTGACTGCGACCCTGTTTTTTCCGGGTCAGGTCGCAACAATTGGAACGGCTTATGGTGAAATTCCAAGTTCGTTACCCAAACTCCATATCCCGGACATTAATATTGAAATAATCATAAAACTTATTAAACCGGCGTTTGTTATTGCCATGCTTGGCGGGATTGAGTCCCTGCTTTCAGCAGTCGTGGCTGATGGGATGACCAACAGTAAACATAACAGCAACAAAGAATTAGTCGGTCAGGGGATTGCCAACATGATTACGCCTCTTTTTGGCGGAATTCCAGCGACAGGTGCAATTGCCCGGACGGCAACAAATATAAAAAATGGAGCCGTATCACCCTTCTCTGGTGTGATTCATGGAGTAGTAGTATTGCTCGTCCTAGTGTTTTTTGCACCCTATGCCTCTTATATTCCATTGGCGAGTATGGCCCCAATCCTAATGGTAGTGGCATGGAACATGAGTGAGAGAAAAGTATTTGCCCATATTTTAAAAACAAAATCAACAGACTCATTAGTACTTGTTGTTACGTTTTTATTAACTGTTTTTGTCAATTTGACCATGGCGGTCCAAGTCGGACTGATCATGTCCGCTATTCTCTTTGCCAAGAGAATGAGTGATGTAATGGTGACTGAAAAGGTATTGCCGAACCCTCGGACCAAGCATGAAAAGGTTGAGACAGGCATGGTTTCAGATACACATGATTGTCCGCAAATCAGCATTTTTAACGTGGAGGGGCCGTTGTTTTTTGGAGCAGCTCTGACGTTCGAAGAAACAATCATGAATACGATCAATTATCGTCCAAAAATACTTTTGCTAAGAATGGGCAGAGTCCCTTTTATCGATACCACAGGTGAAGCGAATTTAACGCGGATTGTTCATCACTTTTCGAAAAATGGTATAGTATTGATATCGGGATTAAATCCGCAGCCAGAAAATGTATTGAAAAAAACAGGACTCTATGAGCTGATCGGCAAGGAACATTTCTTTGAACATACAGGAGAAGCCATTCAATTTGCGCTTTCTCAAATTAATCAGAACAAGTGTCTGGGCTGTAAACATTTTGCCTTTAGGGAGTGCAAACAACTCTCGGCTCAAGAAGGAGTGGGAGGGAGCAGGAAAAAGCTTACCGCTACCTTCTAGGGATAGGAAAGGAGCTGTTGAATTGAATTTAGAAATGCAGCGATTTAAAGCAGATTTTTTTAAAGCATTAGCGCATCCGTTAAGGATACGGATTTTAGAGCTGCTGGCAGAAGGGGATAAAAATGTTAACGAAATCCAAACCCTTGTGGGCAGTGAGGGATCAGCTGTTTCGCAGCAGCTAACGATTCTTCGAGCGAAGAATATTGTTACTGGTACAAAAGAAGGAAATAAAGTCATTTACACATTAAAGGATCCGATGATTATCGAGTTACTAGCGGTGGCAAAACAAATTTTTAACAATCATCTTGTAGACACAATCACTATCCTAGATAAATTTAAAGAGGATGAGGAAGAACCAATGTTGCCGAAGAATTAAATTCTTCGGTTTTTTCTATTTGAAAGGTGAAAAAGAGATAATTGTTATATTATGGAATTTATCATTTTTTTGTAATAATTAGGCCGTTTTTTCGCAGAAAAATAGACTACTATTATGGTAGGAGTACGAGATATAGAAATTTTAGGAAGGTGATTGAATATGTATGATTTAGTATTGCTGCATCCTCCTACCGTTTACGATTTCCGCGAAGAAATGCTATTTACCGGGCCGATTAGCGACGTTGTTCCATCTTCACCTGTATTTGAAATGTACCCGATTGGGTTAACAAGCATTGGGGATTATTTAGAGCGTTTTGGTCTAAAAGTAAAGATTATCAATATTGCCAATCGTATGCTGCTAAATCCCAAATTTGATGTTGAGAAGAAAATCAAAAAAGTGAAGACCAAGGCGTTTGGGATTGACCTCCACTGGCTCCCGCATGCACACGGCAGTGTGGAACTTGCAAAGATTGTAAAGAAGTATCATCCCAATACACCGGTTATGTTTGGCGGATTATCCAGCACCTATTTCCATAAGGAGCTCATTGAATATCCGTGTATCGATTTCGTAATGAGAAGGAGATACCACCGAAAAGCTGGTCTTGATGCTGTTAAATAAATTGGAAAAGAACGAAACAGACCATTTTTTTGATATACCAAACCTAACATGGAAAACGGGAGAAAACTATCATTATAATGAAATGACGTATGTCCCTGATAGTCTGGATGACTTTAATTTACCCGGATACCGTTACATCATCCGATCGGTATTTAAGTATTTTAATCTGTTAGACCCGCTGCCATACAAAGGGTGGCTGCAGTACCCGAATACAGCCATCCTGACATCAAAGGGCTGCACGTACAATTGTTTAATTTGCGGCGGTTCCAAAGATGCATATGAACTTAACTGTAATCGAAAAAACTGGTGATGCGCTCCCCGAAGAAAATGCTGGAGGATATCGTGCTCATTCAACGATTTACCAGGGCACCCATTTTCCTTTTAAATGATATCAGACAGGGTGGCAAAGAGTACGTAGATGAATTCCTAACTGGCTTGGAAAAAATCGATTTGAAGAACGAAATTGTTTTTGAATTATTCAATTATGCAGACGAAGAATTTTTCAAGCGGTTAAACAAAGCAATGCCCAAATATAGTATTGAGCTGACGCTGGAATCTGCAGATGAAGATATCCGGAAATATAATGGCAAATCTGCCATGCACAAATGCCAAAGTAATTGAAATGTTGCAATTTGCGCTAAAACATGGCTGTGCCAAAATCGATTTATTCTTTATGACGGGTATCCCTAATCAAGACTATGACAGTGCCATACGGAATGTTGACTTTTGTGAAATTATTCACAAAGAATGTGGCGGAGATTTACGAATTTCATACTTTGTTGCCCCGCTCTCGCCATTTCTTGACCCAGGAAGCCCAGCCTTTGAAAATCCGGAAAAATACGGATATAAAAAATTCTGCCATCGGCTGGAAGATTTCCGCGAGGCAATGAAGCAGCCATCTTGGAAAAATATGCTGAGTTACGAAACGAACAAAATGACAAGGGAGGAGATCGTTAGAGCCACTTATGATTCGGCCTTGCAACTAAACGAATTTAAATATAAGAATAAGATTGTACCAAAGGACGTTCATGATGAAGTAGCGGTGAAGATCGAAAAATCAGTCGAATTTCTTAAACGATTAGACGAATTGGCACTTTTACCGGATGATGTACGGAAGGTAGAAATGGTAAAAATTAAAGAAGAGGTAGACAAAATCAATCGACATAGTATCTGCGGTAAGAATGAACTGAAATGGGAGGTTAAAAAGCTATTTGCCGACTTCCCTTCCTTAACCTATATCGGTTTGGAATTACTGGTGAAGGACATCAAAAAGAATATAAAATGCCGTTTTGGAAAAATTGATCGAAATAGTGTAGTGAGCCCAAATACACAGAGTGGAAATATAGAAAAGTAATGGGGAAAAGAGACTTCATTTCCATTATCCAGGATTTTGACCTATATTTTTCAACAAAATGCGACAAGTGACTGATAACGTTTGCATTTAGATGCTTAAATAATGATGAATTTGCAATGGTTTTATGGCGAAAATGTAGAATTATGTAGGTCTCTGTCACCCTTGTGTTACTTGACTTTCAGGCTTAAAAATGTTAAATTTTAGACAGCCGTTGCACGAGATTATATTTATATTTCAAGCTTGTTCAAAATTTTGTTTTAACCAATGTTTGGATAAGAAAATGAAGGTAAAGCTATCACGTTGTAATTTGGTGAATTTTACACACGGCTTAGATTTTAAGCCAATAGGAGGATTTTTTTACATGAAAAACGGTAAAGTAAAATGGTTTAATTCAGAAAAAGGTTTCGGATTCATCGAAGCTGAAGACGGAAACGACGTATTCGTTCATTATTCTGCAATCCAAACTGAAGGTTTCAAAACTTTAGAAGAAGGTCAAGAAGTATCTTTCGAAGTAGTTGAAGGAGCTCGTGGACCTCAAGCTGCTAACGTAACTAAGAAGTAATTCTGACAAACTCTAATTATAACAGCCCGGCCAATGTGCCGGGCTGTTTTTTACTTCTAATATATGAATTTATTAGTTTCGACTTTGAAAAATGTCTAGCTCCAGCGCCCTAGCGGCTGAGTGTCCTTCGCACACCGCCCTACGATAAGTCAACATCGGTTTGCTATGCTCACCGTGTTTCCTTTATCTCAGTTGGAGTGCTCCAGGCCATACGCCGCTGACCAGGGCGCTTACGCTTTTCTTTCTAAACATGCTGTTTTTGTTATGATTTCCCGGCTCATGATTAATCCTATTTTGGTATACTAGTAGTATTGAAAAGTGAAGAAATAAAAATAGGGGTGATGCAGATGAAATTTATCCATACAGCGGACTGGCATTTAGGGAAGCTAGTTCATGGTGTCTATATGACAGAGAATCAACGTGAAGTTCTTGAGCAATTCACTGCCATTGTCGCTGAAGAGAAGCCGGACGCAGTGATTATTGCCGGTGACCTTTATGACCGTTCTGTGCCGCCGACAGATGCCGTTGAACTGCTTGATGAAATCCTTTTTAAAATCAATGTGGAGTTGGAGACACCAATTGTGGCAATCGCCGGAAATCATGACAGTGCGGAGAGGCTTTCGTTTGGCAGCTCGTGGTACAAGCACAGCCAGTTCTATCTTTCAGGAAAACTCACAAACAGCTTCAAGCCTGTTAAAATTGGCGGCGTAAATTTTTACCTCGTTCCTTACGCTGAGCCTGGCGTCGTCCGTCAACTTCTAGAGGATGACTCCATCCATTCCCATCAAGACGCAATGAAGGCTCTGATCGGCAAAATGGAAGATTCTATGAATGTAAATGAACCAAACGTTTTGGTTGGCCATGCCTTTGTATTAGGAGGTCAAACCTCTGATTCTGAACGAGTATTATCGGTTGGCGGTTCTGGGTGTGTAGGGGCCGAATTGTTCGCACCATTTTCCTATACCGCACTTGGCCATTTGCACAGTCCCGATGCCATTAACCACGAAAAGGTAAAATATTCAGGCTCACTCTTAAAGTATTCTTTTTCGGAAGCGAAACATAGAAAGTCCATCTCCATTATTGAAATGGATGAGAAAGGGAACTTTACTCACCGCTATCGCTCGTTGACACCAAAGCATGACATGCGTGAGCTTGAAGGCTATTTGGATCAGCTGCTTGACCCCCACTTTTATGAAAAAGAACGGCTGCATGATTATTTAAAAATTACCTTGCTGGACGAAGGAGCGTTAATCGATCCAATCAATAAATTACGCCAGGTTTACCCCCATGTCCTCCACCTAGAACGAAAAATGGATTTGACCGATTTGAAGAAAAAACAGTCTTTTCATGCCCTTCGGAGTGAGAAAAAGTCAGAGATTGAACTGTTTGAACAATTTTACGGGGAAATGACCACTTCTGATTTTACATTAGATAAAAAAGAGGTCATGGCAGAAATAATAGACAAAGTGCTGCGGGAGGGGAACGCACGATGAAACCGTTAAAACTGACGATGCAGGCGTTCGGTCCTTATGCCGGTAGAGAGGAGGTTGATTTTACCCAGCTCGGCAATCGAACAATGTTTGTGATTTCGGGGAAAACTGGCTCAGGTAAGACGACAATCTTCGATGCAATTAGTTATGCGATATATGGAAAGGCGAGCGGGGAAGATCGAAATGGTCCCGAACTTCGCAGTCAATTTGCCTCCGATGACTTGTTAACAGAGGTCTCGCTTGATTTTTCGCTGCGAAATAAGGTTTATTCCATCACCAGATTGCCCCAGCAACTGAAGAAGAAAGAAAAAGGCGATGGCTATACTCAGCTTGGTGCGAAAGCTGAGTTATATATATGGGATGAAGACGGAAAGAAAAAACTGCTCGCTTCAAAAATAAGTGATGTAGAGGAAAAAATAAAGGAAATCATGTTAATTGATGCGAATCAATTCCGTCAAATCTTAATGATTCCCCAGGGTGAATTCCGCAAATTGTTAACATCTGACAGTAAGGATAAAGAATTGATTTTACAGCGCCTGTTCCACACCCAACTGTATAAAATGGTCGAGGATAAGTTGAAGGATGAAGCGACAGAGCTAAAAAAGTCTGTTGAAGACCAAGTACAGTCGCGTAATGAAGCGATTCGACGCATTCAAGCTGAAACGAATCAGGAACTTCAGGAATACCTGAATGCGGGCAGTGAAAATGACACCATCATCATACCGCTTTTACAAGCCGAAATTATTGTGATGGGTGAAATGCTCGAACAATTGAATAGCAATTATAAGGACAAGCTTCATGAGCAGGACCGGTTAAAGGGGCAGCTGTTTGAAGCGGAAGCAATTGTAAAACAACTGCAAATGAAAGAAGATTTGAAGAGTCAAAAAGAGCGGCTTGAAACTCAAAAGGATGTAATTGTTGAAAAAGTGCAGCAAGTGCAAATGGCACAAAAGGCTGCGTTGTTGGCGAAACAGGAGGAGCTTTGCCATCGCTTAAAGCGGGATGCTGACAAGCTGACAGCAGATGTTCAAACAATAAAGATGAAAATAGCCGAACTGGATGACCTCGCCAAACAGCAGGAACTGCAGCTGCAAGAAGAGCTGGAACGTGAAGACAAAAGACAAGCTGCTCTTGCTGAAGTGAATGATCTGGCTAAAATCAAAGATGATGTTTATTCGTATACTTCCCTGGTAAAGGAAACGGCAGTGAAGGGCGCATTTTTAAAAACGGCTAAGGAAAGACTGCAAAAGGCTGAAGGAAAAGCGGGGCAAAATGATGAAATGCTGAAATCCCTGCAGCTGCAAAAGGCCGAGATTGAAAAAGGGCAGTTAACCTATTTAGAAAATGAAAGACATGTTGAAAGACTGCAAGCGGAACTTGACCGTTTTGAAAAATATGAGACTTTACTTAACCGCCATCAAACGGCGCAGCAAAATCTTAAACTAGTTTCTGCCCGGTTTGATAATACAGCAGCTAGATTTATGGATGCAAAAGCACTTGTAGAGGACTTGGAGAATAAATGGCTTCATGGGCAGGCCTCACTTTTAGCTTCCAAACTGAAATTGGGGGAAGCATGCCCGGTTTGCGGTTCCGAGCACCATCCAACACCGGCATTACAGCTGGATGAAAGCATACCAAGTGAACAGGATATGAAGGCGGCAAAAGAGCAGGCTGCCAAATGGGAGAAGGAAAAATCCGCAGATGAAGCAAAGCTTTACCAATGCCAATCAGCAGAAAAGATGCATGGGGAAGCTATAGCTGAAATAGAGCGGGAAATTCGCGTTGTTCGGGCTGATTTTACTGAAAATGACTTACAAGATGTTAAAACTGAGAGCTTTGCTGCCAAAAACGCGCTATTGCGAATGCAAGCTGACCTGGATCAGAAAATCAAGCTCCTTGGTCAAGTAAAACTAGAAATAGAGAAAAGGGATGCTGAAAAGGTTTCATTACAAAATGCGATTCGTCAATTTTCCACTGAAGTGACAGACTTGACGGTGCAATACACAGAGCAGAAAACAAATTTAACAAGAATGATGAACGTGATTCCCGAGAATTTGCGTTCAGAAACAGAATACGAGAAAGCTATTATTGCTGCGAAAAATCAGTATGATCAGTTGCTGAAACAGTTGGAAGCAGCACAGAGGAACTTCCAGGCTGTGAAAGAAAAACTGTCTAATGAATCAGCCAGATTGCGGGATGCCGAGAAGCACTTATTCGAAAAAAATCAAGAACTGGATTTAGAACGAGAAATCTTTATTCAAAAATTATCGGAACAGGGCTTTGAAAAATATGGAGCCTATGCAGCTGCAAAACGAACGGATGGAGAAATTCGCAGTCTTGAATCTGAAATCCGCAGTTATCGTGAAGAATTGCGCTCGGTTTCAGACCGTTTGAAAGAATTAACGGAATTATTAATAGACGTAAAAACACCTGATATCGATGGGCTAAAACAGGAGCTTGCAAAATTGGGCAGCGAGATTGAAGCCCTTAATCAAAAACGAAATGATCTTTTTGTTAAAAAACGTGATAACGAAGAAATTTATAGCCGTGTTGAGCAATTGAATGAAAGTATGAAGGTGCTTGAGGAACGGTATAAGCTTATTGGCCATCTTTATGAAATAACCAAAGGTCAAAATAATTTCCGAATCACGTTTGAGCGATATGTGCTCGCGGCCTTCTTAGATGATATTTTACGAGAGGCCAATGTCCGCCTGCGAAAAATGACATCCGGACGGTTTCAATTGCTAAGGAAAACGGATCGCTCAAAAGGAAATGCCCAGAGTGGATTAGAATTGCTCGTCTTTGACCAATACACAGGACAAGAACGCCATGTAAAAACATTATCTGGGGGGGAAAGCTTCAAAGCGTCCTTATCTTTAGCGTTGGGGCTGGCAGATGTGGTGCAAAACTATGCCGGCGGTGTTTCGTTGGAAACGATGTTTATCGATGAAGGATTTGGTACGCTAGACCCTGAGTCGCTTGACCAAGCCATTGAAGCATTGATGGACATCCAGAGCAGCGGCCGTTTGGTCGGTATTATTTCGCACGTCCCAGAATTAAAAGAGAGAATTGATGTCAGACTTGAAGTTATTTCTGACCAGACTGGCAGTAGAACGGAATTCATGTTTACGAATTAAATCCTTAATCAAAGAGGCAGCGAAATTCATCGAGATGAAATTTCACTGCCTTTTTGTATTTTTTATCTCCTGTATTATTTTAATTCTTTAGCGAGCGCGCGTCCTGCCTGCCGTCCGGTAAACAAGCAGCCGCCGACGAAGGTTCCTTCCAGTGAACGATACCCGTGAATGCCGCCGCCGCCAAACCCGGAGACCTCACCGGCCGCATATAAACCCGGAACGGGGTTTCCAGATGAATCTAGGACTCTCCCAGATAAATCCGTTTGCAGCCCGCCCAGTGTTTTGCGGCTGACGATGTTTAAACGCACTGCAATTAATGGACCCATTTTTGGATCGAGAATTTTATGAGGCGGGGCAACCCTTATCAGCTTGTCACCCAAATAGTTCCGTGCACCGCGCATGGCGGTTATTTGCAGATCTTTCGTAAATTTATTTTCAATCTCTCTGTCTCTTGCAAGAATCAGTCGTTCAATATTGGAGGGGTTTAATAAACTTTTTCCAGTCAGCTTGTTCATTCCAGCAACGAGTTCCGGCAGAGTATTGGCGATGACGAAATCTTCACCCTTTTCCATAAATGCCTTGACGGGTGCTGTTGGCCCTGGCAGAACGCGAGCTAATACTTTTTTAATACTCTTTCCGGTTAAGTCGGGATTCTGCTCGGAACCTGATAAAGCAAACTCTTTTTCAATTATTTTTTGCGTTAAAATAAACCACGAATAATCATAGCCAGTCTTCATGATGGCTTCCAGTGTTCCGAGTGTATCGAAACCAGGGAAGTTCGGAGCGGAGAAGCGCTTTCCTGTTGCATCGAGCCATAAGGAAGACGGGCCGGGTAGGATGCGGATTCCATGCATGGGCCAAACCGGATTCCAGTTATTAATGCCTTCTGTATAATGCCACATCCGGTCCCGGTTGACGATACGGCCGCCAGCCCTCTCTGTAATTGCCAGCATTCGCCCATCCACATGGTCAGGCACACCGGAAATCATATTTTTCGGAGCCGCCCCAAGCCGGGCTGGCCAATTTTTTCTAATGAGTTCGTGGTTGCCGCCGATCCCGCCACTTGTCACCATCACAGCTTGCCCATCGAATTCAAAGTCGCCGACAACTTCACGGGAACTTGCTTCGCCGCGTGCAGCGGAACTTGGCACAAGAACATCTCCGCGGACACCGACAATCGTGCCATGTTCCTTACGCAACTCATTTACCCGATGGCGGGGGCGATAATCAATCAGGCCATTTGCTATCGCTTTTCGAACCCTGTCTTCGAATGGCTTTACAAGACCTGGACCTGTTCCCCAGACAATATGAAATCTTGGAACAGAGTTGCCGTGCCCTTCAGCCAGATAGCCACCGCGCTCTGCCCAGCCAACCACTGGGAAAAATCGAACCCCCATGTCATATAGCCATTTGCGTTTTTCACCAGATGCGAAATCAACGTAGGCCTCTGCCCACTTTTTCCCCCAATAATCTTCGTCGTTCTCACGGTCCCAGCCAGCCGCCCCCAACCAATCCTGCCAGGCAAGTTCCCGGGAATCCTTAATACCTATCCTTCGCTGTTCCGGTGAATCGACGAGGAATAATCCGCCAAATGACCACCAAGCCTGTCCACCAAGCGATGCCTCTGGTTCTTGGTCTAAAAGGAGAACGTTCTTTCCGGCATCTGCAAGTTCAGCGGTGGCCACTAAACCTGCGAGTCCGGCACCCACAACAATGACATCATAGTTCAAGCAACTTCCTCCTCCGTGTTTCGAAAATTCGGAAAAATAAATATCACTTATTATAGCACGGTTCTTGCTCAATATTCGATTACCTTGTTCATTAAAAGAATTTTTTGGAAAAAGGGTGATTGATTTATATGTCACGTCGTGATATAGTCATGACAAGATATATATACTTGCGACGTAGTATTTAACGATGAGGTGGGATTTTGGACATTGAGAAGGTATTGAAAAAATATGTACCTATGACAGAAACGGCTTTTTACATTTTGCTTTCGCTTTCGGTACCTCGGCACGGATATGGAATTGTTAAACATGTTGAAGACATAACGAACTCGCGAATTATTTTAGGCTCCGGAACTGTTTACGGAACACTAACGAAAATGCAAAAAGATGGAATCATTACGGTATTTGCTGACGAAGAAAGAAAAACAGTGTACGAGGTAACGGAAACCGGAAAAACATTGATTACTGCTGAGATCAAGCGGCTGAAGGAGCTGCATCAGAATGCATTGATATACGAGGGGGAGTTTTTATGATCAAAAAAGTAATAAGGCCCTTCTGGAGCTTTGATGTCCAAAAAACTGAAAAGTGGCTCTCGCAAATGGCGGAAAATGGCTTTTTATTAGAGAAAATCAATCGGATTGCTCGTTGTTTTTATTTTCGGAAAGGGGAGCCAAAAACGTTAACATACCGAATTGGCTTCGATAAAATGCAAGGGGAATCACTAGCAAGTGTGTTAATGAATGAAGGGTGGGCCAAGGTTCTGCGTGCAGGCAGCTGGTTTGTTACATCGAATGAAAGGCCGATGGGGCAGATTAAAACCTCGACTGTCCGTGATGGAATCATCAAACATAATCGCATTATTTCCAATATTTTTGGGATTATTCTGTTTTGGTTTTCGATGATGCTCATATTTTTTCTTAGTAGTTTCGGGCTCAGTTTACTATCACCAGATTCTCAGGTGGAGGTTGTGGAGAGTCCGTACTGGATTTTCACCTATTTATATTTTGCGGTCTTAGTAATGGCATTCGTACTTTCAGTTTATACGGTAATAAAAATTCATCAAACAAATAAAAATCTATTGAATGAAAAAGCAACTACACAAAATACTCTAGGTAAAACTTATTTGAGCAAATCGGAGGAAAAGGAATACAAGCAATCTGGCAGGCTGATTAGAAAGCGAAAGCTAGGTTGGATGTATGCCCCGGATAAGCTGGAACAATGGCTCGAGAAAATGGAAGATGAGGGATATCACCTTTATCGTGTGAGTAAAACAGGAACACTGTTTTATTTCCTAAAGGGACATTCGCGGAAAATCAGTTATTGTGCCGATTATCAAAACATTTCCGATGAAAGCTATTTTGACATCCATCAAGATGCCGGCTGGAAGAAGATGTTTGTGTCATTTGGATCATTACAAAAATGGACCATCTGGAGCCGGGAATATCCCAAAGGTGAAGTGAAGCCGGTCATCTATAGCGATAAAACGAATCAATTAAAACAAGCAAGAAAAGTCGCAATCGTCTACACTTGCCTCTTCCTGCCATTAATTTTGATCTATATGGTTAATTTGGGATTGGGTATCGAATTAATGGATGATTATAAACTAGATTCACAACACATTTTTACAATTATTGTGATGGTTTTAGCCATATTGACTTTTGGCAGCTTTTCGGTCAGGACATGGATGTACTATAACCGTTTAAAAAAGCGGATTGGGTGAAATTTTCGTCAAAATGTGTAGCTCCGTATGAATCATCCCAAAATGCAGAATAATATGTTCATACATTATTAGGGGTGTTTGAGATGAAAAAAACCACCATTATTTTTTCGGGAATAGTTCTCTTATTGTGCTTAAATTCCTTTAAAAGCCAGGCAGATGAACTGCCAAGATTATCTCCCGATTGCTTAGAAAATATGAAAAATCGAGATATGCAATATAATAAGGCAATCATGAAAGATATTAGTGCCAGCCATGATCTGGACATTAATGATCAAAGCTATATAGAGGTAACGGATCGAGGATTAGATGCTGCTAATATGATTTATGGCGGAAAAGAAATCGATGAATATTATCAATCGCTCCATCAACAATTTATCGTCGCATCCCGAGGTAAACCGACATTGTTTGTAAAACCCGGTGAGGCCTATTTACTTTATAAACAACCGGACAACACGAATGTGGCTGTCCATTTAAAACTTAATGATCTTAAGTGGGAAGTCATAGAAAAGAAAAAGAAAAAAGGGGATGCTATTAAATATAAGTTGTTAAAATGTGAACAAGATTACATGAAGGAAAAGAAAGAATATAACAGCAGAGATTAATTGAGCTACAATAAGCAATTTGGAGGTAACTTGCATGCCGGAATTTTGTCCAGTTCTTTGGCCGGAAGAACCAACACCGGAAGATCAAATAAATTGCTGTAAATGTGCTCTGGACCAGCATGGTTCACGAATGGTTTGGGGGGAAGGGAATCCAAGCGCTCCTATCATGATTATTTTAGATAATCCGGGAGCCCGCGAAGATCGCGAAGGGAATTCTTTTGTCTGTGGGACAAGGCAAACACTGCAGCGGGCTGCTGACGAGGTTGGTTTATCCATGCAAGATTTGTACGTGACTTTTATTTTGAAAAGAAAGCCTGTGCGTGCATATGATAAAGAACGGGTTCGGCAAACGTGCATGATCCACCTTGATCATCAGCTTAAAGAAAAAGAGCCAAAGTTAATTTTGTGCTTAGGGAATGTTGCGGTCCAGTCTTTTTTTCAAGATTCTGAGGCAGAGGTAAAGTCCCTTCGTGGCGCTATTCATCACGTGCAAGGTTATCCAACAGCCGTTGGTTATCATCCATTAGCCGTTCGGCGCCGGCCAAATCTTTGGTCAACATTTGTGGAAGATTGGAAAATAGTTGCAAAACATTACCAAAATCAACTAACATAGAAACATAATTAACTGCGATACTGAGATCGACTAAAGTATCGCTTTTATATTTTATAGAAACGGAAAGGGGAAGGTTAACATTACAACCATTTTCTTAGTTCGTCATGGTGAAACGGATTGGAATGCTGCTGGCAGAATTCAAGGAAGTACCGATATTCCATTAAATGCGAAAGGCATTCAACAAGCTAAGGAGTGTGGGCAATTCCTGAAACAGTCGTCATGGGATGTAATTATCACAAGTCCACTTAAAAGGGCGAAAGTTACTGCAGAAATCATTAATGAGAATTTGCATATCCCTTTGGTAGAGATGGGGGACTTTAAAGAGAAATTTTTCGGGGATGCAGAAGGGATGACCTTGGAGGAAAGGAGGGCAAAATATCCAGACCATATGTATCCTAATCAAGAAGATGAGGAATCACTGACGAAACGGGTGATGAACGGATTAGAAAAAATAAACCATGACTATCCAAATCAAAAAGTGATCCTTGTTGTACATGGAGCTGTGATTAATTCAATTTTGGCTGAGATCTCGAATGGTGAATTGGGATATGGGAAAACAAGGATACAAAATGCTTGTATCAGTGATATCCATTATCATGAAAATGGTTGGAAAGTTAGGACCTTTAATCAGGTTTCTCATCTATCGCAATAAGATAAATTTGGGTCTGGTAGTTTAGTAGACCGAATGAACCAACGGCGATTAATGATTAATATGGATATTTTTTGTGTGTTATCCAAACAGAGGAGCCAAAGAGATTTAACTAAGGGAGTTTGTATCAAACTCTTGTATAGACCTTCTCTTTTGATCATATCTCTCACGGTAGTTACCGCCCGTATATGCTGAAATGGTGCTCCTCCAAAAAGCCTGTGCCGGGTAGTTCCTTTCCACTTGGGTGACGAACCACTTACCAGGAAATAAGCTGAAGATTTGAGTAGCAGCGATTTTTCCATACCCTTTACCTGCATATTTTCGAATGATAAAAAATTCTTGAATGGCGTTTGGCTCTGTTTCTGTTGCACTTTCAACGAGTGCGAAGCCAATCAGTTCGTCCTCCTTTTTTATAAAAAAGGGGTGCAGGTTCGGGTTCACCCAAAATGGCGTCAAATCAAACGGCTTATACGAACCATCGTGTTCTAATGTAATAGCAGATAAATATTGGCTAAAGTCATAAATATAAAATTGCATTAAATTATGTAAAATATGCTCTTCTTCTTTCATTACTTTCATAAGTTTTATCATTGTGCAACCTCCTATCCTCTTCTTTATTTATTAGACAAGGTGCGTCTGTTTCCTTTTTTTTTCGAAAAAAAAGGATTTTTGTTAGAAGAATCTAATAAAACATTATAGAAATAGTAGAGAGGGGAACGGAATGGACGAGTCTAAATTCTATGCCTATTGTTTACAGGGGGATGTAACAGCTGCTTTTGAGTACCTCCGCTCAATTCCATATAAAAGTGATAAATATCAGAAATTAGAGTCCAGGTATGTTAATCGTTTTTTTGGAGGACAGCCGACCTATCGCTTTAAGACGGATGACCTTTGGATTAGAAAAGTTATATTAGCATATTATCAGTATTTTACTTCCGTGCTAACAGAGAAAAATGTTGAAGATGCGGAAACTCAGCTGGTTCAGACTTTAAGCCAAATCCTTCACATGAATGATTTAACTGCCAGCCTTGATCAAATTGAAGAGAAATTAGAATTAATTTTTGAGGAAAAGGGCTTCCGATTTTTAGGGGGTGTCACGGCTCCATTTAGAGGGCCCTATATTTGGAAGACAACAAAGAAAATGGACTTCAGGGTTGAGCTGCCACACGAAACACAGGATGTTACGGTCTACTTCCTCCGTGATTTTATTATGTTAAGCTGGCTCCATTTTGCTACGTTTGGCGAAAAATATGCCGGAGGTTGGGCTAAAGCTGACGGACTTTATTACGTGGATGATGGACCGAAGAGAAAGAGAATAAAACTGGACAGCAGTGAGTTTCAAGTGAGCTATTTAAAACACGAAGCACAGCATCTAAGTGATTATTCGCGCTTTCCCCATTTGCTCCCAAAAGATTTAGAATATCGGGCGAAGCTGGTTGAACTCATTTATGAACCGAGACCATTCAGATTGCTAAAGAAATTTTCATATGAAGCCAAAAATGACCCGAACTTCCCTCATCCATATTCATCGTTTGTCATAATGAGCAGGATGGCTAAATTAGCTTTTGGAATAGAGGGGCTTCAGAACTTGGAAAAATGGGGCACATTGGATACCACTCAGATCCAGGAATGGGCTTTGGATTTATATAATATGCATACCGGCCAGCTCGAAGAAAATGGGTCAGATGTAATAGGTGTAATTTAAGTTTTTCCACTTCTTTAGGGATTTATTTTTCTACATTTACCCAATCATAAACCCTTCAGTTATAACCTAAAATAAGATGGTTCACTCATTCAAAACAAAGGGGTTGATGGGGTTGAGATGGCATAAAACAATGCTTTCCATGATTCAGCAGCGACAAGATAAAAAGGTTGCCTTGGCAGTTGATACTTCCACGAATGAAGCACCAAGCATTTTGATCAATAACATAGTAAAACTGTTTGAACAATTGAAGCCTGACACTATTTTGGTTCAAGCAGATTTTAAAATTAGAAGCATTTCCCCAGTGAAAAGTGATACGATAAAATACCAAACACACGGGAAATTTTCCTATACATTAGTGCTGGAATGGGCAAAAGAAGAAAACATAGATACACTGTTTTACATTACCGATGTAACCGGCTTTTTTTCTGAAGAAATGGATCAAGTCGATTTTGAACTTTTTTGGCTTGTCCCAGGTGGCATTTTACCGCGGGTGCCATTTGGAAAAGCAATTAAAGTTGCTTAAAAAGGAGCAAATCTCTCACATTTGGTGGGGGATTTTTCATTTTTTGAAAAGAGGAAATATCACGGTTGATGGTGAAAAGTTATATAGGATGCTTTTTAAATAAGGAGTTTTCAACATGATAAGAATGATTGATTTACATAAGAGTGACATTGTTACGGAATTGTATTTGTTGCAAAGGGCCTCTTATTTGGTCGAGGCAAAGTTAATCAATTTTTATGAAATTCCGCCTTTAAAAGAGACGGTGGGGGAACTGAAAGATTGCGGTGAGTTATTTTTGGGATATTTTCTAGACGAGGAACTTGCAGGTGCCCTGTCGTATTCCATCAATGGGAAAGAGCTGACGATTTGCCGTATGGTTGTCCATCCAAACCATTTTCGTAAAGGGATTGCGCAATTGTTATTAAAGGAAGTAGAAAAAGGTAATAAGGAAATGGCAGTATTAAAAGTATCAACTGGCAAAGAAAATATCCCTGCAAGGGGATTATATTTAAAAAATGGCTTTGAATGGGTTGGCGACATTGAGGTTGTGCCGGGATTATACATAAGTAATTTTGAAAAAAGAAGGGTAGAGGAGCAATGACAACAACATATTCACATAAGCAATTGGCGGTAAACTGTTTTAATGCCGTTTGGGATTTCCTGGATTTATCTGAAAGGACACAAGCTGAAGAGGAGAAGATGATTCATCTTGCCCATGCTTCTTTTTGGCATTGGACACAGGTAGAGGAGCATACTCCTAAAAATCTATCGATTGGGTATTGGCAGTTATCTAGGGTCTATGCAACCGCTGACCTTGGTGATCGAGCCCTTTTCTATGCTGAACGTTGTTTGGAAGTGAGCGTAAACCACCAAATTGAGCCATTTTATGTAGGGTATGCCTATGAGGCATTAAGCAGGGCAAATACATTATTAGATCATATGGATTTGGCAAAAATACAAGCCAAGCAAGCAATTGAATATGCTCAAAAGGTCAAAGATGAAAATTCAAAGATAATGCTTTTGGATGATATAGGAACAATAAAGTTTAGCCACTAAACGACCGTAACTACAAAATTTTCACAGTTACGGTCGTTTATACTACGCTTTATTTTCATTTTCGCACTATTTATTTAACCAATCAGCATCTGTACAACCATCCAAACATTTAAGCTAAGAATAATCATGGCGAATATTGAGGAAAGAACAGTTGTGATTCGTTTGTTGGTTAATACACCCATGATGTCTCGTTTTTGCGTGAAGTAAATTAACGCTATGATTGGAAATGGTAAAACAATACTAAGTACTACCTGGCTGATAATTAAAGTTTGCGTTGGGTCGACACCGATGGCTACGATAATCACGGTAGGAAGCATCGTGACTAAACGGCGGATCCATAATGGAATGGTAAATCCGACAAATCCCTGCATAATTACTTGCCCGGCCATTGTTCCAACAACAGAACTTGATACACCTGAGGCAAGTAGTGATATCAAGAATACACTGGCTGCTGCAGAACCGAGCAGTGGTGTTAGGGTATGGTAGGCCGTTGTAAGATCGGCGATATGGCTTTGCCCAGATCTGTTGAAAACAGATGCTGCCATATACATCATTGCAAGATTAACAAATCCCGCCAGGGTCATCGCAATCATTATTTCTTTTGTACTAAATTTTTGGATTTTTATTTTTTCAAAATCATTTCTAGGTACGATCCGGTTCTGGGTTAAACTTGAGTGCAAAAAAATCGCATGCGGCATGACCGTGGCACCGATTACTCCGACTGCCAGCATGATACTTTCACTGTTACCAAGCCACGGAACGACACTGTGATAGGCAATTTGTGAAAAATCGGGCTTAGAAATAATCGTTTCCACCAGGTAACATAACCCGATTAGCATGGCAAAAGCAGCGATGAATTTTTCCAGCGGCCGGAAGCCGAGTTTTTCTAGCATCAATATTAAATAGGTTACAACACCTGTAATGATAGTGGCAAGCAGCATTGGAATGCCCGCGAGAAGGTTTAGTGCTAATGTTGCCCCTAAAAATTCCGCAAGGTCAGTCGCCATGGCAGCAAGTTCAGAAACTACCCACATGATAATCGTCAGCCATTTCGGCATATGATCGCGGCAAAGTTCCGGAAGGCTTTTTCCGGTGGCAATTCCAAGTTTGCCAGACATGTTTTGCAGGAGCATCGCCATCAAGTTTGCCAGAACAATGACCCACAGCATTTTGTAGCCAAAGCGGGCACCACTTTGAATGTTGGTAGCAAAATTTCCAGGATCGACATAGGCAATGGATGCAATGAAGGCAGGGCCAAGAAACGGCAGTAAGGCCCGAATTCCTTTTACTTTTCCATTTATGGCATCCCTTGCGGCGGAAACAGTTCGGTTTTCCGCTGCACGAGCCTTGTCAACTGCTAGTGAATTAGGTTGGCTCATCAGATACCATCCTTTCTTTGATGTTTTTCGTAGACGCAAGGTTTGTTCGTCGGTGAACAAAAGTTGCATCAATGCAAAATTATAACTTTATTATATAAAATTTCGAAAAATTTGTGAATGATTTTGCCTAAAAAAATATTATTTTTTGCAAATAGAATTGGGAATGGAAATGTATGCTTGAACAAAAGCGTTCCAAAGGCTACAGTAGAATGGTAGAACGATTAAGAAGGTGGCAAGCTTGGAAAAACGATATTTTACAATCGGAATGGCGGGACATATTGATCACGGAAAAACAACCTTAACAAAAGCGCTAACGAATGTTGATACCGACCGTCTAAAAGAGGAAAAGGAACGACAAATCTCCATTGAACTGGGATTTGCACCATTATATGAAGACGATGAAATCCAAATATCCGTCATAGATGTCCCGGGCCATGAACGGTTTATCCGGCAGATGATTGCCGGAGTCGCCGGAATTGATTTAGTGGTGCTAGTCGTTGCAGCTGATGAAGGTGTGATGCCGCAAACAAGAGAACATCTGGATATCTTAAAATTCTTAGGTGTAAAAAATGGACTAGTTGCGATTACAAAAATTGACAGGGTGGATGAAGAGTTTATTGAACTGGTCAAGGATGATATTTTAGAAGAGCTGACCAATACCGTGTTTGAAGATAGCCCACTTGTTCTTGTTGACAGTCTATCGAAAAAAGGGATAGACGAGATGAAAGAATTAATTATTAAAACATTAAAAGAACAGGAAATGCGTGATGCAAAAGGGGCATTCCGACTGCCAATCGACCAGGTATTTACGGTAAAAGGTCAAGGGACGGTCGTTCGCGGTACAGTGTATGAAGGGACTGTTGTGGAAGGGCAAGCCCTAAAAATTATGCCGAACGGAATAGAAGTAAGAGCAAGGCAGATTCAGGTCCATCATAAACCGGCCGTGAAGGCGTACGCAGGACAGCGGACAGCGATCAATCTATCTAATGTATCAAAAGATGATTTAGCGCGGGGAGATGTTCTAGTATCATCCGAACACTTTATTGTGACGAAGACAGTCGACGTGGCGATTCGGATGGTGGCCGATCTCGAACATATAGTCAAGCAGCGGATGCCAATCAAGCTTCATATCGGAACAGCAGAAGTGATGGGGCGGATTGTTTTCTTTGACCGTAATGAAATAAAAGAAGAAAATGGAGAAATCCTTTGTCAGCTGCGTCTTGAGGAGGAAATACTCACGAAACGTGGAGACAGATTTATTTTACGCAGGCCAAGCCCGCAAGA
Source organism: Neobacillus sp. 19 (assembly GCF_049463095.1). Lineage (NCBI taxonomy): Bacteria > Bacillati > Bacillota > Bacilli > Caryophanales > Bacillaceae > Neobacillus > Neobacillus sp. 19. The sequence goes on along the minus strand of NZ_JBMPZU010000030.1, from coordinate 92,258 downwards.
AACGATTGGCGGCGGTTGGGTGATTGATCCGCGGGGAAATAAATACCGCTTCGGAAATCAGACTATTGAAGAGCTTGAAAAGAAAAAGGTTGGTACACCAATAGAACGAATCACTGCCGCTTTAGTGGAAGCGAAAAGCCTTCCCGTAAATGAATTAATCAAACGGACGGCACTTGATGAAGAGACATTAAACGAGCATCTAACTGATGCTGAATTTGTTCTATATAATGGTAAAGAGTACACACTGCAGGGGTTAATTCATTCGATAGAAGAAGATATTTTTGATCAATTACAGGATTACCATCTGACCCATTCGATGAAGACTGGCGTCAATAAGGCAGAATTAATACACACCATGCAAAAAAGGTTTCCTAAATCCTTGCTTGATTTTGTCGTGGAGAATGGAATGACAATTGGACTATTTAAGCGGAAAGAACAATTTGTGTCCCTTGCATCGTTTGTTCCCCATGTACCGAAAAGCTGGGAGAAACGGACTGAAAATTTGCTTCTTGAATTGAAAAAGGATGGGCTTAAGGTCCGGTACTTAAAGGATTATTTTTCAAGCGCGGGTATTCCTGAAACCCTTATATTCGATTTAAAGAGATTTCTTGAAGAGCAGGAGTTAATCGTTCCATTAGATGAGCAGTTTGCCTATCACGGGGATGTATTCAAGGAAGCGGTTGAAAAGCTGCGCAGCCAGACAGGCTCTGAATTTGAAGTGGGTGCTGCGAAGGAGGTTCTTGATTTATCAAGAAAATACATGATTCCATTTTTGGAACGATTGGATGCAAAAGGTTTTACCAAAAGGGTAGAGAATAAAAGAGTTTGGCAAAAATAAAAAGAGAAAGCCCCATTTCCTAAAAATCGGAAATGGGGCTTTCTTGCAATGGATTATGAAAGAAATTCTGCAGGGTTTAAGCCAAGCTCGCGGCAAATGTCTGCGACCATTTGCTGTTCATGGTGGTCGAAGTTTCCATCAGCATAGCCAATGGCAATACAATAGCGAGCAACTAAGCGTGCTATTTCCGGTTTGCTTCTTATTTTTCCGAGGGCACGGAATGCCTCGGCGCGGCCCATCATCCGGTCATTTTCCATTCTGGAAATGAACAAATTAAATTTTTGAATGACTTTATTCGTATCAAATACCCGTAATTCATCACTTTGATGGACAAATTCAAGCATCTTTTGCCGTTCTGATGCGTCCAGGTAACCATCTGCCATTGCCACTAAAGCACATGCGGCAACAACGGCATCGAGGACGTCTTGGCTTTTATAGCGACTGAACAAATCTTGTGCTTTTCTCTTTTGTGTATTTGCCCATTCCGCATAATCAGTTTGCGAAGGTGACCAATTGTTACCACAGCTATTACAGGTGAACTTGAGTTGATTCTGCCCAATAAAACCACCCAGTAGACCGACAGGGCCAAGGATTAACCCGCCGATGGCTGCTTTACCAAGACCGAAGCCTTTTTTTCCGGTTCGGACATGTGTTGAATGGCAGCGGGGGCACATAATATCGTCTCCACCATACGATTGATGTGAGCCTGTTGTCGATGGGAAAGTCGATTGGGACGGATACCCGTAAGCAGGCTGCTGATAAGATGAATCCGGTTGTAAATGCACAGGCTGTTGGTATGAAGGATTACCCGGCTGGCTTTGCTGGTAAGGACTATAGCTGCTTTGATTTTGCTGATAAGGATCATATTGGTTCGTATTTGGTTGTTGATAAGCTGTTTGTTGTTGAAAAGTATTTTGATGTTGCTGATAATTGGATGGCTGTGTTGGCGGTGTAGATGGCGCACTTGCCGGCGGATCATCAACGGCAATCCCAAAATTTCGGCATAATGCGGCTAAGCCACCTTGAAAACCGCTAGCTATTGCATTGAATTTCCATTCTCCGTTATGGCGATATAATTCGGCTGCAACAATCGCTGTTTCCACCGTAAAGTTCTGTCCTAAGTTAAACCTTAATAATTCTTCATTTGTCATTTCATTAAAAATACGGACATACGATTCTGACACTTGTCCGAAATTTTGCCGTTTTACCTGCGCATCATGAATGGTAATTGTAAAGGCGACTCGGTGAATATGGCCGGGAACTCTGTTTAAGTCGATTCTGATTTGTTCGTCATCCCTCACACCTGAACCAATGCGGTTATCGCCGCTATAGATAATGGAACCGTTTCCGCCGGAAGGGTTATTATAAAAAACAAAATCCTGATCACTGTTCACTTTTCCAGATTCATTTAATAAAAATGCTGATGCATCTAAATCAAAGTTTGAACTAAGATTGCTCCCATTCCACCCTAATCCAACCACAACATTTTGCAGACCAGGGTGTGATTTCGTTAAATCAACCTTTTGTCCTTTACTTAGTGTAACACCCACACTTTTCACTCCTCATCCTTGTTATATATGTACATTATAAATCTAATATTGAAAAAGGGGAAAACTTCAAGCTGAAGAACATTTTTGCCCACTCCTAAAGTATACGAGGGGAGGGAGAAAAGGTTTCACATTTATCTTAATCAAAATGAAATAAGGGGCTGACTCAAGTAAGTCAGCCCCTCAAACTTTATTTTTTTGTAAAATCAGCCTGTCTTCTCAGTTTCAAGTGGATTAGAATGTTCTTTTTCCCAGTAGTCAGCATTTGTAATACCAAGCTTAACAGGGTCAAACACAGGATCTTTTCCATCTTTTAATTGTGCTTCATAGTCTTTTAACACTTTTAAGGCCGGTTTTGTCAGAAGTAGAATCGCAATGATATTTAACCAAGCCATACTTCCCACACCTACATCACCTAATGCCCAAGCAAGACCAGCTGTTTTCACACTGCCATAGAATACCATTCCGCAGATGACTACCTTTAGCAGGAAAATTGTCCATGGACGTTTTGTTTTACGGTTAATGTAAGCAAGGTTTGTTTCTGCCATATAGTAATAAGCCATGATGGTTGTAAAGGCAAAGAAGAATAAAGATAGTGCCACAAATGGAGCCCCAAAGCCAGGGAATACAGCCTCAACAGCTTTTTGTGTATAGCCGGGACCTGGTTCCATTTTTCCAAGGTTGGTTACAATGGCTTTTCCGCCTTCAGGAGTAACATTGTACATTCCTGTAATAAGGATCATAAATGCTGTGGCCGAACAAACTAGTAGAGTATCTACATAGACAGAAAATGCCTGCACAATTCCTTGTTTTGCTGGATGTGATACTTCAGCCGCAGCCGCAGCATGTGGACCTGTTCCTTGACCCGCTTCATTTGAATAAATTCCACGTTTAACACCCCAAGAAATGGCTGCACCTAAGATCCCGCCAAACGCAGCATCCGTACCAAAAGCACTTGAGAAGATTAGTTTTAAAACACCCGGTAATTCAGAAATATTCATGAACGTAATAACAAGAGCAACGATAATATAACCTAACGCCATGAATGGAACGACGAATTCTGCCACACGTGCAATCCGCTTAACTCCACCAAAGATAATGAAAGCAAGGAATAGTACGATGATGCCGCCTGTAATGGCTGGATTAACTCCGAAAGCGTTTTCAACACTTAGTGAAATACTATTTGCTTGAACGCCTGGTAAAAGCACCCCTGTTGCAATAACAGTTACAACGGCAAATAATACAGCATACCATTTAATATTTAGCCCTTTTTCTATGTAAAATGCAGGGCCGCCGCGGAATTGACCATCCTGTTTTGCTTTATATACTTGTCCTAAGGTTGATTCAATGAATGCTGATCCGGCACCTAAGAATGCCATCATCCACATCCAGAAAACGGCTCCTGGACCGCCGAATGCAATTGCCGTTGCAACACCGGCAATGTTCCCGGTTCCTACTCTGCCTGATAATGAAAGACTTAATGCCTGGAATGAAGAAATACCAGCTTCAGATTTTTCACCTTTGAACATTAACGAGAAAATGTCTTTCATATGCCTAACTTGAAGAAATCTTGTTGCTAGCGTGTAAAATAAACCTACCCCTAAACATAAATAAATGAGTGCCTGGCTCCAAATGATCCCATTTAGCCAATTTACAAAATTCTCCATAAATTTCCCCCTTTGTCCTTTCTGTTTATTATTATATAACAGAATATTATACAAAAGAAAGAATTTTTTTAATTATTAATTATCTTAGCATACTAAAGCGTCAACTTGTTAGCATAATAGAATACTAAAAAGAAAGTAAGAAAAAAACACGCTGATTTTGAGGTCAGCGTGCTTTTACATCATTCTAATGATTTCCACGATCCTGATCTTTTCTAAATGGCCACCAGTTGGCATCGCCAAAAGTTTTTACCATTACAGGTACAAAAAGCGGCAGTACAACGAGCGAGTACAAGGCAAGGCCAATGAGAAGAATAGTCGCAATTTCTACTAATGATAGAACTCCGGAAGGCATCATGGCTGCAAACGTACCGCCAAGGATGACGGCTGCCGAAATGATGACAGTCCCCATTTTTTTCATCGAAAGTAAGATGGCTTGTTGGACCGGCATCTGACGGTATTCATTAAAACGGTCCATCAAGAAAATACTGTAGTCAATGCCAAGAGCCACCAGGATAACAAAGGCAAAAAACGGAACGGCCCAGCTAATTCCAGTGTAACCTAACACATGAACAAAAATCGCTTCTGAAATCGAAATGGACGTAAAGTAGGTTAGGATTAAGGAACCGATTAGATAAAGCGGCATGATGAGTGAGCGCATTAAGATAATTAATATGATACTAATACCAGCAAGCATCAAGATAACGGTTCGGGAATAATCCGCCTTGGATATAGTATCCAGATCATTATGCATACTTGATACACCGCCAACCGCCACTTTTGCATTTTCAAGCTTTGTATCTTTTATTGCTCGCTTTACTGCCTCCTTGATTTCCGGAATTTGGCCGATTGCCTCATTGGAGTAAGGATTTTTATTAAAGACCACATCAATCGTCATGACTTTTCGGTCTTTAGACAAGTAAGTATTGAGTGCCTGCTCGAAATCTTTACTGTCTAACACATCCTGAGGAATGTAAAACCCATTCTGTTTTTGTGTTGAGACATCCTTAAGATAATCTTGTGCCGAGTTGAGACCATCGGATACTTGATTTAAACCATCCGCACTCTGGGATAAGCCGTCAGAGAGCTGTGTGATTTGCCCGCTCATATCTTGAAATCCTGTTAGAATTTGCTGCTGACCATCCTTTAAATCATTTAAACCGCTTGAGAATTTCGGAATACCTTCGACGGCTTTTTCCTGGCCAATTTGCAGATTTTTGAGTCCATCCTCCAGCTCTTTTAATCCCGGTAAAATCAGTTCCATCCCTGATACAAGTTTTTCCTGGCCTGCAATGGATTTGTCAAATTGACTATTTGCATAGTTGATTCCTTGCTGGACAGCTTTAAGTCCGCCGTTTAATTCCTGTAATCCAGAGGCTATACTTTTAATTGCATCTTGAGACCTCTGAACAGTCGATTTTATAGCTTGATAGTTTTGGTTTTCTTGGATGTCCTTATAATCATTTTCTAGATTAGTAAAATATTGATTGGTTGATTGCAACGCTTGATCTAAAGAGGTCAAGCTCGCCGCAACATCCTCATAGTTTCCTCTAAGCGAGGTTAATCTGGCATCTGCTTCCTTATATCCGGCCAGCAGCTGTTTACTTCCTGCTAAAATCTCTTTATAACCAGACTGTACTTGTTCTAATCTGGTTCTAATCTCCGTCAATCCCATGGACCCTTCTTTAAGTCCGTTCTCAATTTGAGAAAGGCCATTTTGAAGTTCCCCCATTTTGGTTTTTATTGTGCTGGTTCCATCAATTAATTGATTAATCCCGTCCGTTGCTTCTTTCATCTTTGGCTGATTTGCCGCCATTTGGCTGCCAGCTTCAGTGAGCCCGTCGCTGATTTTCTTAATTCCTTCGTTCCCTTGACCAAGTCCATCGCCAAGGGTTGCAACTTGCTTCGAAAGATAAAAGTCATCAATCGGGTTTCCGGTAGGGCGGGTCACAGAACGAACAGCGTCAACATTATTCACTTTTTCGAGCTCTTGACTGATTTTTTCCGTCAGAGAAATATACTCCGATGTGTTCATTTTATCGTCATTTTTAATTACAATTTGCGTTGGCATGGATTCACCGGGTCCAAATGAATCGGCAATCAGATTAAAACCCTTTATGGATGGGTAATCATCACTGATTTCTTCAAGAGAATTAAATGATAATTGATCCTTATAGGTAAATAAGAAAGGGACCGAAACGATGGCAACAAGGATGAAGGCGATGAAAGGACGTTTCAAGGCAAATGTGCCCATCCCCCCCCAGACCTTGCTGTCGCCGTGTTCAAGTTTGCCTTTAGATGGCCAGAACAGTTTTTTACCGAGTACGGCCATGAAAAAGGGAACAACAGTAAACAATGCCAGTAATAAAATCGCTACACCTACAGCAACTGCAGCAGCTGATTTATAAAGCTGAAAAGTGGAAAATCCGATAGAGGCAAATCCAATCAGCACGGCAATCCCACTAAAAATGACCGTTTTTCCGGCAGTCCGGTAGGTTGTAATAATGGCTTCTGTTACATCTTCATTATGTGAGAGCTCTTCTTTAAAACGGCTTAGCAGCAAGATACAATAGTCGGTTCCGATGCCAAAGAGGACAGCGACTAAGAATATTTGGGTAAACGTTGATAACGGAAAATTAACGTGATTAACTAATAGACCGACAATGGATTGGGCGGTTAGATAACTGAAGCCAACCGTAACCAATGGAATAATTGGTGCAATCGCAGAGCGAAACACAAGGAGCAAGACCACTAAAATGAAGCCTACTGTAATGCCCTCAGTTTTCTTTAAACCTTCTTGTGAGTTCGTCACAAGATCTTCACCAATGACCCAGCTGCCCGTATAATAATGATCGAGTTTGACCTCATCGATCGCATTATACAACTCTTTGGTAATGTCTTTAGCTTCACGGCCATTTGCCGTTACTTTTAAGGAGACAAGGATGGTTTTTCCGTCCTTTGCAACAAGCTGATCCTCTAGTTCTTTTTGATCAAAGGGGAAAGGATTTCAGAAATCCCAAGTTTTTCTTTATTGTTTTCAAGCTTGTTCACAGCTTTTTCAGCTTTAGAAAAATCCTCCTTCGTTAGCTTTTTTTCACTGTGAAAGACGAGGGCAGTTTGTAATTCGCTGCCTTTATTTTCACTGGATTGGACATCTTTAAGGATTTTCTCGGCAATGGTCGATGAATAGCCATCCGGAACGGCAATTTGCCCTTTTTCCCGTACGAGAGTCTCCATATTTGGCGCTAGCATAAAAAGAGCTGTAATAACAGCAATCCAAGCGATTAAAATGAACCACTTTCCTTTGATAATTGCTCTCACCTTGTTATTCCCCCAGTTCTTCCTTTTTCTTGTTGGCTAAGATTCGGGCCAGCTTTTCATACGTATTGATAAAACTTTTTATTTCTGTCTCTTCAAATTGAGTAATGATGGATTCAACAAGAACTTGTATTTTTTCTTGACAATTTTGATAAAGTGTATGGCCTTCAGTTGTTAGGGTTAAATACACGACTCGCCTGTCGTTTTCATCCCGGGTTCTTTGAATCAGGCCTCTGTCGGCCATTCTGTTGATAATGGCCGTGATGGCACTTTTGTTCACTTCAAAGGCATCAGCCAATTCCGAAGACGTACATTCGCCAGACTGAGAAATGTATCTTAATATGTAATGCTGGTCATTGGTTAATTCGTCACCAATTTGTCCTTTGATTAAGGTTTCTGCTTTTTTATGAACCTGAAAAGAAACAGTCACGTACCGATCGATTAACTCCTGAATGATGGGGTTATCCATGTTTTTTACCACCTCGCAAAAAATTAGTTAAACTATTTAACTATTCACCTGTTTAACTATAAAATATAGCAGGTTTGTTCGTCAATCATTTTCCTTTAAGGAAAAGTTAAGGAACAGACCTAATAATAGACTTTCCAAGTAAATCGCCATTGTTGCAGCCGCTTTGTTTCCTTTATAATAAAATGAATTCCCTTTTTTCAAAGGAGAGGTAGAGATGCGTTTATTAGTTGTTGAAGATAATCTTCCATTGTTAGAGTCCATTGTTCAGCTTTTATCAGATGAATTTGAAGTGGATCAGGCATCGAACGGGGAAGATGCCTTATTTTTAGCCATGCAAAATATTCATGATGCCATCGTTTTGGATGTGATGATTCCGGAAATTGATGGTTTTGAAGTGTTGCAAACAATCCGTAAAGAAGGGATTAAAATCCCTGTCCTATTTCTAACCGCGAGAGATTCGTTAGAGGACCGAGTGAAGGGATTAGATAGCGGCGGGGACGATTATTTAGTGAAACCGTTCCAGGCAGCGGAGTTAATGGCGAGAATTCGGGCATTGTTACGGAGAAGCGGCAGTTTAACGACCAATCAAACAATTAAATACCGCGGGATTGAATTGCTCGGTAAGGAGAAAGAGATTCTAGTGGACGGCAATCCTCTTAGACTGACGGCCAAACAATATGAGTTGTTGGAATTTTTGATTCAAAACAAAGGAGCAATATTAACGAAAGAGCAAATTTATGACCGCGTGTGGGGATTTCATTCAGATACGACGGTGGCCATTGTGGAGGTGTTCATGCACCATCTTCGCAAAAAATTAGAACCCTTTGGGTATCATGCTGATATTAAAACGATCCGCGGTGTCGGCTATATGCTGAATGTAGAATAGGGGCAGTCATATGTTTCGACGAACACATATTAGGCTTACATTATTAAACTCATTGGTCGTAATTGTTTTAATTAGTATCCTTGGTGGCATTGTTTACTTTTATACGGATAATAAATTATATAAGGATGTTAACCAATCCCTGCTTGAATCCGTCAATCATTTTCAACAACAGTCTAAAGGTCCGGGTGAAATCCGTGAAGGGGATGGAGGACCAGGACCAAGATTCAATCGAAGAGACCCCCGGATTTTAACTTTAATTTGGGATAAAAATAATCAGTTGTTAGTGGAGCAGAACCATGATTCCGAGCTGTTTCTAGAAAATGAGGAGCTTGTCCGGCCGAAGAAATTAAATACTTTGCAAGATGTTGATGTAGAGGATTTTTCATTTAGGTATGTAGCTTTTGAACTGGAGCAACCTGAATTAGGAAAGGTAACGATCCAATTTATTCGAAATGTGAACTCTGAAAAGGAATTATTAGACAGGCTTTTATTAATAATGCTGATTGGTTGTGGTGTCGGTGTGATTTGTGCGATTGCCACCGGATATTTCTTAGCTGGCAGGGCATTGGTTCCGATAAAAAATGCCTGGCAAAAGCAGCAAGAATTCGTTTCAGATGCTTCTCATGAATTACGAACACCATTAGCCGTGATCCAGGCGAAAACGGATTTACTTTTTCGATCACCATTTGCAACGATTCAGGAAAAAATTCACGATGTTTCCACGATTTCGAATGAATCAAGGCGACTAACTAAGCTGGTTACTAATTTATTGACGCTGGCTAGATCGGATTCAGATCAAATTGAAATGAAAAAGTCATCCTTCCTATTGGATGAGCTTTTAAAGGAGATCCTGCAGCAGTACGAGGAAATTGCCATGTATCAAGAAAAGTCCCTTCGATTAGATGCAGCGGGGCCGGTTCCCTTTTTGGCAGATAAAGAAAGAATCCACCAGCTGATTGTCATACTATTGGATAATGCCATGAAATATACTAAAGAAGGCGGCGAAATCAACCTTTCATGCAGGCAGAGCCATTCTTCTATCGTCTTTCAGGTTAAGGATAACGGGATAGGAATTCCGGACGACGATATTCCTAAGATCTTTGACCGCTTCTATCAAAGTGATAAGGCCAGAACAGCCGCAGAAGGAACAGGACTTGGTTTGTCAATTGCAAAATGGATTATCGAGAAACACCATGGAAAAACGAAGGTGCAAAGTACGCTTGGTAAAGGAACAACAATAGAAATCACTTTTCCAAAAGCCCAAAAGAATTAATGCTGGGCTTATTGTTACAGATTGATGGCGGAAGCTGCAAGGTAACTAATAAAAGCTGCCGGGATTACTCGGCAGCTTTTCTGTTCACTGTTTTATTTACTCGACTATAATCGTTCCTTTAAACATCTTCATTCCGCAGCTAAACGTGTATTCTCCGGTTTTGTCCGGGGTGAATGATAGGTTTGTTGTGCCGAACTTCAGGTTCACATTGTTAATATTGAAATCTGGAATCATAAAGGTAGATAAACAGCTATTATTTTCAAGCGGATTTTCAATTTCAAATTCCACCGGTACTCCTTTTTTTACGCGAATAACGTTAGGAGAGTAACCTTTTTCCGTAACGAGCATCTTTACTTTTGGTTTGCTTGCACTGGTTACATCCACTTCCGTTGTCGATCCCGTCTGATTGCTCGACTCTTGTGCGGCCTGTGTTTCCGCAGGTTCATTTTTCCCCGGTATTTTCACCATATCACTGCTGTACATAAATAAAAATAAGGAAATGAGGACAATACCGCCGCCGATAATCGCGAACGGGGAAAGCTCCCCAGTATCGATTGAAAACTTGCTATTAGTGGCAACGTGGATATAGACAATGACAAACCCAATGATGACAATATAGAAACCTAATAAAATACCAAGCAAAATAGTTGGATTAATGAATTGCAGGAAAACTCCAAGAATAGCGCCATTAATGCCGCCCAATAACCCGAAAATAGATCCCATCAGGATGGCTAAAAGTCCAATCGGGTGTCCGGCCAAAAACCCGACGACAAATCCAATAATCATGCTGACGCCAACGACAAGAAACGTCTCACCGAAGGTAATTCCGATCATACTGCCGGAAAGCAAGCCTGTTATGACCGCAATGACCATGCTAATCATCATTCCAGGGGTGTTATTCAATTTGTTTTTATGGCGGTAAACAAGATAAATGGAATAGCCGGTGCCAATGGCAACAAATACAGCGGAAATAATCGAAAAAATCGTCATGTTCAGTCTCCTCTTATGTGTGTGTTTAAAATAAACAACATAAGAGTATTATAAATCCAAATGACAACATGGAAGCGATAGGGGTATGAACGTTTTATGAAAATTACTTAATGGAAAGGGGTTGTGGGGGGGGGATTTATTTTTCTTTTTCTTTATCTATGGTCATTTTGTAAATTCGCTTTAGGGCTTCATTTTGCATACGAATATATTCAAGTAATAAATCCTTTTCTTTCCCTCCTCTAGATCCAGATCATCTTTATCATTCTTTTTCACGCAATCACCCCTATTAGTTCATAATTGCATTTTAACTCATTTGCAAAATAGTTTAAAGCGGAACTACACATGGTAAGAAAAATATTCCACTATAGAATTGACATTTGTGAGCGGGACAGATATAATTTTGAAAAATACTATTGAAACATTGACGTGGACCAGTAGAGTGAAGCAGTCTTACAAAGAGAGGAAACCAATGGTGCGAGGTTTCTTAAGACAGTCATTTGAACCTGCCGCCGAGTTCTGTATCGGATCGTTGTTGAAGATACATGCGGATAAACTCCGTTATCATGGAAAGAGTATAAAGCACTTTGCTTTATGAATTTAGGGTGGTACCGCCAGGCCTTGGTCCCTTTTCAGGATCAGGGCCTTTTTGTATGGAGAAAAGAGAAGTCCACTAGCCGCTGGTCGCTGGAGCTGGACAATTCTCAAAGTCTTAAATCAATTTATTAATGAGGTGTCAAAAATGGCAAAGGAATTTGTAAAAGATGTTACCAGTATGGACGAGGATTTCGCCCAATGGTATACAGATGTTGTCACGAAAGCAGACTTAATTGACTATTCAAGCGTTCGCGGTTCGATGATTATTCGCCCGTATGGCTACGCACTTTGGGATAATATTAAAAATGAATTAGACCGCCGTATTAAGGAAACGGGGCATGAAAATGTCTATATGCCACTGTTTATACCTGAAAGTCTGCTCCAAAAAGAGAAGGATCATGTCGAAGGGTTTGCACCTGAAGTGGCCTGGGTTACCCATGGCGGCTCCGAACCATTAGCGGAACGTTTAGTTGTCCGCCCAACATCAGAAGTCCTTTTTTGCGAACATTATAGTAAAATCATTCATTCTCATAGAGATTTACCAAAGTTATATAACCAATGGGCTAATGTTGTCCGCTGGGAAAAAACGACACGTCCATTCCTCCGGACATTAGAGTTTTTATGGCAAGAGGGGCATACAGCGCATGCGACCGATGAGGACGCAATGGAAGAAACCATTAAAATGCTGAATGTGTATGCGGAACTTTGTGAAACCATTTTGGCGATCCCAGTTGTTAAAGGACAAAAGACGGAGAAAGAAAAATTTGCCGGTGCAAAAGCGACTTTCACGATTGAAAGCTTAATGCATGATGGAAAAGCATTGCAATCTGGTACCTCCCATCATTTCGGCACAGGCTTTGCTGAAGCATTTGGTATCCAGTACACCGATAAAGAAGGCAAATTGCAATATGTGCACCAAACATCATGGGGCTTCACCACAAGGATTATCGGTGCATTGATTATGGTACACGGCGACGACCGGGGCCTTGTAATCCCGCCAAAAGCAGCACCAACACAAGTGATGATTGTGCCAATTGCGCAGCATAAAGAGGGCGTTTTAGATTTTGCCTATGATTTGAAAAAGTCACTTTCGGCTGTTGCTCGTGTTGATATTGATGCGAGCGATAAAAAGCCAGGCTGGAAATTTAATGAGTACGAAATGAAGGGTATTCCAGTTCGTCTTGAAGTGGGACCAAAAGATATTGAAAATAAGCAAGTTGTGTTAGTAAGACGTGATACGTTAGAAAAAGTGGTTGTTCCAATGGATGAGTTAGAAACAAAGCTTGTTGAATTGCTAGATGACATTCAAGCCAATTTATATAACAAAGCACTGAACCATCGGGAAGAAAGAACAACAGTTGCCTTAACTCTACCTGAATTGAAGGAATCACTTGAAGCAAAACCAGGCTTCATCAAGGCAATGTGGTGCGGTGACCTGGAATGTGAGGAAAAAATAAAAGAGGACGCTGGGGCAACCTCCCGCTGTATCCCATTTGAACAAGAACAGCTGTCAGATTCATGTGTTTGCTGCGGAAAAGAAGCAAAACAAATGGTGTATTGGGCAAAAGCGTACTAAAAATACGAAAAGGAAAGGCTCTTCCATGAAGGAAGGGTCTTTTTTTCGCCTAATAATAAATAAAAATAAAGGAATTTCACCTGATTCTAGCGAATAGTAAATGATCTATCGGATGGAGGGAACAAAAATGAAACCTATACTAATTGATTTTCCAGAAGAGTTTTACACTGAAAGATTGGTAATCCGCAAGCCTATTCCCGGCGATGGAAAAGCAGTATATGAAGCAATAAAAGGCTCATTAAATGAATTAAAGCCCTGGATGCCTTGGGCCCATCGTGAACAAACAGAAGAGGACGTTGAGGCCAACATGCGGGAAGCCCATGCGAAGTTTTTAACACGTGAGGACTTACGGTTACATATTTTTCATAAAGAAACGGGTGAATTTATTGCATCTTCTGGTTTGCATCGAATCAATTGGGACGTGCCAAAATTTGAAATCGGTTATTGGGTCGATACGCGGCATAGCGGGAATGGTTATATCACTGAAGCAACGGAGGCGATTACGCATTTTGCCTTTACCCATTTGAATGCAAAGAGAGTCGAGATCCGCTGCGATTCTAAAAATGTAAAAAGCCGTGCCATCCCCGAAAAGCTGGGCTTTAGCTTAGAAGGAATATTAAAATGTGATAGTATTTCCGCAGATACAAAAGAGCTGCGGGATACCTGTATTTTCGCAAAGACACAGAAATGATACAAATGGAAAAACTCGACCGGTAAAAGTCGAGTTTTTCAATCTAATATATATCTTTTTAAATAGAATTTCGTAATCGCCAAATACTCACGGGTATATGATTTTAAAACAGCCTTCCATGGAGTTTTTGCCGGAAGGCCCTGAACATCTAAGCCATGGTCACGCGCGATTGAGATGGCCCGGTAGAGATGAAAATTATTCGTCACCACAAGACCGCTTGTTGCATCCCCGGGAATCAGCTTTTTCGAAAAATCAATATTTTCGTATGTATCCGTGGAGCGATCCTCTAGGATAATCCGAGATTCATTGATTCCCTGTCTGACAAGTTCCCTTTTAATGCATTCCGCTTCCGAAATATCTTCGCCTGAGCCTTTGCCCCCTGAGGCAATGACGATTGTATTTTCGTTTTCTTTTACATACTTTGCGGCAGTATTAATCCTGGTGGCAAATGCAAGTGAAGGGACGGTACCTTTTACTCGTGCCCCTAGCACGATGATATAATCAGCGTTATTGGGTGCCTCCACATGGCTATATTGACTAATTTTAAATTGAAGGAAGCCAGCATAGACTAATCCAAAAATCACAAGAATACCAGTAATAGAGTTCATCATCTTCTTATTCAGCATGTTTTTTTAACCACATCCATAAATTACTCATTACTATACGTAATGATAGTACCATAATATAACAGTTTTTAATATTTTTATATTAAAATAGGTGCATGAAATTTTCATGCACCCTTTGACTATTTATTCACAAACCCATGAAAGCCCAAGTGTTCCAACACCGGTATGCACCCCTGCAACTGTTATGAGCATCATTTTTTCTGTTTCAATATGTGGAAAGGACTCGTTTACCATTTTTTCAAGCTGGGCTGCCTTTTCCAAATGATTTGCATGGACGACGGCCACTTTCCGGACTGTTTTTGCTGCCAGGTCTTCTGTTAATTGATTTACAAGCCAAGCAAATGCCTTTTTTTCCGTGCGGACTTTATCTTTTATTTTCGCTGCGCCATCCTCGATTGATAATATCGGTTTGATATTAAATAATGAAGCTAATATTTTTTGACCGCCGGATACCCTGCCACTTTTGTGAAGCTGATCCAGATTTGATGGGACCAAATATAAACGGGTATGATCCCGTAAAGCATTTAATTGATTAACCACCTCTTGTGCATCAAGCCCTTGATCAACCAAATCTATGCCTTTTTTAATCAAATAAGAGAGGGGATAGGATCCAGTTTGCGAATCAATCGCAAACAATTTAAAATCCTCCATACCTGCTGCCATAACAGACGATTGATAGGTCCCGGTTAATAGACTAGACGCATGAATGGCAATCCCACAGTCATAGTTTTCCTTTAATTTATTATAAAGCTCAACGAAATCATTAATTGATGGCTGGGAGGTTTGGAATTTCCCTTCTTCATTTTTCATTCGTTCATAAAATTCCTGTTCGGTAATATCAATCGTTTCTTTATAAAATTCATCATTGATTACTACATGCAGGGGAATAACGTGTATATGATGCTTCTCAATAAACTCCTTGCTCAAAGAGGCTGTTGTATCTGTAATCCAAGCGATTTTTGCCTTGTTCATTATAATCATCTTCCTTTAGTGGTGATCTTAACGGTTAAAAAAAATTAATTTTAATTTCCTATCTAGCCTCAACAATACAAAAATGAACACTTGATGACTAGTTACATCTGTCATGCTCAAAAGTGAACATTCTGTGAAAACTGCAGATGAACGAAGTTTAAAAGCCTGAAAGTGTGATTTAAATCACTTAGTCGCAGTGAAATAATTCATATAATCACTATGGATATAGGGAAAACATAAATAAGGAGTGTTCAGATTGCTAGACCAAAAAACGATTGATATCATAAAATCTACGGTACCGGTATTAGAAAAACACGGAGAAACGATTACGACACGGTTCTATCAATTGATGTTTGGGAACCACCCTGAACTATTAAATATCTTTAATCATGCCAATCAAAAGCAAGGAAGACAGCAGAAGGCACTTGCCGGAACGGTATATGCTGCTGCCATGTATATCGACAATCTTGAAGCGATTCTGCCAGTGGTGAAACAAATTGCCCACAAACATAGAAGTCTCGGTATTAAGCCTGAGCATTATCCAATAGTCGGAAAGCATCTTTTATTAGCCATTAAGGATGTATTAGGGGATGCAGCAACAGACGAAATTATCAATGCTTGGGCCGAAGCCTATAATGTCATTGCAGATGCGTTTATCAGTGTTGAAGCAGAAATGTATGATGAAGCAACAAACCAAGACGGCGGATGGGACGGATTCCGCAGCTTTATTGTTGACAGGAAAGTAGTTGAAAGTGATGTTATTACTTCTTTCTACTTAAAACCGGCGGATCACAAAGGAATTTCAAGTTTCATCCCTGGTCAATATATTAGTATAAAGTTAGAAATAGAGGGAGAAAAATATACCCACATTCGTCAATACAGCCTGTCGGATTCACCAGGTAAGGATTACTACCGGATGAGTGTGAAGCGCGAAGCCGGAACGGCAAATCCGGACGGAATGGTATCCAATTTCTTGCATGATGGCGTGAATGAAGGGGATATCCTAAATATTAGTGCCCCAGCGGGTGATTTTGTCCTTGATATGGAAAAAACGAATCCTGTTGTTCTGCTTAGCGGCGGTGTTGGGTTAACCCCAATGTTGAGTATGTTAAAAACGGTGGTTGAAATGCAGCCTGGACGTAATGTAACGTTTGTCCACGCAGCCGCTAATAGTAATGTTCATGCCCTAAGAGACGAGGTTGAAGAGTTAGCAGCATTAGACCATGTGAAATCGTATATTTTTTACGATGCACCAACAGAAGAGGATCGCGTAAACAATCGCTTTGATGTTGAAGGCTTTATTACTCGTGATTGGTTAAACGACAAAGTCGCAATCGGGGAAGCAGACTTTTATTTCTGCGGACCTGTTCCTTTTATGAAAGCCATGAACCGCTCATTAAAAGAATTAGGCGTAAACGAAGACAGAATTCACTTTGAATTCTTTGGTCCAAAAGGAAGTTTAGAAGACTAAACGAAGAAGCTGGTTTCCAAATCGGAAGCCAGCTTTATTTTTTTTGCTAAGAGTTTGAATCGTGTCACAACTATGATTTAATAAAGTAAAAGGCCAGAAAGGATGTTTTTCGTGAATAAAAATGTTATACGGTCGATTACACTGATAGCAGCATTGTTTTGCCTCCTCTGGCTAATCGGGCTTGGATGGGCTGTGGGGGAATATTATGCCGGGAAGCCAGAAAAGGTTCCTGAGACAACGACTGTGAATCAGGAGGCAGAGAACAAAGATGGATTAACTATTGTGGCATTAGGTGATTCCTTAACGCGAGGCACCGGGGATGAGACGGGAAAAGGCTATGTCGGTGTGTTAATGGATGAAATAAAGGAAAAAACAAAACAGCCGGTGCAGCTCACGAATCTTGGCATCAATGGTCAAAGGTCCGATCAGCTCCGTAAACAGGTGCAGGAGACAGAAGTCGGGCGGCAAATACAAAAAGCGGATATGGTACTAGTCACAATTGGCGGGAACGATTTATTCCGAGGCGGACAAGGGTTAGCCGATTTTGCAACAGAAGACATTGCCTCGATTGAAAAAAAATACCTTGAGAACTTGAAATTTATTTTTGAAGAAATCCGTAAAAATAATCCGAAGGCAAATGTCTTTTTCATTGGACTGTACAATCCATTTATTGAATTAACGCAAGGAAAAGAGATGTCCAAAGTGGTCCGCCACTGGAATTATGACAGCGCGGAAGTAAGTGCTGCCTTTCCAAAAATCGTGTTTGTGCCAACATTTGATTTGTTTGAGTTAAAAGTAAACGATTATCTATATTCGGACAAGTTTCACCCAAATTCAAAAGGGTACCGCTTAATCGCTGAACGAGTAGCCTCATTGCTCACCTGGTAAGGAGTGTTGACAATGGAGAAAAAGATCACTTTATCCGTAAATAATTTAAAAAAAGTAATCGGGAGAAGAGAAATTATAAAAGGGTTAACGTTTGATTTGCATGAAGGAGAAGTGTTTGGCTTCTTAGGGCCGAACGGGGCCGGGAAGACGACCACCATTCGGATGCTTGTCGGCTTGATTAAACCAACATCCGGAAGTGTCCGGATTTGCGGGTATAGCATTGAGAACCAGTTTCAAGAGGCCGTAAGCAATCTTGGCTGTATCGTTGAAAATCCTGAACTATATCCCTACCTATCGGGCTATAATAATCTGCTCCATTTTGCCCGTATGCTAGACACAAAAGGAGAAGAGCGGATTAGAGAGGTGGTTGAGCTTGTCGGGTTAACGGAAAGAATTCATGATAAAGTCAAAACCTATTCACTTGGGATGCGGCAGCGCCTCGGAATTGCCCAGGCACTCTTAGGAGAACCGAAGGTGCTGATTCTTGATGAGCCGACAAATGGTTTGGATCCGGCCGGCATTCGAGAAATGCGGCAATTTATTCGCTATCTAGCCGAAAAAGAAGGGCTCAGCGTCCTCGTCTCGAGCCATTTATTAAGCGAGATTCAATTGCTTTGTGACCGAGTAGCCATTATTTCAAAGGGCACCATTATTCGCGTTGATTCCGTAGAACAATTGCTGGCCAATCGTGAAAGAGTCGTTTGGCGGATATCACCAATTGATAAGGGGAAGCAAGTATTATCTGCCTTCACAAATATTGAAGTAAAAGAAGATGGTACCATCCTGACGGAATTCGATGAACAGAAAATACCGGTTTGGAATAAACAGCTGGTTGAAGCAGGTGCGGCTGTCACAGAAATGAACCGAAAAATGCCGGTGCTGGAAGATTTATTCCTCGAACTAACGGGGGGTGACAGCATTGAATAAGCTGATACAAAATGAAATGATGAAACTGATTGCCAAAAAGCGGCTAGTAGTGATTGCAATAATTATAGGCGTCCTCGTGATGTTATTTACATATGCACAATATAAACAAGTCGAAACACAGCGTGAAAAATTAGGGACGAGCGATTGGCGGACGATATTGCAGCAGCAAATTGTTGATACGACAAATCGCTTAAGCAGCAGCAGAATTTCTGATGAATGGAAGAAACAGTTGCAAATTTCCTTACAACAGCAGCAATATTACCTGGATCATGATATAAATCCTGCAGAGCCTGGTGCACCAACTTTTATAAGAATATTCCTAGAAAATTCGGTTGATCTCTTTATCCCATTAATGGTAATGGTGATTGCCAGTGATTTAGTTTCCTCCGAGCAGAGTTTGGGCTCAATTAAGCTTTTATTGACAAGGCCAGTGAAAAGGTGGAAGGTACTGCTTAGTAAGTATATTACCCTTTGTTTCGCCATTTCCTTAATTATTGCGATTGCAGGAATCCTGTCCTATTTGATTTCGGGGGCAGTCTTCGGTTATAAAGGCTGGGATGCTCCGATCTTAACAGGCTTTAATGTTACAGAAACCGGGTTAAACACTTCAGAGGTCAAACTGCTGAGTCTGTGGAAGTTTTTGTTGATGGATTTTGGCTTGGTTTGGTTTGTCGCAATCGTAGTAGGTACGCTTTCGTTTATGCTTTCGGTTTTAATCCGCAGCACAGCAGCCGGAATGGGCGTAATGCTGGCAGCTTTAATCTCGGGTGCGATTTTAAATAATATGGTATCCTCTTGGGAATCAGCCAAATATTTTTTTATGGTGAATTTACGATTAACGGATTATATGAAAGGTACAGCACCGCCAATTTGAGGGAATGAACCTCACCTTCTCGATGCTTGTTTTACTGGCTTGGTGGGCAGCAGCACTATTCGTCTCCTTTCTTGTTTTTACGAAAAAGGATGTTTATTAATAAGCTGTATCTGCTAGAAAGCGGGGACAGCTAAATTTTTGCATAAAGATTTGATAGAATATTGAAAATTTCATAAAATAATAATGAGAAAGTGGAAAAAGAAATGGGGGAATCGTTATGTCGTTTGTAATAAAAAAGATCGATCACGTCCAGCTAGCAGCACCCAATGGCTGTGAAGAGGCAGCAAGAACATTTTTTGGTGGAGTTTTGGGGTTAATTGAGGTAGAGAAACCTGAAGAACTAAAGAAGCGGGGCGGGGTTTGGTTCGAATTTGGGACATTCCAACTTCATATTGGAGTGGAAGAACCATTTTCACCAGCAAAAAAGGCGCATCCTGCTTTTGTTGTGGAAAATATTGAAGAATTAAAAATGCATCTTAGTAATGAGAAAGTTCCTTTTACAGCAGACGACAATCTCCCTGGTGCAAGCAGAATTCATGTCCATGACCCGTTTGGCAACCGTCTGGAATTCATAGAATGGATTTAAATAAAAATGTGAACAGCCCCTCCAACTAAATGGAATGGGGCTGTCCGCCTTAAATGGGGGGATTTAAGGCAACAATAATTAGGGATTATTCTAATCAAATGGCTGGCAGGGAGAGGGGATCCCTAACGCCGGAAAATAAGAATGATTAACTTGCATTGGTTATTGCTTAGCTGTTATCTTTAACGGCTCACGGTTTATGCCAAAATGCTGCTTAATAATGAGAGCCGGTCCGCCTAGATTAAACAAATAGCGGGCTTCTATGACTTGTTTCATAAAGGCTCCAAATAATCCGGATAAGCGGAAATTCCCTACCTTTCCGACGGCCGCCATAAGTCCGATGGATGCCACGGATCCTTTGTGGTGATATTCAAATGTTTTTAAAGATTCGCCCCGTATAGAAGCGACTATATTTTTCGCACAAACGGGTGCCTGTTGCAGTGCTACTTGTGCTGTTGGCGGTAAGGCAGACTTTTCGTCCTTCATGAATAAAGAACAATCCCCGATACTAAAGACATTTTTCATGTTTTTAACGCGAAGATTTGCATCGACTGGAATCTTGCCTTTTTCAATTGGCAAACCCCAGTTATGAACAATTGTGTTTCCTTTTACACCGCATGACCAGATTAATGTTCGCGTCTGTACCTCCAGATTATTTTCCAGTATCACTTTTTCTGGTGTACATTCCAGTATTTTTATTGAAGTTAGGACTTCAATGTTTCGCTTTTCTAACACATCTTTTGTATATTGGATTGATTGCTTAGGGAAAAATGGTATGACTGATGGTGCGGCTTCAATGCCGACAATTTTAATCTTTTCAAATGGGATATCGTGTTCTTTACAAAGTTTTGGCAGGCCATCTGCCAATTCTCCGAGCATTTCAATTCCGGTAAAACCACCTCCGGCAACGACAAACGTTAAACGGGAAGGATCATGGTCTTCTTTATAAAGGTTAAATTGTTTAATGATTTGGTGATAAATAATTTTTGTACTTCTGAAGCTTCGGATCTCAAAGGCATTTTCTTTCACTCCTGGAATGCCATAGGTTTCAACCTCAAATCCGAGTGCGATTAATAAATAGTCATAACTGACTGTTTCTCCGCCTTCAAGATATACCTCTTGGGTATTGAGGTCAACAGAGGATACTGCAGCTTTTAAGAAACGGGTTTTATTTGGATTGATTAGTTCAGGAATAGACATGGCAATTTGCCGATCTGCTGCGGTGCCAACTCCGGTCTTATGCAATTGGGTTGTAAGGTAATGATATTCATGTTTATTAATTAATGTAACATCTGCTTCGCCGGATTTTAGTAATTTTTCTAAGGTTTTACTTGTGATAATTCCGCCATATCCGGCACCTAAAATGACGATTTTTGGTTTAGACATCTTGACCCACTCCTAATTTCATTTAATTAAGGATTATCTGCTTTCTTTGTGAAATCATTCACAATAGGGATTAAAAAAATAAGAGCTATTGCACAATGATTTTATGTGAAATATTTCACATACCTTTTATATTATTAGAATACAATAGTTTTACGAACATCTCAAGTGGTTTTTAACTAAATTTTTGTCAATTTGGTAAATTTTTTTTCACATTCTGGGCATGATAATTTCGTGCTGAAATTTGAATGTATATCTAATCAGAATGGAAGGGATCGTAATGAAGCTTAAAATATTTTTGACATTGGTATTAGTTTTGTCCATGTCAGGTTTTGCAAGTGCGAAAGATTCTGTGCCAGTTGACCATGAGGAAAAGCCATGCAATTGCCAGGAAGAAGAACACCGTCATATGATGCATAAAGACTGGCAGTCAATGATGAAGGAGCGAGAGCAAAAACTCCTGACATGGGTAGACCAATATACTCCGGATAAAAAGGGAGAATGGACGAAAGTGCTGGAGGAAAAGAAGACGCTCCGTAACAAGTGGTTGAGTCCGGAAAATGCGGCTAAACGAGAGCAGTGGAAAAAAGAAAAAATGGCTAAAATGGAAGAGCTTAAAAAGCAATTTGATGAAGGAAAGCTGACAAAAGAACAGTATATTGCAAAGATCCATGAAGGGAAAAAGATGGGACATTGGAAAATGTTCCATGATTTAAGAATAGCGATAGATAAAAAGGACGATAAGCAGGCTGCGGTAATTCTAAATCAACTTTTAGTTCAAATGAAAGAGCATAACAAGATGTTGAAAGAAAAATTGAAAATGTAATAAATAGCACTTGAAGTAGTCAATTCCAAAATGGGATTGGCTTTTTCAGTTTATTTTTATGGTAATTTTTTCGGGTGCTAAAGTGATCCTCTTGAGGGAATATTGTAGAAGTAGGATAGTGACTAAGAGGAGGATTTACATGGACAGAAAAAAACTGATGATGACAACGATTGGATTGGGTGCTGCCTATTTAATGCGCAATTCAAAATCACGGAAAAAATTAATGAATCAATTTCAAGCATTTGCTGAAAAATCTAGAAGATAAAGACAAAAAAGCATCCCCTCTAATCATTTCAGGGGGTGCTTTACATTTCAGCGTTATTTTTTTAAGCTAACTTTCTCTTGTTTTGCTTCTTTAACATCTTCTTTAAATTCTTCCTTTATGTCTTCAGCAATTCCCTCTGTTGCTTTTTTAAATTCACGGATGGACTTTCCAACGGCACGTCCGATCTCAGGGAGTTTATTAGGGCCAAAAATAACTAGGGCAACAATTAGAATTAAAATTAATCCCGGAACACCAATATTTGAAAACATGTTTTTCAACTCCCAAAACGAATAAAATGATCATGTCTATTATACCTTTAAATATAACATTATTCTACTATGATTAAGTAAAAGTTGCGTGGATCATAAATAGAATAAAAAATCCTATTGCAAGTTTTAAATGCCAATTATGATCAGTCCTTTTAAACCGCTTTAAACCCATGCCCATAAGAAATAACAAAACTAATGAGGAGGCAATACCGGTTAAATAAGTAAAGTCAAATTTAAATCCTCTAATAAGTGCTAAAATTCCATGCAGTGTGACGATACCGAAAGATAGGATTGCAACGGGAACATGCCATTTTCGAGCTAACTTAGCAAGGAATTGCAATGCTGTTTTCAACTGAAAGTCTTGGATACGGAATTCCTTTATTTTTTTCCATTTCAATAATCGATAGATTGGATAAATCGCTAGAGCAGCAAAAAATCCAATTCTTGAAATGGAACCGATTTGTTTAAAAATCCCTTTGTAATGTCGGAAATCCTGGGCAAATAATTGCTGGCGATTAATAAAGATGGCAATCATCCCTATCGAGATCAAAATGACCGTTGCTAGTGCAAATAAAATAATGGTTTTTCTTTCTTTGGGATTAGGAATAAAATTAGCAAAAAAACTTGATTTTTTAGCTGATTGGGAAGACTGATTAATGTTAATCACACACCTTTGATCTCAATATAAAGGTAGTTTACCCTATCTATATTAAAATTGTATAAACAGCGGGTTAAAAAAGTCTGAAATAGAATGAAGCTGATCAGGCTAGTTTGACCGAACGACTTCAACATCTATTTTTTTCCCTTCATAAAAGTCCTGGATTGCTTTATCGGCATAGACCCAGCCTTTCCAGCCAATATGAATTGTATCCTTCATGAAGTAAGGGTCATATTCATGATGGGAGAAATCGGCAATTTGAAAGCCCTCGGTTTCAATTTGTTTTTTTATCCGTTCATAATACGCGGTGCGTCCTACTTTTGGAAAACCGGTGTAGTCGTACCATGGTCCGTTAACGGGAACAGAAATAAATAACGGCTCCGCTCCAGCCTGTTTTAAAAGGCTAAGGACTAGTTGGAAATCTTGGTATTCAGGAGATTCACCATACGATGCACCAATTTTGTTATCTTTTAACGAAGGAACCATTTTGTGAATTTTATTGTATTGGCTATTAATCACGTAAAAGTGATTATTCGTTGATTTTTTTTCGCCGAGATGATTTGCCTGTGCCGCTAATTCATCCCAGGATTTATTCTTCACCTGTGGGTTGAGATCCCGCTTATGTGGAATACCGCCGACCAATGAATAATAAAGGTCCTTTTTTATTAACAATTTACGATAGGCTAAAGCGAAAGGGCGGATCCATGCACTCTCTCTTTTGGTCCATGGATTATTTGTAATCTCCGCTCGATACATGACAGATAGAAATGGATCGTTTTGAACGGGTGAAAATTTTAACAACCGTTCAATAGCCTTTTTCTTTAGCGCGGGATCGATGTTTTTATTAAAAGCTAAATCATAGCCTTGCAAGGAAGAATAATTCAGGAACAAAATGGGACTCATCCGTTCCTTTTGGCTGAAACCATTGCGGGGACAAGACGAAAACCATTTTCTTTCCCTTCAGCTGCCCAGTTTGCTCAGCAAAATTTAAAAAATGAATTAATGATTCCGTTCCTCCGCGACCGATAAGGAAAGGGGTGAAATCTCCCCCAGCCTCTTTGAAATAATTGGACGGGTGGAAACGGTCAAGTCTGGCAAGTTCTGAAGATCCATAAATCGGTAAATATTGATGATCTTCAAGCATTTTTTGCTGGACATATTTACCCTGAAACATAAATGGATTTAGTTCTGTTGCAGCTTGAGAAATTCTCGATTTGGGTATCATTTTCTCAATCCATTGATTTGGAATCGCAACCACAATAATCAAAACGAGAACGGCTGCGATTATGGGTGAGAATAATACTTTTTTCATTGGAAATCAGCCAATTGATTGGCGATATTAGTAGGTGTATTCCATGTATCACGGTCAAACTCGGTAATTGGAACAAGTATGCCGAAACGTTCTTCTATTTGAATGAGTAATTCAACTGTCCCAAATGAATCCAATAAACCGGCATCAAATAAATCAATATCCGGATTTTCCTTAACGATATCGTCCTGGCAAATTTCTGCTAATAATGTTAAAACCTCATGGTTGAAATCCATTTGAATCAAACCCCTTTATGAAATAATTGTCCTGAGAAAATATAAAAACCAAAGCAAATCACATGGAAGGTAATGATGATCGCAACCATATGGGTAAGCTTATTTTGCGGCCACCATTTGTGTTTTTTATTGAACCGTTCAAAGGCATTGTAAGCAACCATTATTACAGCATGGTATATCCCATAAATGAGATATTGTATTTCCAAACCGTGCCATACTCCCATTAATAAAAACAGTAAGATATAACCAAGGTTTGAGAGGGTGTTACGGTTTTTAATCCATTTTTTCTTCGTCATCCAAAAGACAAATCGCATGTACACATAGTCTCTGAACCAAAAGGAAAGACTCATATGCCAGCGATTCCAAAAGTCTTTAATATTCCTGCTAAGGAATGGCTTATCAAAGTTTTCCGGAGATTTGACTCCCATAATATAACTAACACCTATCGCAAAAGCGCTGTAGCCGGCAAAATCGAAAAATAGATAGAGGCTATAGGCGTACATGTAATAGAGGTGGTGTTCAAAATGACTATGGGCAATAAATCGTAAGTTCGTGATAAAAAAATGATTGATAGAATAGCCAATGATGTATTTATATAAAAAACCGCAAAAAATTTTATTTATCCCTTCATAAAGCATGAATTTGTATTGTTCGCCCGATATCACTACTTCCAAATCTTTATCAAAGCGGCGATAACGGTCGATTGGACCAGATGAAATGGTCGGGAAAAATAAAATGAAATAGAGTAATCGGGAGAGGGGCAGGTCTTTTTTAATCAGCCCATCACGTGTCTCCATGATTAATTGCGTACCCTTAAACGTTAAATAAGAAATACCGAGAAACCCAATGACGTTTATATCTGAGAAATAAGGCAGCAGCTTCGAAAGAATCAGCGGCAGAATCGAAAGAAGAACGGCAATATAAAAAATGTTGTTAGCATTGTTCTGTCTCCGATAGGTGATGTATGCCTTTATTAAAACGACTTGCCAAATCGTAAATATGATCAGTGCAATAGCTTGATTAAGAGATGAAGCAAAGATGATGCCAAGGACGATGATTGAAACCAACATGTTATACGTATGAAATCTTTTTCCCTGTAAACCGAGAATAACCGTCGGTGCTAAAAGAACAGCAAGGATGAAAAAGAAACTAAAAGAACCATAGGGTGTCATCGTAATATCATTTCCTTGAATTTTTTACGGTCCATTTTTCCATTCGCTGTCATTGGAAGCTCTTTATGGTATGAGAATTTTCTCGGGATCATATAAACAGGGATGACCTTGCTCAGGTCTTTTTTAATCGCGCTAGTTAATTGAAATTCCTTTTCAAAATCATGGCTGGCAGGAATAATGGCCGCTAGTAAATAGTCAATTTTGTCATGCTGATAGACCGGAATGACTGCGGCGGAGTTCACATATTTGCAATTGGCAATCTGATATTCAATTTCCTCTAATTCCATTCGGTAGCCATGAAGTTTGATCTGAAAATCCATCCGGCCTTTGTAAAAAATCAATCCATCGTGGCCAAGAAAGGCAGCATCACCTGTTCGATAGGCCTGCTCCCCTTCAAATTGATAAAAGCTTTTTTCGGTAAGTTCCTGCTGTCCCAAGTACCCTTTACTTACACTCGGACCAATAATAATCATTTCACCTTTTTCCCCAGGCCTGACCGCCAGGCCATTTTTATCAACCAAAACGATTCGTGTGTCTTTTTTTGGTTTTCCGATAGGGAGATTCGGGTATGCTTCCAGTATTTCAGCTGTTATCTCAACTGAAGTGACCGCAACGGTTGCTTCAGTCGGGCCATAGGTGTTAAATATTTGTGCTTTTGGGAACCGCTCCCTTAATTGCATGCATATCACTGCCGGCAAGGATTCCCCGCAAAATAAAAACACGGAAAGCTCTGGCAGCAGGTCTTCCGTAAACGTTGGTTCCATTAAACACATCTGAACGAAAGAAGGAGTAGAAGTCCATACCTCTGTCTTTGATTTGGCCAATGCTTCAAATAATAGCTTTGGCCTAGCAATCATTTCTTTCGTTATCGCAAAAATGGTACCTCCACTCGCAAGAGCGGAATAAAGGTCCATGACGGATAAATCAAACGAGTACGGTGCTTGATTTAAAAAACGAAGATTGCCATTGATGGGGAAATCCGCTGCCATCCAATCGACAAAGCTTTGCAGATTATGAGCAGAAATCTGAACGCCTTTCGGATTTCCGGTACTTCCAGAAGTATAAATAATATAGAAATTTTCATCCCCGGTAACCCAATTAGATGGATCTATTGGGACATTTGAAACTGGTTCCGCCAGAATATGATCATAGTTTACAATCGTGACTTCGGCATTGTTCAAGACCAATTCTTGTCCGGAAGCATTAATGACCCATTCAGCGCGCGAACTACTGATTATGTTTATAATCCTTTCGCTTGGAATTGACGTGTCAACAGGAATGTACGGAAATCCTGCTTTTACACATCCTAAAAAAGAGCAAACCATTGAAGCTTCCATATGACCATAAACTAAGACAGGCAACTGTCTTTTATTGGATTGCTTCAAAAGAAAAGCCGCTGTTTGCTCCGATTGTCTCCAAAGTTCGCCATAAGATATTTCTTCCGAGGGAGAGATATAGGCTAACGTTTCGGGATGTAAATGCGAAAATCTTTTTATTGTCTCTAACAATTCCATCTTGGCAGCCTCCCTTAAAAATCGTTGTAAATGTAGGACCCTGCACTTGCATCGTTAAATCCGTACATAAAAAATAACAAAAGGAGGATGAGCAAATAGTAAACAAACCGGCCAAGCCACTTTACCTTATGGCTGTTTAAAAATCTTCGTAATCTTTCAACCATCGGTGGTGCCTCCTTTTTGATGACATAACAATCATAATCCCTTTTTTGATGGAAACAATTAATGGCGAATTAATAAATTATTAAAAAATAATTAAATTTAAAAACAAAAAAGACCGACTGTGTACCCAATCGGTCTTTTGCTTCTTATGCTTATTGAATTAATTCAGACAGAATGTATTGATATAAAAGCCTTGCTGTATTTTCAATTGATGATTGGTGTGTTCGCTCGAATGCATGCGAAGAATCGATGCCAGGTCCGATTAAGCCGTGAACAATGTCATGACCGGAGCGAATGGCAGCCGATGCATCCGATCCATAATAGGGATAAATATCCAATTTGTATTCAATGTTATTTTCTTCTGCCAGGCGGACTAAATTCTTGCGTAATTGGTAATGATAGGGCCCGCTTGCATCTTTAACACAGATGGAAACCGTATATTCATCGGTGGACTGCCCGTCACCCATTGCCCCCATATCCACTGCTAAGTATTCAACCGTTTCCGGCGTTATATTGGAGTTACCGCCGTAGCCGATTTCTTCATTGTTCGAAATTAAAAAATGGGTGGTATATGGCAAGGTCAGATTTTCAGTTTTGATTTGCTTGATTAATTGAAGAAGAATCGCCACACTTGCTTTATCATCCAGGTGGCGGGATTTTATATAGCCGCTTGGAGTCAATTCCACCCGAGGTTCGAATGAAATAAAATCTCCAACCTCAATCCCTAGTGCCCTGACTTCTTCAGCTGTATGTACTTTTTCATCGATCCGAACCTCGATATTTTCCTGATTTCGCTCTGCTTTACCGGCATCCTTATAAACATGGACGGATGTTTGATGCATGAGTATAGTTCCCGTGTATTTCTTGCCGCTGCTTGTCTCAATTTGGCAATATTCTCCTTCGATGGAGTTGTATTTAAAGCCGCCAATTAAGTCGATTTTTAATCTTCCGTTGGATTTAATTTCCTTTACCATGGCACCAAGCGTATCAACGTGTGCAGTAAGCATCCGGTGTTTGCTCGTATCTTTTCCTTCTACTGTCGCAATTAACCCGCCTTTTCGGTTTCTGTATGTGTTGATTTGCAGCTCTGAAAGGAAATTTTCAACAAAAGTGATGACTTCATTTGTATTTCCGGACGGACTTGGGATCGACACTAAATCACTAATTAATTTCATTGTGTCTGCAGAATATGTAAAATTACCCACTTTAAATACCCCTTTCTGAATTTTCATTCCTTACTATTATACTAAAAATCAAATATGCCATGTAAAAAATCAAATTTATCGTCAACTTTTTAAGAATTCATGCATAGGTTAACTGTGTTTACTCATTCTCTAATCGGATATACATTGGATAATTGGGTATAAATGGAACCATTCGAACTTTTTCGAAATTAATGGAGGAGAAAAATGTTGACCAGAGTCGAATTATATAAACATAAGCCGAAGCAATCTACATGGAAGGGTCTATTATTTTTCATCGCAGCCTGCATCATCTTAACAGCCGGTTTCTTTATTTTTCGCTATTACTATCAAAGTTCAATAAAAATTGAAGCACCCAGTGAGAATTTAGGACAAAAAGTCGTCATTCATCTTCCAAATGGACAAAAAGTGTATACGTATGACAATTTGATTTTTGAAAAAGACGGTAAGACCTATTATAAAGGGGAGCGGAACACGATTGATTTAACCGGAGGAACCGTTGCCTATGAAGATTGGTCAGAATAATCAAAGACTAGCCTAATGATGGCTAGTCTTTTCATTATTTAAACCAACCTTTTTTAAAAAACCATATTGTCATCCCAACAGCAATAACTAACATCAGCAGCAGTGCGCCAAAATAGCCGTATTTCCAAGTCAATTCGGGCATATGGGTAAAATTCATTCCGTACACACCTACAATGAAAGTAAGAGGCATGAAGATGGTTGTGATGACTGTTAAGACCTTCATCACATGGTTTGTTTCATTCGAATTTATGGAAATGTAGCTGTCCCGTATGTCCGTCGTAAGCTCCCTGCTTGCTTCAATCATTTCAGTTAATTTAAGCAAATGATCATGAATATCTGAGAAATAAGCAGTTTTTCCTTCGATACTTGTTAATCGTTGAGAATTAAGAATTCTGTATAAAAGATCCCTCATGGGGGCAATTGTATGCCGCAACGATAAGAGGTCATGTCTTGTATCAAATAAATCCTTCAGTAATGCCTCCATTGATCTTCCTTTTGAATTTTCATCTATTTCATTTAAGGTATCATCTATTTGATTTACTAATGGAAAATAATTATCGACCATATTGTCAAGAACGTAGTAAAACACATGGGAAGGGTCCCATTGCTTCACGTTTGCCGCTTGACTGAAACGATTCCAAACCTCATCGATTTCAGGGGAGTGTTTATGATGAAAAGTGACAACATAGTTTTTACTGAGAAAGATATTAACTTCCTCTCGTGCAATCATTGTTGGGTTCAAAGCTTGAACCACAAAAAAAGCATAGCCTTCATAATAATCAAGCTTTGGTCGTTGTAAATGATGGATACAGTCTTCTATCGCTAGAGGATGGAAGGAAAGCGGGTTTCGCAGGAAATCTATTTCCTCCTTGACTGGTTGATGGAAATCAATCCAATACCACAGAAAATCCCCTTTGACAAGTTTTGCTATTTCTACGTCTTTGATCACTTCATGATTCTGATTTACTGCAATCGTTCTAATCATAAAAAACTCCTTATTGGCTTTTCTTACATTCAATATAAAGGAATGCAGGAAAAAAAACAGCCATTTCGGTGCGATGTCATTGTTTTTTTGAGGATAAAACTGAATCCCGGATCCATTTTTTACGTTTTTTTCGATCTTGGATGACTTGAAATAAACTTTGGATTCCAAGAGTTAGTACCACGATTATGCCGCTAAATACAATAAACACAGCAAAGTACTCGAAAGGATTATAAGACGTTAAGCGGGCCCAATGAATGTTCCCTTCTAAATCATGTGTAAACAGGTTCATGCTGAAGATTCCGCAGATGACCGTATAAAGGGTTAAAACTAAAAGCAGCATGGTGTCTCTTTTCTTGCCGGTGTTTTCTTCGTACTTAAAAAGACTAAACAGGATATCTTTTGTATTGGTAAATAAGGTATCAATATCAAAACTTTTCCTAATGTTGTTAAAAAGTTCTTGCTCTTCAGCCAGGACAGGAATTACGGAAAAAAAATAATTAGAGGTAAATGAGTTGATTGTGTAAATTAAGTGTTCAATTTCCTTTTTATCCTGGTCGAGATTGATAGCGGAATAGCCGGCTGCAATTTTTAACAATACAAGTTTATGAAACAGATTCAGTAGCACGGCATAATAAGATGGGCCGTAAAACTGTTTTGCCAGTTCGCTAAATTCGTGTGGGTGGTCATTTGTTATTAATGAAAAACATTCTTCTTCAAAAATAGAATACGTGGTGGGAGCCCAGCGATCACAGCCATGGTCTTTCAGATAATTAGAGATATAGTCTACATTATTTGCATTTACATAGGGATTTCCAGCATCATTTATTCCGCAAAGTCTTCCTGTACGATAAACATCTACTATATCAATGGTTTCTCCTTCATTTAGGGTGAGCAAGGATTGGACATACATGTTCTGAGTATTGAGAAAAGAAGAGTCCTTGTCAAAAAAACCCGGTAACCCTGGAAATAGATAATTATACAAGAAATCGTTTATCGG
Organism: Neobacillus sp. 19; assembly: GCF_049463095.1. Lineage (NCBI taxonomy): Bacteria > Bacillati > Bacillota > Bacilli > Caryophanales > Bacillaceae > Neobacillus > Neobacillus sp. 19. The sequence goes on along the minus strand of NZ_JBMPZU010000030.1, from coordinate 60,568 downwards.
AAGATTAACATCTCCGCCATATTCGACTGTAGCAGCTGAAGTTTGTTGCACGAGCATGCGAAAACGATCAGCAAATTCTATTGTTTGGGAGAACGGCATGTCCAACATTTCTGTTCGAATGGTTATGAATCCCAGATAATACGGGCAAATGAATAAATCTAGTGAATGGATTTGAAAAGGTATTGTCACATGTTTTGTTTTGAGCAAACCATTCATGTCTAGTTGTTTTGTGAATCTTTGGAATCCCTTTTGCTGGTGTGATGGTGGAAAAAGAAAGTTATTTGTTAACGGAAGGAAAAAGGATTTCATTTCACGATGAGACACTCGATACCGGCCATAATAGGCTGTTTCTTTTTGTACATCCTTTAATGTATAAGAAGTAAAATATTGATCTTGTAAGTAGCGGTACAGGTTAGGGATGGTATCCGCTTTCATTGAAAAAGGGAAAATAAATTGAAAAAGAGCTGTAGTAACCTGTTTTTCTTTAAAATCGATGGGCTCCATGTGCTTTTTTTCCTTTCATAATATATCTAAAATCAACTTTCCCAATTTAAAGGAAACTTAACCAGCAAAAATAATACTTCCCTTGAAAATGAATCAGTCCATACGCCGCTGGCCAAGGGGCTTGTGTTTTTCTTTTAGAATAAAATACCAAACAACGAGGAAACTAAATGGAAAGAAGTTCTTTGAGAGGTATAAAAATGTCATCAAATCAATTGCAAACGATCAAGGAGAGTCTTAAAAATAATATACAGCCGGCAGTGGATGTGGTTTTCAAGGAATTTCATACGGCAGAAAAATATATGGAAGCTTTGTATATCAAAACGATAAGTGATGAAACGATGATCTATGATAAATTGCTTAAGCCATTTTTTGAAATCAAGAGCCCGGCTGAATTTTCAGCCTATCTTCAATCAAATCCGCAAGTAAAACCATTTGAAAGCGAGCAGAAGGCGCTTGATGAATTAATCAGAGGTGTGGCCATCCTATTTTATCAGAATTCCATCCTTTTATTGGATAGTAAAGTGGACCGGAATAACTCGGTCTTAGATACAACTGTAGAGACGACGATTCAAGGACCGCAATCCGGATTTAGTGAAAGCCTGCCCACAAACCTGGGGCTTATTCGAAAACGGTATCCGGAAACATCATTAAATGTCGAATCTACAACTGTTGGGACGATTTCAAAAACAGACGTGATGATTCTACATGATAAAAAGCGCACAGACCCCCAAACATTAAATCGAATAAGAGATTTTTTAGCTTCCATTGATGTGCACATGTTTCAAACAGGCGAGCAGCTGCTGGATATTATTAAAAAAAGTAATCGGGCGCTCGTACCTGTGATGCTTGTGACCGAAAGACCTGACAGGGTAGCCGTGAATTTAGCCGCTGGGAAAGTGATTATCTTGGTTTCGGGTTCACCTTTTGCTGTTGTTTTACCAACTGTAATGAAGGATTTCATGTCATCCATGGAAGATATTTATCAGACTTACTGGGTAGCGAAATTCCTGCAAATATTGAGGTATATTGGTTTTCTAACCAGTCTTGTTCTTCCCGGCCTATATGTTGCTGTCACTAGCTATAATCCGGAACTGTTTCGGGTTCAATTGGCATTGAGTATCGCCGGCAGCCGGGCAGGTGTACCATACCCATCATTTATTGAAGTTTTGCTGATGCTGTTTATGATGGAGATGCTGACCGAAGCAAGTATTCGGCTGCCAAAAGCGATTGGACCGACAGCAACAACGGTAGGCGGCTTGATATTAGGACAGGCCGCAACAGAAGCCGGACTTGTCAGTAATATTATGATTATCATTACATCCTCAGTTGCTATCTCAAACTTTGTTGTCCCGATCAACGCTTTCAGTTTTACATTAAGAATTATGAAATATTTTGTTTTAGCGTTGGGAACGTTTTTCGGTTTAGTTGGTGTAGTGCTTGGATTCTTCATGCTAATTGCCTATATGGTCAAACTTGATAGCTTTGGTGAGCCGTTTCTTACGTTAATTCAAAGTAAGCCAAATAAAGAATAGCTAAAAGATTGGGGGGAGGGCAATGAACCGGTACTATTTATATATTGTGTTAATGAATATGCTTGTCAATGTCATTATATTTGTTCCAAAAATATTAATAGAATATCGCTATAAAGGGGCGGTGATGGGTGTAGTCATTGCCATTCCGATTGGCGTGGCGCTTAATTATTTTTACAGCACGGCAATCAATAAGTTCCCGGAACAAGGAATGCCTGAAATTTTAGCTAATGCCAAGCATCGATGGTTTAAAATACTCCATTTCGGCAGTATTCAATTCATCTGGTTTTCGGCAGGACTCATTACACTAATAGGATTTATTGATATTTTAGCAAGGTTTGTCAATCCGGAAATGCCGAAGTTAGGCTTGCTCGTCATCTATTTAGCGGCTATTTTTCTCATAATTCAGCTTCCCACGGAAAGGGTCATGTATTTTCTTGAAATTGTCCTATTTCTCAATACGCCATTAATTGGCTTTATTATTTTTAAGGCATTTACAAATGAAAATCTTAGCTGGGATTCGATGATGGAAGTTGGGACCTATATATTTGAAAGGCCAAGCTTGAAATCGATCGCTGCAGCTACCTATTGTTTTTCCGGTTATGCCAACCTGATTATTTTTAACAGGGTAATAAAGGGGAAATTAAAGATTTGGAATTTTATAGCCATCTTCTTTTTAGGTGCGTTCAATTTGTTTACGACATTCTTTATTCCAATAGGTTTTCATGGTTCTGATGGCGCTGTAGAATACCTATATCCATGGATTTCTACAGCAGATTCACTTAGGTTGACATATAGCCCGATTGAACGAGTGATCTTCTTATTTTTAATGTTTTACATGAGTATTACGTTAATTAGTATCTCAGTTCATTGGCATGTCACCTATGAATTAATTAAGGGAACCTTTAAGGGGAAAATGAGTAAAAAAATGAATTGGACTATTCTTGCTTTCTTTACGTTATTTTCGGTCGCAGGAGTTATTTATCTAAATACAGTTTTATTAAACAAGGTGACTGTCTATTGGATGATGCTGCGTCTAGGCTTGGAAATCATGATAGTTGCGATATTTTTCATTTGGACTAGGAGGCGGAATGCTTGAAATCCTTTATCAAATGGGAATACTTAATCATTGTTCTTTTATCAGTATCATTGTTAAGCGGCTGTGGTTTCAAAGATATTGATAAACGCTTTTTGTTGTCAGCATCGGTGTGGATCCTGCCAAAAACAGCTCGAAGAAATATCTCGTCAGCCTGAAATTTGCGGTACCAAGTGAGTCAAAGGGAACCAATACTGATTTCATCATTGTTTCGGAAAAAGCGGACTCAATGTCTGAAGCAGTAAGAATTATTAAAACCAAAGTAGAAAAAGAGATTGATTTCAGTCATGCAAAAGCCGTTGTGTTCGGGGAAGATATTGTAAAACAAAATGGGAATGCCGGGATCAATTATTGGTTTACGAGAAGAAGGGATATCCAAGGGATTGCATGGGGGGCGATTGGGAAACCAAGCGCATTGGATGTACTGAAGGTTAAGCCAAAATCGGAGCGTATCCCATCGAATGCCATGTTCTTAGCATTGGGGAAGGATGGATCCGAGACCCCGTATGTTATTTCGGAGTTCCTCTTTGATTACAAGTATCGCTTAATAGAACGGGGAATAGATCCGATGCTGCCGATCATTGAAGCAAAAAAGGACTTATTAGAAATTAATACGGTCGGGCTTTTTAACAAAAGTCAAATGAAGCTGACTCTAACTCCTGAAGAAACAAAAATTCTTAATTTCATCCGAAAACGTGAGGAAAAAAGTGCAAACAAAATCAAGAAGGGAAAGACGACAATCGTCATTGACACACACAAAGTGAAGACAAAATATAAAATTTATACGCCTAAAGGAAAAACTCCCTATATTAAAGTGAAAGTTTCGCTTGAGGGAACCTTGGAAGAGACAACCAGACGTGTTTCAAACGCACAATTATCGTACTATGAAAAAGCGGCTGAAAAATCTTTAAACAAGGAAATCGAAGAAGTACTGGTGAAAATTCAAAAAGCAAATCTAGACCCTGTGGGGTTCGGCCTTCGCTACCGTTCCCGTCATTTTAATAAAGATGATTGGGAGGAGTGGCAGCGGATATACCCTCAGATTCAATTTAAGGTCCAATCGAAAATGCAAATCGAAGATACTGGTTTAATTGAATAAGAGAGGAGTCAATTACATGAATGTAATGGAAGTTTTCAGCAGGGCCGTTGGCGCCTTTATTGTTCTCTTTCTCCTAACAAGGATCATGGGAAGAAAACAGATTTCGCAGTTGACTTTTTTTAATTATATCACCGGGATTTCGATTGGCACGATTGCAGGTGCTGTAACTATCGATCCGAGTTTGAAGCTGTCTGCAGGTTTTGTCAGCCTTTTAACATGGTCCGGCTTAACATTGCTGGTTGCCTATTTTGATTTAAAATCGCGGAAGGCACGTAAGTGGATGGAAGGCGAACCCGTCATTTTGATTAGACAAGGGAAGATTTTAGAACAGCAATTGAAAAAACAGCGATTGGATATGGATGAATTACAGTTGCTCCTTCGCAGTAAAGATGTGTTTTCGATTGTAGATGTGGAATATGCAATTTTAGAAACGAATGGTGAATTATCGGTTCTCCTAAAAGAAGGGAAGCAGCCGTTAAAGCAGGAAGCTTTCCTAACTTCGAAGAAGCCCAAGCAAACGCCGATACCGCTCCAGCTTATTGCCGACGGGAAAATTATCAATGAAAATTTGCAACAGCTGAACGTAAATCGAAGCTGGGTTGAGGACCAGTTAAGGGTGTCAGGCACGAATCTGTCTGAAGTGTTTTATGCTGAACTTCAACAAGATGGTTCCTTGTATATTGATAAACGTTCAGATTATTTACTTCATTAAGAAAAGCGCAAGCTCCCTGGAACTGGACAATTCTCGAAGTCGAATTTATAAATTCTTATAGTATAAGAAAGGCATTCCTTCGCCGGAATGCCTTTTTTAAACCATTTTATATTGTTGGCGCCGTTTCTTTATTGCGCATTGCCTGCGGAATATAGACGCAGAATGGTTCGCTTTCCAAATAGTCGCCGGTCACAGCATAGGTTCTGGATCGTGAACCGCCGCAAATTTTGTTGTATTCGCAGACACCGCATTTCCCTTTGTAGTTATCAGGCTGGCGAAGCTCCTTGAATACCTTAGAGTCTCGATAAATTTCTGCCAGCGGTGTGTTACGAACGTTTCCGCCGACAATTGGCAGCAAGCCGCTAGGCATGACATCCCCAATATGGGAAACGAACGCAAACCCGTTCCCGTCATTTACCCCTTTTGGGGCACGCTTTAAGCCATCATGCATCGAGGCAAAATCTGTTGTTATCGTATCTTCGTAATGGATTTCACCTTTATCGATTAAATGGTCACGAGATTTCTGCTGCAGGACCACCCGGCGATAATGCTGTGCCGCAGTTGTTTTGATGTCGTACGGTGCTGTTTTACTTAGCTCATATAACCAGCGAAACACTTTTTCATGTTCTGCAGGTGTTATACATGCGTCCAACTGTCCACGGCCTGTCGGCACAAGCAGGAAGATGTACCACATCACTGCACCGAGCTCTGCTACAAGCTTTGACATTTCCTCAAGTGAGTCATAATTATAGCGAGAAATAACCGTATTGATTTGCAGCGGCATATGAAGCTCATTTAAATACTTAATTTTTTCAAGTGTTAAATGAAAAGAACCAGGCGTTCCGCGGAAATGGTCATGTATTTCCGGTGTGGGCCCGTCGAGACTGAATCCCCAGCGTGATAGCCCTACCTCTTTTGCACGTTTCATTTTCTCTATGGTTACATTAGGTGTTGCACTCGGCGTCATCGACACGCGCATTCCTTTTTTGATTGCATACTCGGCAAGCTCGAAAAGGTCCTCCCTCATCATACAATCTCCGCCTGTGAAAACAAGCATCGGATTATCCATTTCATAGATTTGATCAATAAGATGAATCCCTTCCTCATGTGAAAGCTCGCGCGGGTCAGGTGTCAGCTGGGCATCAGCGCGACAGTGCACACACTTTAGCTGGCAGGCTCTCGTTACCTCCCAAATAACAATGAATGGATTTTCGTCATAATTAATTTCTTTACCCGCTCCATACGGATGGCCCATTGTATACGGATGACCTTTACTAATTCCCTGCATCTTCATCACCAAATTCTTTATTATTTTTTAACCATAAAAATTGTTTCTATAGGTTCATTATAATTTTGTGAGGAGGATGTGCATGGAGGGTTTGTTACAATATTTCTACATTCCATTTAAATCATGGTGTTTTTGATGGTTTGAGTGGTTATTTTACATTTTGAGAAATCAGAAAATTAATACTTTAAGAAATGGTGTTTAACCTTTATACTTAATAAGGCAACTTCTTTTAATACAATGATGACCCCATGATTAGCAAACAGATGTAAATTTTTGGAGGCTCAAATGTTTAATCTAACACTTTTTAAAGAGCTATTCTATCAATCTAGAATTCCACAATTAATTAGTTCTACTGATTTCTCAACCATACAATACAATCCCGCTTTTGGTGAATTTCTTGGCTACGCCATAGAGGAATTAACAACCTTGTCTGTTGAGTCTATCTCTCATCCGGAAGACATGCAAAAAGACGCACAACTTTTTGGGGAATTACTAAATGGAAAAAGGGATGAATATCAGCTTGAAAAAAGGTATTTTCACAAATCCGGTGATCTTAAAACAGGTTTGCTAACGGTCTCCAGGATTAGGGAGAAGTCTTCGGGTGATGAGTTTTTACTCGGACAAGTTCTTGATATCACCGAAAAGAAACTAATTGAGGATGCATTAAAGCATCGAGAAATACGGCTGCGGAAATCAGAAAAGCTGGCAGTTGTAGGTCAAATGGCAGCAGCGGTTGCGCATGAGATTCGTAATCCATTAACTCCAATAAAAGGATTCATGCAGCTTTTACATGCAGAAAAAGAGATTAACCCCATTTATTTAGGGATTGTGCTGGACGAATTGCATCGGGTCGAGACGATTATTTCTGAATTTTTATCGATCGCTAAGCCGCATATGAAAATGACTGGGATTGTTCATGTTGACAGCTTAATGCGGCAAGTCATCCAATTATTACAGTCTGAGGCTTTAATGGATAATAAAAAATTAAAATTCCATTTTACCCCGCCCATACATGGGATTATGGGTGACCCTAACTCTTTAAAGCAAGTGTTCATGAATGTAATCCAAAATGCCCTCGAAGCCATATCCAATAAGGGGCATATTGATGTAAGCATCTTTTCAGATCAAACGGGAGTGATTGTCAAGTTTACCGATAATGGATGCGGGATTCCGAAGGACAGATTGTCAAAGCTCGGTGAACCATTTTATTCTACGAAGGAAAAGGGGACTGGTCTTGGACTAATGACCAGTTACCGAATCATTGAAAGTCATAATGGGAAAATCAACATTGAGAGTGTTGAAAAGGTAGGAACGACGGTGACCATCTGGCTTCCTTTCGAAACCAAGGAGGAACAAAAATCCGCTGCTGATTAGCGGATTTTTTGAATGGAAAGCTTTTCCCTGCCAAAATTAGAAAAGTTTAGTATGATGGTTTCATAACAAGGTATGAAAGGAGCTTCCGATGATGAAACGAATCATAAGTGTAGGGATCCTCCTTTTCATAATAACGGCAGGCATTATTCAAAAGGATGAATTACTGCACATTGTCAAAGAAGGCGGCACCTTATCCATTTTCATCAGCATGTTGTTGGCAGCTATTTGTGTCTTCTTTCCAATCATTCCCTTTTCGGTTTTAGCAGGTGTGTTGGGTGCAGCATTTGGTGCTTTCCAAGGGGTTTGGATCTCATTGGCAGGTGCCATGGCCGGAACAATGGGATTTTTCTTCTTAAGCAGATATGGTTTTCGTGATTGGGCAGAGGAGAAACTAACCAAATACCCTAAAGTCAGGGAGTATGAGCGTTTTTTATATCGAAACTCATTCGCAGCGATTCTCACCTGCCGTTTAATCCCGATTATTCCGTCACCTGTCGTTAATATTGTTTGTGGTTTAAGTTATGTTCAATGGTTTACTTTTTTTATCGCTTCGACACTAGGGAAGATCCCCAATATTCTAATCTTGTCCTATGCAGGTTCTAAATTTAGTGACAATAAGCTTTATTCAATTGGAATCTATGTCTGTTACCTATTTGTCATTTTCCTGATTAATATTATCATCATCTATCGAAAAAGGTCGCAGAAGTTTAGTGAATAAACCGTGATAAAATCATTGTTAATTTTATAACAGAGTTGATTTGAGCGGAAATCAACATCCGAAGTCTAATGATTAAATCACTCTAATGTTTAAATCACTTTTTGGACATTGAAATCGTTTTGTTTTTCAACGATGATGATCTCTTTAAAATAGCTTTTTAAGATAAGCCATTTAGCAGGATAGGTATAGATAAAATCTTCAATCGTTTGAAGTGAGTAATAAATAAAACAATCAAAAGCGCTTTTTTCTTTTTTTAAATCATACAATAGTGCATGGGGAATAGTGTAATACTCTTGTAGCTGATATGGGTTCAGTTTAACAATCTGGATATTTTGATCCGAGATATAGTTTTTGATCGATTGTTCCTGCAATGCAATACTCTCATCCTGGGAGAGCCCATTTAAACTGATACGATCATTAATAAAATACATTCCCTTCATATCATAACACCCTCTCATAAAACGTTAATTGCTATTGTTATTGACAGTGTTGCAGAGAAGTATACTTGTAATGGAGAAATGGTTAAGGAGAGAAATATGATTAGTGCTGCAATTCATGGATTTATTTTAGCCTTTGGGCTGATTCTGCCTTTGGGCGTTCAAAATGTGTTTGTATTTAATCAGGGGGCAATGCATAAGAGGTGGGTGTCTGCGCTTCCAGTGGTTTTAACGGCTTCCATTTGTGATTCGCTATTGATTTCGTTGGCCGTTTTTGGTGTTTCGGCCGTTGTGTTAGGTGTGGCCTGGGTAAAAGTTACGTTGCTTTCAGTCGGCATTCTTTTTTTAATTTATATGGGGTACACGACTTGGAAAAGTAAGCCCGTGACAGGAGAATCAAAAGCAGTATCCCTTACACCGCGAAAGCAGATTGCCTTTGCAGCCTCCGTGTCATTATTAAATCCGCATGCCATTATGGACACAATCGGTGTCATTGGGACAAGCTCATTATCCTATTCAGGCTCAGCGAAAATAACCTTTTTGGTTGTCTGTATCCTTGTCTCATGGATGTGGTTTTTTGGACTTTCGTTTGCTGGAAGATTAATCGGGAAACTGGATCAGTCTGGAAGATTTCTACTTTACCTAAATAAAATTTCGGCATTGATTATGTGGGGGACAGCCCTCTATCTTCTTTTTTCACTATAAAAAAAATTACCCGGCAAGTATGCCGGGCATTTTCCAAATCTATATTAAAAGGGGGCGGAGGTTAAGGTTCTTCGTGAACCTATTTCTATAGTAACGGATAAATATGAACAAATTATGAAGGAATAATTAATAGTTTAAGAAAGGTGATCAATTCAAAATTTGGATTGTTTTTTTTCGTTTATATGATAAACATCCATTGTAGCCGTTTCATAATCATGCTAATTTGATGAATATCGTTAATCTTTTCTTGGCATTCTAGTTCATGGCAGAGTCCCTGCATTAATAGGAAGGAGAGGTATCATTTGGCGGCAACACATACATTTTCAAGGCAAGAAGAAGTAGCAAATTCGATTACACACGGGATCGGGGCATTGCTGAGTATTTCGGCATTAGTTATCTTAATTGTTTATTCATCCCTATACGGTACCGTCTGGCATGTGGTTAGCTTCACAATTTTTGGTGTAACGATGTTCATTTTATATATGTCTTCTACCTTGCTTCATAGCTTACCAGAAGGGAAGGCAAAAGATGTCTTTGAAATTTTAGACCATTCATCGATCTACTTTTTTATCGCTGGAACCTACACACCATTTTTATTAATCGTCATAAAAGGGACAGTGGGTTGGCTATTGTTCGGTATTGTTTGGGGACTGGCTGTAGCGGGTACCATTTTTAAATGTTTTTTTGTAAAAAAATATCTATTTAGCTCTACCATTCTCTATGTTGTCATGGGCTGGTTAATGGTGTTTGCTTGGAAACCGTTAGTAAACACTCTTTCCACAGAAGGCTTGATTTATTTAGTCATTGGCGGTGCCCTCTATACGCTTGGTGCCATTTTTTACGTTTGGCGTGGGTTTACATACCACCATGCAGTTTGGCATCTTTTTGTGATTGCCGGCAGTACAGCGCACTTCTTTGCAGTATTATTTTATGTATTGCCCATAAAATGAAGGGAGCAGCACCTCAAAAGGTGCTGCTTCCTTGCTGACAGTTTTGCCAAGGATTCTCAAACATGTTTGATCTTTCCGAGTTTGATCTCTTCCCGAGAAAACCACACGCTCATTAAGAAGCTAATGATTCCGGCTATGATTAAAACTCCGCCGATGATTTTCATGTTATCCGCGGAAATTTCCGATCCAAAAATTAACCCCAAAATAATAGAAGAAAAAATAGAGCCTAAAAATCTGCAGGTTTGGAACAAGCCCGATGTGGTCCCGATGATCTCTTTAGGACTCTCTTTCACCATTGCAACTTGAAGCACAACATTGCCAATCCCATAGCTTAAACCCATGATTGATAAAGTGATCCCGATGATTAAATAAGAGGCATTCACAAAAAACACTGTAAAAATCAGCGCTCCGATAATAGATATGAACGATCCAGCTAAAATTGGCTGGTAGACCCCCTTCCGATCAATCCATTTTCCTGTGACGGACGAAATAATAATACTGACCCCCGACATAAATAACATGAGTAAACCGCTATGCTCAACACTTAATTCCAATACTTCTTGAAAGTAGCTCGGGAGTCCGAAGAACAAACAATAGAAAAATATGTTCAAGAAAATAAATTGGAGATATACACTTGAAAGCTTTGGGTGTGATTTGAAGATTCGGATATCGATAAACGGTTCTTTCACTCTTAATTCCCTCCAGGCAAATAGAGCGAAAAATAGGATGCCCGCAATACCTGAAAGGTAATGAACCTTTGCTCCAAACGATAATAGAAACGATAAAAAGAAGACCATTCCCGCAGCAAATAAAACGATACCAAGAAAATCAAGCTGGAATAACAATGCCTTCATTTGTGCTTTATCCTGTTTAGTGTCCTTCGGAAACATGTACCAGCCAAGAAAAAAACTGATGATGATAAACGGAAAATTCACCCAAAAAATAGCCGGCCATCCACCCCAGACAATAGAGAACCCGCCAATGGTTGGTCCGAGTGCCACCATCGCCGAGGCAAATATCGAAAGGACCGCTAGCGCTGAAGCTTGCCGGTCTTTGATATTGTCCCGTATTAATGCCATCCCTGATGGATAGATGGCACTGCTGCCAATGGATTGGATCATTCTCATCACAAGTAACATAAGAAAGGTTGTAGAAAGTGGGGCCCCGATGGCGGACAGCGTAACAAGCACAAGTCCGATTAAAAAGGTTTTTTTTCGCCCGAAAATATCGCCAAGCTTTCCTGTCACCGGCTGTGCCACTGCACTAGCTAAATAAAAGCTTGATATCAGCCAGGATACGGTAGTAAATGAAAGCCCAAAATCCTTCTGAATACTATGTAATGCCAGTGCGATCATAGATGAGTTAAGCGGATTTAACATTGTGCCTGACGCAACTGCTGTTAGAAATAGGGATCGATTTTTTTTCATGTGTAACATCCTTTGGAAAATGTCTAACTATTTTTTTTTTGATAAAAATGTAGATATAACAGAAGAAGAAGGCTTTCTACAAAAAAGTAGACAGGAATGGAATAGAGAAGTTTATACCCGTTCTTGTAATGGAAAATGCCAACTTTTACACAAATCCATTCTAGAAGAATGGCCATTACAGCCCAAAAAAGGATATAAACTCCTCTTAACTGTCCCTTAATATGAAGCCGTTCATAAAAATATATAAAAATGTATCCAAACGGTGCATACATACTATAGGATAGTAAATCGAACAATGAGTACCCATGATCGTCACCGACATCATATAGGTCAAGGGGCGGTACAGCAATAGTATGATCAAAAATCAAACCTAAATAGGGGCCTATGAGCAGGCAGAATATCGTGGTTAACAGCGGTAATTTTTGGGGCAAAAAATAGATTAGACATAATCCCACCACAATCATACCGATAACAAACCATTCGTTTAGGTCAAATTGATGGACCATCATTGCTTTGGTTCTCCTTCAGGTATAGTTTCATTAATAAAACCTTGAAAAGAAACGAAAAAACCATCATACCTGCACAAAAAAGACCCATATACCAGATTGACCAGTGTTGTAGTCTTTCAATGCCAAAAACCGACAATAAATGGGCGGTTGCCACTAGAATAATCCAGATGCTTAAAGTGATAACGAATCTATTACCTGCCCGTTTTTCGCTATAAACTAAATTTATAAATAAAAGCAGCAACGAGGGCAGGATAATGTCACGATAAACGACCGAGGTAATAAATGCCACAGGGCTTTTATCCACTATAAACCACTCTAATTTAAACGAGAAAATAGTATAAAAATTAATATGCACGAGCTGGATCATGAGAAATAGAATAATGTTTAGCTTACTTGAAAGCCTTTGTTTTAACGAAAAAAACACGGCTAAAATCATCCAAGCAATGACAAAAAAAATAACAAGTCCCATCGGCTTCATCCTCATCCAAAATCATGTTAAATATATCATTCCCAAACATGAAAAATTTTAGTAATGGTTAGCGGGGAGGAAGTATTTGATACGGACGCATCATTTCATAATCCTCATGCTCCAGCATATGGCAATGCCAAACGTATTGGCCGGTGAAAGGGAAAAACGGGATAATGATGCTGGTAATATGTCCGGGCGGGCATCGGACGGTATCCTTCCAGCTTCGCTCACCCGCCTCCGGCCGAATCCCAGCACCTGTGTATCTCACTTGCTTCGTTTTTTTATAATAGCCCACATCGAACGGGCGTCTTTCAAGAATTTGAAATTGGACTAGATGAACGTGAATGGGGTGATCGTCCCCATTCGTATTAACAAAACTCCAAATTTCTACTGAGCCAAGATGCGGATTCTCAGAAATAGGATCATCCCACATTTTCTTATCCAGTAAAAATATGGATCTTCCATATTGGTCCTTTTCTTCACTTAATTCGAGAAAACGATGCTTGCGGGAAGAATTTGCCGGCAGCCACTTGATGGGCCCTGAATTGGCCGGGATTGTGCTCGTATCAATCGACGATAGCGGCTTTGTTACTCGAAATTCCATAATGATTCCCGTGGTTTCAGGAGAAACACGCTCACCAATTGGAAAATGAGTTGGGGCATCATTTTTCAAAATAATAGAGGCGCCGCCCATATTCGAGAAATCAATGATAACATCCACGCGCTCAGCAGGTGCAATCAATATAGTGTTCACCCCAACCGGTCGTTCAAGGAATCCGCTATCGGTTCCGATTTGATAGAATAATTGTCCCGAATCCAAGGTTATCCGGAAAAAACGGGCATTTGCAGCATTTAGTATTCGAAACCGATATTTCCGCGGCTCAACCTCTAAATAGGGCCATACCTTGCCGTTGACGAGGATGGTATCCCCAAAAAAAGAGGTAATAATCGATGGCGTGATGCCGGAAGCATTATTTTCCGGCTGATTTGGATAGGCTAATGAGCCATCCTCATGAAAAGACCGATCCTGAAGCAGTAACGGAATTTCAAAGGGACCACTTGGAAGATTTAAAAGACGCTCGTGGCCGTCCCTTATAAAATAAAATCCGGCTAGTCCGGCATAAATATTTAATCGTGTCAGGCCGATCGCATGGTCATGGTACCAGAGTGCGCGTGAGCTTTGCTGATTCCCATATTCAAAAATTTCTTTTTGAAAAAAAGGACCTCGTGCTGCAAACCCATTTGTAAACCATGCATCAGGGTACCCGTCACTTGCGGGTTCCGTTCTGCCGCCATGTAGATGAACAACAGTCCGGACATCAGGTTTCTCTTTCTCCGCGCCATGGACAGTATGATCAATCGGCAGCAGATGCTTATCAGGCAATGCATTCATCCACTTTACCAATACTCTTTCACCTGTTTCCACATTGAACGTTGGCCCGGGATACATTCCTTCATAACCCCAAATGGTGGTTTGGGGCAAATGTCGATGGAGCGATTGCTTCGTTTCCTTCATGCTTACCTCATAATACGTATAGTCACTTGTTTTCCATTTTGGTTTTATAACGGGTGGAATCGGCAGCGGATCCTTAAATCTTTCAAGCTTCATGGTTAGCGCCCCTTTAAGTATTTTTATTAATTCATATGAAAATAGCAATTGAAAAATTAATCATTCTAGGAATAGCATCCGGCTTAATATAAATAAGATAGGAATTCATGTGTTTGAAGTGGGGGAGAAGCGTGGAGGATTTTTACCAAATTATATCCGGGCTTGATTACCCGGGGGAAAAGGTAGTAGCGACAATCGTTCATGTAAAGGGATCAGCTTATAAAAGAGAAGGATCTTCAATGCTGTTTTTTGCAGAAGGCACGCAGCTTGGCATGTTAACGGCAGGATGCCTGGAAACAGATTTGGCGAAGAAAGTAGAAGAAGTTTTTGAGAAACAAGAGGCTATTATCGTGCAATATGACTTGTCTCAAGAGGATGATTTAGGATGGGGGCAAGGTGCGGGCTGTAATGGGACGATTGATATCTTAATTGAGCCAGTGACGGAAAAGGTCAAAGAGGATTTTCAATTGGTTAAAACAATGCTCAATCGACATAAGCCTGTCATCTGCTTAAAAAAACTAGATGAATTGGGAGAGTATGTTTTTATTGAGGAAGACGGCGAACCGTTTGGGAACTGGTCCGGGCCAATTCCAGTCATTGCGTTTACATCGAAAAGCGGTGTCATGCCGGGGAATCCGGCTGTTTTTCAACATACGTTTCAGCCAAGACCCAGGCTGATTGTGTTTGGAGCTGGACCGGATGCGATCCCGCTTGTTTCTTTAGCAGCCGAAACAGGCTTTTCAGTTACGGTCTGTGATTGGCGGGAAGCATTTTGCCAGAAAAAATACTTTCCGGCTGCAGATGAGTTATTGCTGGGCTTCCCTGCAAAACTGGTTAAACAAATTACTTTTTCGCCCTACGATTTTGTTGTTGTGATGACACATCATTTTCAGAGAGACCAAGAGATTGTCATAAGGGTACGAAATAAGAATATAAAATACTTGGGTGTGCTTGGGCCAAGGGAGAGGACGAAAAGATTGTTTAGAAGTGAAGAGATCCCGGAATGGATTTCCTCACCATTGGGTACGGCGATTGGTGCAAAAGGACCTGTTGAAATTGCCGTAAGTATTATGGCGGAAATGATTAAAGTATGGAGAAAACCTGTGCATGAAAGAGTGGAGCTCTTATGGACCATACCGGATTAATCGTTTAAATGAATACCGTTTTCTTGCCATTTCGGTAGGTGAGGAGGGAAGATCGTGGAGGTTATAGGGAAAAGTGTCATTCGTAAGGAAGCGCTTGATAAAGTGACGGGACGGGCGAAATATACAAATGATTTTCATACGGTTCCAATGCTGTCAGGGCAAATGGTGATCAGTCCCTATGGACATGCGAAAATTGTCAGCATGGACCTTGGGGAGGCATGGCAGGTTCCTGGCGTCAGGGCAATTCTTGCCGGAGAACGGTTTCCACTCACGGGTGAGGCAATTCGCGACCGCCCGCCGCTTGCTGTTGATAAAGTCCGCTATCACGGTGAACCCGTGGCCCTTGTGGTTGCCGATACACCCGTGCAGGCAAAAAAAGCTGCCGACCTCATTCATGTCCAATATGAGTTGCTGCCAGTCGTAAATTCGCCCACTGAGGCGTTCCAAAAAGGAGCCCCCTTAGTACATGAGCACTTGGGTGAATATAAAAAAGAGGGAAGATTCACATCCTGTGCCTGGCACCAATATTGCGACACATATTAAGATTCGCAAAGGCAATATGGAGAAAGGCTGGGCGAACAGTGAGACAGTCGTTGAGGCCAGTTTCTCTTTTGCGCCTTCTGATCATGTCGCAATGGAAACACGGTGTGCGACGGCTGAGATTTTGCCGGATGGAAATATTATCATTATGACTTCTTCGCAAGCGCCGTTTATGGTCAAGAGGTTAATCTCTGATTATTTTGATGTGGATCTCGGTAAAGTCATTGTCCATACCCCGCTTGTTGGCGGAGCTTTTGGCGGGAAGGCAGCAGTTCAACTCGAGGTACTTGCCTATTTGGCATCCAAGGCTGTAGGCGGAAAACCCGTGAAGATTTTAAATACCAGGGAAGAAGATATAATTACTTCTCCTTGTCATATTGGCTTAGATGCGGTCGTTAAATTTGGAGCCGCCCGAAATGGGAAAATTCAAGCAGCGGAAATCCGCTACTTGTGGGATGGCGGGGCCTATTCCGATAAAGCCATTGATGTCACCAGGTCCGGTGCGGTTGATTGTACAGGACCATATCATATAGATAATGTCTGGTGTGATTCGTATTGCATGTATACGAATCATCCGTATGCTTCGCCTTTCAGGGGCTTTAGTCATTCAGAGCTCTCCTTTGCAATCGAACGGACAATGGATCTTCTTGCACAAAAATTAAATATCGATCCGCTTGAGCTCAGATACATTAATGCCATTATGCCGGGAAACACGACCCCGACAAGAGTTCCTTTAAATAAAAGTAATGTCGGAAATCTTAGGAAATGCATTGAAAAGGTCAGGGAACTCATTCATTGGAATGAGGGACCAGTTAAGGAAGTGAACAAGCGATTTGTTCGGGTAAAAGGAGTCAGCTGCAGCTGGAAGACGTCAACGATTGACACAGATGCCCCTTCCGGCGTCATCCTGACATTTAATCGGGACGGAACGATTAATTTAATGTCCGGTGTCATTGAAATTGGCACAGGAACCAAAACCGTGCTTGCTCAGATTCTCGCGGAACGATTAAAAATGGATGTGGATAACATCCATGTGAGGATGGAAGTCGATACGCAAACCACACCCGAGCATTGGAAGACAGTTGCCAGCAGAGGAACGTTTATGGGTGGAAGGGCTGTGTTAAGAGCGGCAGAGGATGTGATCCAGCAATTAACAGAAATTGCGGCATGTGTCTTAAGGGCTCCTATAGAGGATTTGGAAGTAGCCGGCAGCCGTGTTTTTTTAAGGGATGATCCAACTATTGGACTTCATTTTAAAGAAATTGCCAGTGGATACAAGTATCCAAATGGGCAAACGATTGGTCAGCAAATTATTGGCAGGGGCAGTTATATTTTACGGCAGCTTACCCATTTGGACCCTGAAACAGGTGCAGGTAAGCCTGGGCCGGAATGGACGGTCGCCGCCTATGGAGTTGAGATTGAGTTTGATCGAAGGGATTACACCTATCGGCTCATAAAAGCATGTACGGTGGTTGATATTGGAAGGGTCATGAATGAAAAAGCAGCCCGCGGACAGGTCATGGGTGCGATGGGCATGGGGCTTGCCTTCGCAGGCCGGGAAACTTTTTACTTTGATCAGCTTGGCCGGGTAATGAATCCGCAGCTTCGGACCTATCGACCCCTAAGGTACGGGGAAAATCCCGAATACTTGGTTGGATTTGTGGAAACACCACAGATTGATGGACCCTATGGGGCACGCGGGGTTGGTGAGCATGGCCTGATGGGGATGCCTGGTGCTCTTGGTAATGCTTTATCTGTAGCGGCAGGTGTTTCACTGCATAAATTGCCGTTGATTCCGGAGTTAATTTGGAAAACAAAGGAGGCGGGCAGGTAATGCTTCCCTTTGATTTTGATTATTATCGGCCGGAAACACTTCAAGAGGCTGTAGAATTATTTCAGTATTTGGACCAGCAGGGGAAACAGCCGTTTATTTTTTCAGGCGGAACGGAATTAATCACACTTGGCAGGATTGATTTGGCCATTACTGAAGCAGTAATTGATATTAAAGACATTGCCGAATTCAATGTCATACAGGTGGGCGGGGAGCATCTAGTTCTTGGCAGTACGCTTTCGCTCTCCAAGGTTGAAGAGGCGAATCCTTTTCCATTATTAACAAAAACAGCGAGTGAGGTTGCCGATCATACGGCACGAGAAAAAATAACGCTGGGCGGGAATATTTGTGCGCGAATATTTTACCGGGAAACGGTTCTTCCGTTTTTATTGGCGGATAGCCAAGTTTTAATCATCGGACCTAATGGAAAAAAAATCGTCCCCATTAATGATATTTTTCAAGAAGAATTGAGGTTAGAAAAAGGCGAGTTTCTGGTTCAAATTGCGACTGAGAACCGGTTTATTAGAGCCCCGTTTTACACTGTCAAACGCCGCCAGCAATGGGAGACCGGCTATCCATTGATTACGATAGCGGCGGTAAATATAGAAGGGAGGATTCGTGTTGCCATTAGCGGGTTATGTCCATTTCCATTCCGCTCGATAGGGGTAGAGGAAGCCTTAAATAATAGAGGACAATCGTGGGAAGCACGGGTGGATGCGGCGATTTCCGTTTTACCGCAGCCGATTTTGGATGATGTCGAGGGTTCTAGTGAATACCGTCTCTTTGTATTACGAAATTTGTTTTCCGATCTATTGGCTGCTCTAGACAGGGTATAAAAAGGAGGGGAACGGGGGGTTGAAAACACATGCCATTACATTAATGATAAATGGGGAAAGCAGGATGGTAACAGTCAGGTCTGCAGATACCCTTTTATATCTAATAAGGGGGAAGCTTGGCCTGACAGGAGCAAAACCGGGTTGTTTAAACGGTGACTGCGGAGCCTGCACCGTGAACGTCAATGGCAGGCCTATGAAATCTTGTTTGATGCTTGCTGTTGAGGCAGTTGGGAAGAATGTCACTACTATCGAGGGGCTGAATGAAACACCGATTCAGCAGGCCTTTGTCGAGAATTTCGCTTTTCAATGCGGCTATTGCACTCCAGGGTTTATTATGAATTGTCACTCGTTGATTGGGCAGCATCCGGATGCTGATGACCGCACCATTAAGGAGTGGCTGGAATCCAATATTTGCCGCTGCACAAGCTATATCGAAATCGAGCAGGCCGTGAAATCCGTGTTAAAAAAGAAATGAAAAACGCCAGTTGGCGTTTTTCTCTTTTTGCGACTAAAAAACCGTATTCTTCTCTTATTTATTCTTGCTCTGGAAATATGTGTCCAGCACCCTTCGCCCTATCTTAAGGCTAGCACGGTTGTCAACTTTTCCCTCGTAAGCCCAAGGCACTAAGACGGCCATCGCCACTTCCGGATTTGAGCTTGGCGCATAGCTAACGAGGCTTAAGTTCATAACCGGAGGAGGTACCTTTCCATAATTACTGCGTAAGGGACCATCATAAAAGGCTTCGGCAGTTCCTGTTTTACCGGCAGGTGAATAGGAAACACCTTGAAAGAAATTATAGGCCGTACCGCCGGGCTCTTGCATGACCTTTGTAAAGCCAGTCTGGACACGATTCATCCATTCCTTTTTCACATCTATTGTATTTAGAACAGTTGGATTGATTTCTTGTAGTACGGGTCCAAGTTCATTTGACGCTTCGGCAGGTTCACGAATTTCTTTCACCACATGCGGCTGCATCCGGTTGCCGCCATTAGCAATCGTGGAAACGTATTGGGCCAGCTGCATGGCAGAATAGGTATCATATTGGCCAATTACAAGGTCAAGTAAATACCCAGGGAGCTTGCTTGGCCCTTTAAATCCAGATTGTTCATTTGGTAAATCAATACCGGTTCTTGTTCCTAGACCGAATGAGGCGAAAGAATTCCGAATCGTTTCAAAAGCCATCTTATTTGTAAAATTTAATGGCTGGTCATATTCATAATGTCCTTTTCCGATTCTTATCGCTGTATGGAACATGTAGACATTGGAAGATTTCTTTATCGCTTCAACTTCATTTAACCTGCCCAAATAGGCGTAAGATTTTTTTATCGGAGTATCTTTAATCTTGATTCCGGTATCATCGAAGAATGTACCCGCAGTAATCGCTCCTGTTTTATAACCGGTTAAAATCGTCGCCCCTTTTACCGTAGAGCCAACGTTATAAGTTGTGGTAAACGTTCCTAGGGCATCATCAATCATGTGGACCATTCCGCTTTCGTTGTCTTTGATGATCTTTTTCCCTGACATTGTCAGTACCTCTCCCGTTCTAGGATCCATTAAGACAACATATGCACGGTCGGTTAACGTTGTCCCAGGCAATTTCTTCGCAGCCCAAAGTTCCTCCTCAAGAATCTTATCAACGGCCATTTGTAAATCCATATTGATTGTTAGGACAAGATCTTTTCCTTTTTTTCCGGCTAAAACAGATTGGGTCTCGATTACATTGCCCGTTTTATCGGTAATGTTTTTCACTTTTGATTTGGTGCCGTGCAAAACATCCTCATATTGCATTTCTAACTGACTTTTACCGACACGGTCATTACGGCTGTAGCCCCTTGCTAAAAAATAATCTAATTGATCAGCAGGTAGCCCTTCACCGGATTTTGTTACGTTTCCCAACACAGATCGTAAGGTATTTTCGAAAGGATACGCACGATCCCAATCGGTAGTCGTTTCGACCCCGGGAAGGGATTGTAGATTTTCGCTAACAACAGCAAATTCTTTTTCGGAAACGGCATCGTTTTTTACCATTTGCGAGGTAAATTTATACCCGCTCGTAAACTCCCGATAGATTGCCAACATTTCAAGCTCATCGGCTGTTATTTCTTTCAGCTCATCCCCTGTGATGCGATCTAATTTCAATTTATACATTTCTCTATCTGTTAATTTCTTTGCATGATATAAGTCTTTTTCTTTCATCGTGATTTTGGCATCTGCCCGCCTCGGATTCTTTATTAACCAGAAATCCTGCTTGTATCGTTCAGTGACCTTATCTGTATTTTTATGTATCAAATTGGCTAATTTTCCTGCTGTTTCTAGCATTTCCTTTTGACTAAATCCTTCGTTGGTGAAAGTAATGGCACTTTTCGGAACATTATCGACAATCACTCGGTAATGACGGTCGAACAGTTTTCCGCGAGGCACTGGATTACTAACAGTAATATCTTCTTTTCTATCTAAATCCCGTTTGAAATTTTCCCCATATACAATTTGAACAAACCCAAGACGAAGGATCAGGACAGAAAATAATAAAAAGACGCTAAAAAAAAGTAAATTTAAGCGAATAGGAAAATGGGATTTTTTCTTTTTCTGTTGCTCCAAATGGTTACACTTCCTTTTATTCCATTCATAATGATTTATTGGATAAAAAAGATTGAATGAATAAAAACTAACCCAAAAAGGGGGAATACCATGAGTAAGCAAAATAAGCAGCAAACTCAGTCACAAACCTTTCAACAACAGCAAATGCAACAAAAACAGCAGCAGCTTCAAGAAAATCAGTCCATGATGGAACAGCAATTTCAAACCCAAAAGCAGCAAGCCTTACAAACGATGCAGCAGGCTGAGCAAACAATTCAGCAAAATGCTTCGATGACTAATCCTCAGGCGGTGCAGCAAGCAGGACAGCAGCTGCAACAAGCTGTTCAGCAGCTGAACCAGTTGCAAGGGATCGCTGTGACACAAGCAACAACGGCTACTCAGCAGCAATTGGAACAAGTTCAGCAGCAAATTGAGCAGGCTGCTCAAACGCTAAGTTTAATTGAATCACTTAGCGAAGAGAATAACAGCTTTAAAAAAGGGTAAAAGGATGACAACCCAGCTTTCGAACGGAAGCTGGGTTTTTCCGTGGAACCTAGGCTTGAGCCTTCGCTTGGAGAACCGCCTTCACGGCATCTTTTATTTCTTGATAACCGGTACAGCGGCATAGGTTGGATTGCATCCATTCTTCAATGACTTCATCATCAGCATTTGGGTGTTTATTTGCTAGGGCATGACAATTTAAGATAAAACCCGGGGTACAAAAGCCGCACTGGATCGCCCATTTATCAACAAATATTTTTTGGATTTCCGCACCCATAAGGCTTTCAATCGTTGTAACCGGCTGGTCGATTGTTTCAATCGCAAGAGAAAGACAGGCATGCATCGGCTCTCCGTTTACTAAGACGGTACAAGCCCCGCAGTCCCCATTTTCACATGCCCGCTTTGCGCCTGTTAAACCTAACTGGTCCCGCAGTGTTTGTAAAAGAGTGTCAGCTGACCGGATCATTATCTCTTTGGATTCTCCATTTACATGCAGTGTAACGACTGTTTTCGATGTACCATTTGATATCATGCGAGTGCCGCCTCCAAACTATCATATATTTCAAGTAAGGCATTTTTTAAAACAAATTCCCGATATTCCCTGGATGCCTGGATATCATCGATAATTTCAGAGGGAATTAGTGTAACAGCCTTATCGATTCGTTCGGTTTTGGAGAGGGATGATTCATTTAAGGCTGCCTCCATTTGCTTTGACCTAAATGGATACTGACACACACCGCTGAAAGCGGCTCGAATTTGTTGATCTTTCACTAATGCTCCGATTGAAACAACGGGATAACTAACTTTAGAGATTTTGGTTTTTTTGATGCTGACAAACGGAAGTGCTGTGTAATTCTTATCAATTATTATTTGCACTAGGAATTGTCCGGCATCAAGTTTTAATTCTTCAGTAAACACATTTTCCAATGGGAGAACCAATTCTCCTTCAATTCCCGCTATTTTTACTTTGGCATCTGATAATAGAAGTGGTAAAATGCCTTCACGATAGATTAACTGGCTATTCAAATTTCCCCCAAGTGTGATCTTGTTCCTCGATGTATGGTCAGCAACTTTTTTAACGGTTTTCCCAAGCAAAGGAAATAAATTAGACTCAGAAATTTGGTTTAGAGAAACAGCAGAGCCGATAACCAGTTGATCCCCTTGAAATTCCAATACATGACAATCGGCAATTCCTTTTAGATCAATCACAGCATCTGCTTTCAATTGATTGATGCGAGAAAAAGTAATAAATTCAGTACCGCCGCTATAATAAATAACTAGTTTTCCTTGATTTTGAAGGTCATGGAATGTGTTAACCGCTTCTGAAATTGTGTCTGGTTTATAGTATTCAAAGTCAAACGGGATCATTTCCAAGCTCCTTCCGTGTCCTCCATATTAATTCCGGTAACAGCGGCAAACGGTTTAAATCTACCTGTGCAGCAGTAGAGAGACTATTTGCCAGTGCCCCTGCCATGCCAATCACACCATATTCACCAATGCCCCTTGCACCGTATGGTCCGTCAGCTGCAGGTGATTCTATAAAGTCTACCAAATATTCTATTGGCTGTTCTCCAAACCTCATCATCTGATAGGTTCTTAATTGGGGATTGAGGACTCTAGCCTCCTTATCAAAAATAAACGATTCCCTGCTTGCAAAGCTCAGTCCAAGATACATGCCGCCCCGCATTTGCTGGGTGGCGGTTGCCGGGTTAATGATGGTACCGCCGTCAAGAACTGTTATGGCTTTTAAAATTTTGTACGTAAAATCATGAGTGTCATATTCTATTTCGACTGCTTGGGTTCCGACAGACCACCATGGCCCGGGCTTTCCAAATCCTGTTTCTTTGTCCATCGGGGTTAAATGGCGCTGAATATATTTTCCGTGTCCGACAACTTGTCCTTCTACAGCATGGCCATTTGGGTATTTATAGCCTAAGGCAATGTCTTCAATTTTTATGCCATATTCAGGACTTGGTTTAAGGTAAACACGGCCGCCGCCAACCTCTAAATCCTCCATCGAACACTGCAGTGCGATGGAAGCCGTTCGCTTTAGTTGCGAAATAGCATCATCGGCTGCAGCCATCACCGCTCTCCCTGCCAAGTACGTGGTACTGCTGGCAACCGTCCGCCATTGGTGTGGGTCGTATTGGGTATTTATCTCCATTGTGACATGGATTTTTTTAATATCCATTTTTAACCTTTCTGCAACTAGTTGGGCTAAAATGGTTTTCGTTCCTTGACCTAACTCAATTGCCGCACAGTTCAAATTTATACTGCCATCTGCCTCAAATTTAAGAACGGCGCCAGATTGTGCATTAGTAGATGTGGTTGATGTTTTCCAAAACGTACTTATTCCCTTGGCTTTAATTTTATTTCTCGAGACTTCAATCCGCTGTCCTTCGTCCCACTGGATTAGCTCTTTGGCGCGTTCGATGCATTTCTCCACATCACCGATGTTATTTGTGTTTAAGACTGTCTGCGTCGGTGAGGTGTTTCCCGGTTTAATCGCATTTATTTTTCGCAGTTCAATTGGATCCATGTTTAATTTTTGAGCTAGTTGATCCATGGTTCGCTCGACCGCAAAGGTGAGTTCCGGGTGCGCATATCCCCGGAAAGAGGTAGCAAAAGGATGATTGGTATACATGCAATAAGAATCACACCAAACATTTGGAATATCATAAGGACCTGTACAATCAATGGCCATCGCCCTTGTAATACCGGCAGCTTGATCCGTGTAGGCCCCGGAATCAATCAGGAAAGTATATTGACCAGCTATAAGCCTCCCATTTGCATCTGTGCCAAGAGAAATGGTGGCATCAAGTCCAATGTGGCAAGGCGCTGTGATCAAATCCTCTTCCCGATCATATTCCAATTTCACCATTTTTCCACCGACTGCTTTTGATGCTAAATAGGCAAGCGGTTCTAACTGAACCGTTCCTTTCCCGCCAAACGCACCGCCAATTAACGGTACATGAACGATGATATTTCCCACATCGATATTAAAAAATTGATTCAACACCTTTTTTATTGTAAAGGGGGACTGCGTGTTGGAATGAACAACCACCTTGCCAGCAGGGTTTATCTCAACTCTGGTACTGCGGGTCTCCAGTGCTGCGTGATCGGATAAATTAAAAGAATAGGAAGCTTTTATTTTGGTATCACAATGTTCCCATGTCTTAATGAAATCCCCTTTGCGAATTTTAATATGACTGCCAATATTCGTTCCCTGGACAGGATAGACATTGCTAATAATTTTCATATACTGACCGGAATTTTCGTGGACTAATGGCGCTCCGGTTTTAAATGCTTCCTGAACAGAACGAACAATAGGCAAGGGTTCATAATCGACCTTTACCAGCTGTACAGCCTTTTTTGCCTGGTGTTCATGGTCTGCGACAACAATGGCAATGGGCTCACCGTAATAACGTACTTTTTCAAATGCCAATGGGGGACGGTCTGCAAGAATGGGACCGATATGAAACGGGAACATTTCTCCGGTAACAATAGCGCGAACCCCCGGCACCTTCCATGCTTCAGTCACATTAATCCCGTTAATTTTTGCGTGGGCATGTGTGCTTGTCACCAATTTTGCATGAACTAAGCCAGGAATAGAAAAATCTCCAATGTATCTGATTGCCCCAGATGCTTTTTCGACTGCATCCAGTCTTTGTTCCGGCTTTCCAACTGATTTCCATAGGTTGTCTAGCATAATCCGAAATCCTCCTAACTATTGTTTAGTCCCAGTATGTATCATTTATTTCAGTACGTTGTTTTACTTACCAAATAGTATTTTTCCCTTTCGAATGTAAAATTTATACAGAAGTTATGATAGAAGTGTTGATATGTAAAATAAGAATATTATAAATTTTTCCCATATTTATATTTTTCATTTATAATGGATGGGGATGTTATTGGTTGCATCCTTAGAAAATAGAATATTAGGGGGTCTACATATGGAACAGAAAGTAGCTGATCCAACATTTCAGAAAGCATTAGAGGACTTTAAAGCGTTAGATGAAAAAATTACTCATTTTTCAAGTATTATTGGGTTAGCGGATTGGGATCAAAAGGTTATGGCCCCGAAGAAAGGCAGAAGTGTTTTCGCTAAAGCAACTGGGACGTTACGCACCGAAGTATTCAAGCTGTCAGTATCTACAGAAATGGGTAAATTATTGGAAACGCTTACTTCTGAAGGGGTTAGGGCAAAATTAGATGAAGTGACGAAGGCAAGGGTAAGGGAGTACCATGATTATTACCGGAAATCAAAAAGTATTCCGGCAGACCTTTTTCAGGAATACAGTATCCTTACCGCGCAAGCGAATGATGCCTGGGAAGAGGCAAGGGAAACCAATGACTTTGCCCGTTACCTGCCTTCTTTAGAGAAAATTATTGAATTCAAACGAAAATTTGCTGAAATTTATGGCTATGAAGAGCATCCATATGATGCATTGCTTGATGAATTTGAGCCGGGATTAACAGTGAAAATCCTAGATCCGTTATTTGCTAAACTAAGAGAATCCAGTGTAAATTTATTGGAACGAATTAAGAAACACGGCAAGCCAACAATGGCAAATGTGTTTGAACAATCATTTGACATTGACAAACAAAAGGAATTTAATCGCTTTATTCTGCCAATCATTGGCTTTGATCTAGAAGCAGGTCGCCTGGATGAAACCGTTCATCCATTTGCCCAAACAGTGAACATTGGAGATGTTCGCTTAACGACCAGATATTTAGAAAAAAATGTTCGTTCGGCTCTATTTGGCACCATTCATGAAGCGGGACATGGTATTTATGAGCAGCAAGTGAATCCGGTGTTTGAAGAATCAGTTCTTCAGAGCGGTACTTCATTTGGAATCCATGAATCCCAATCGCGGTTTTTAGAAAACATGGTTGGCCGGAGTAAGGAGTTCTGGAAGTTCTTTTTCCCTAAGCTTCAAGAATATTTCCCGGCACAATTATCCCATATGTCCGTTGAGGAGTTTTATCGCGCGGTAAATACAGTAGAGCCATCGTTTATTCGTGTTGAGGCAGACGAATTAACTTACAACCTGCACATCATGCTTCGATATGAAATTGAAAAAGCCTTAATCGGCGGTGAGATTGAGGCAAAAGATTTACCGGCGATTTGGAACCAGAAAATGCAGGACTATCTTGGAGTTACACCAAGTACAGATACAGAAGGGGTGCTTCAAGATGTACACTGGTCCTTTGGCGGCATCGGTTATTTTCCGTCTTATTCATTAGGAAATCTATATGCAGCCCAAATTCTTCGCACCATTCAACAGGAACTGCCTGATTTCTATCATCACATTGAAAATGGTCAGTTTAATCTGATTCAAACATGGTTAAAGGATAAGATCCATCAATATGGAAAGCTTTATACACCGAACGAATTAATTGTTAAGGTAACGGGTGAAGAATTAAACGCGGATTATCTGGTCGAGTACCTTGAGAAGAAATATTCCGAGGTATATGAATTAAATCTGTCAAACTAACATTGACATCTGATTAAAAGTATAATATAGTATTAGTAATTAAATATTTCCTTTTTAAAGGGGAGTAGCTGCTACAATAAAGTCGTCATTTCGAGAATGGTATTCTCCGGCTTTATTGGCAACATGGACGTTGTTAGCAAGACCTTTACTTTACTGTAAAGGTCTTTTTGTATGCATTTTTTGACCTTTGCTGTGAACAGTAAGGGCCTTTTTTATGGAATTAGGGAGTATTTGTTGAAAAAACTGACATTTAATTGGGGGAATGGTTAATGGATTTTACTCTTTTACTGGAATACGGATGGGTTTTATTGATTTTAGTAGCGTTGGAAGGTTTGTTGGCAGCGGATAACGCCTTGGTGCTGGCGATTATGGTGAAACATTTACCTGAAGAGGAACGGAAAAAGGCGTTGTTTTATGGTCTTGCCGGTGCCTTTATCTTCCGTTTTGCCTCATTGTTCGCGATTTCGTTTCTCGTTGATGTATGGCAGGTTCAAGCAATTGGTGCACTTTATTTATTATTCATGGCGGGTAATCATATTTTCCGTAAGGTTATAAAAGGGAAGGCAGAGGAAAAAGACGAAAAAGAAGGACGTAAAGCTGGCGGCTTTTGGACGACGGTTTTTAAAGTGGAACTAGCTGATATTGCCTTTGCCGTGGACTCAATCCTTGCTGCCGTTGCAATGGCGGTTGTTCTTCCGGACACGAAGCTTCCGAATATTGGTGGTCTTGATGGCGGTAAATTCTTAGTAATCTTCGCCGGTGGTATTATTGGATTAATTATCATGCGATTTGCGGCAAATCAGTTTGTGAAACTGCTGGAAAGAAGACCTGGGCTAGAAATTGCTGCCTTTGCAATTGTTGGCTGGGTCGGTGTGAAGCTTGCTGTTTATACCCTTTCACACCCAGCTCTTGGAATTCTGAGTGAGGAATTTGCTCATTCGACCGAATGGAAGTTTAGTTTTTACCTTGTCCTTGTTGGAATAGCGGCAGGTGGCTGGTTTTTCTCAAAAGATAAGACAGATAAATCAACGAAAAAAGTAAATGTTTCCTAGAGGACTCGCCAAATGGCGAGTTTTCCTTTATCCTGTAAGAAAGTGTTAAATTTTTTAAATGTCATAGTAATGATGGTAAATGAGATATTAAAGATATGCTTATTCTTTATTTCTGGGAAAGGATGTCAAAATGAATTTAAAATTCCATTTAATTATTGCCTTCTTCATCAGTTTTATCTCTATTATTGGTTTTGGGTTAGTATCCCTTTTTATTACTGACCAAAAGATTGTTCATTTTGACCGGACCGTTATTGACCATATTCAAGGAATGGAATCTACTAACCTCACCCTGTTTATGAAATTTTTTACCTTTATTGGTTCTGGTCAGTTTACTGTTATACTCGGCCTTTTTATATTATTTTTTCTTTATAAGGTCTTGCGCCATCGATCGGAATTAATCTTATTTACTGCTGCTGTTTTGGGTTCTGCCGTATTAAACGGAATTTTGAAGCATTTCTTTCATAGAATGCGGCCCGATTTTCATCGTTTAATTGAGATTGGCGGCTACAGTTTCCCGAGTGGTCACGCGATGAATGCTTTTACTGTTTATTCCATTCTTTCTTTCCTTCTATGGCGTCATATTACCAGCAAATGGGGAAGAGGTGTTTTAATTTTCGGAAGTATCGTGATGATTTTAGCGATTGGGATCAGCCGAATTTACCTAGGTGTCCATTATCCAAGCGACATTATCGGAGGATATTTTGCCAGCGGCTTTTGGATTACCACCGCAATTTTGTCTTTCCAAATTTATAAAGAAAAGCAGTATAATAAGAAACATAAACGTTCAAAAGATGTAGCGTAATATTTTTTTATTTTAATTTTTGGAGTGATACATATTATTAGAAACAGTATTCCTAACCTTTTTACTCTTGCAAATCTATTTTTTGGCTTTTTATCCGTGATGTATTCGGCGCAGGGGGATTACAAAAACGCTGCTATTCTGATTTTAATTGGCATGATGCTCGACAGCATGGATGGCCGTATTGCCAGAATGCTCCGTGTGGAAAGCGAATTGGGGAAAGAATTGGATTCTTTAGCGGATATCGTAACCTTTGGGGTCGCCCCTGCGATGATGGCCTATTATTCCTATTTTGCTTCATTTGGAAAAGTCGGGATGGCGGTAGCTGGACTTTTTCCATTATTCGGGGCCTATCGCTTGGCAAGATTTAATATAAATGCTGTGAAATCTTCATTAAAATATTTTACTGGTGTACCCATTACAGCTGCAGGAGGTTTGTTAACACTTCTAACATTGTTTCATGGCAAAATGCCCGATTTCATCTTTGTCATTGCCTTCTTTGCACTTTGCTATTTGATGGTTAGTACGATCAAGATCCCAAGTCTTAAGGATATTCCTTTGCCGAAATATGGAATTATCATTACATTATTTTTAGGATATGCCATATACATTGTCTTTAAAAAAGAACAATATCGATTTCCATATTTCATATACGTCGCCATCCCGCTTTATGTCGCCTTTATCGGCTACCAATTGGTTAAAACAAAAAGAAAAAATAATCCTAAGTAAAAAAGGACAAATTGTGACATTTCTGGTTTTGTCTGTTTAAAACTGTCTATTATTGCATAATCGTGGGATAATATTACGGAATACATATGCAGAGGAGAGGCAAAATGAAGGTTAAACTTAATCGAAATGCTGCAAAAGCATTGAAAAAAATGCTGGAACAAGAAGAAGCGCAAGGAAAACTGTTCCGTATTTATGTTACAAGCATTCACGGAGATCATGCACACTATGACTTGAAGCTTGATACTCCGACAGATAAAGACGCAGTGGTTACATCTGATAAGGAAATTGACTTTATTATTGAGAAAAATAATGAATATCTTGAAGATGTCTGGATTCAATTTTTCCATGTCCCAAAAGAGGAATGGCTGATCATTAATCCATCAAAAGGCGGACATCACCATCATTGAGAAAAGCGCAAATATCTCATATCTTTTAAAAGATCATGCACTTGCAGCGAGCAAGTGTTTTTTTATCTTATATATTTTCAAAATACTTGAAATTGTTCACATATTTTTCATATAATCCTATTACTGCTATCTTAGAAAAAAGGAGATTACATATGATTCGGCGTTTCTTTTCTTATTATCGCCCGCATAAAAAGCTGTTCATTTTAGATTTTTCCAGCGCAGTGGTCGTTGCTGTTCTTGAATTAGCATTTCCGCTTGCTGTTAGCTGGTTTATTGATGATTTACTTCCTGGGGGAGATTGGAAAGCGATTGTCACTGTCAGTATTGGACTATTTCTTGTTTACTTATTAAGTACCTTTTTACAATTTATTGTAAATTATTGGGGCCATAAACTCGGGATTAATATTGAAACGGATATGCGTCAAGAATTATTCGAGCATGTCCAGAAGCAATCGTTTCGTTTTTTTGACAATACGAAAACCGGCCATATCATGAGTAGAATAACGAATGATCTCTTTGACCTCGGTGAACTCGCCCACCACGGACCAGAGGATGTCTTTATCGCAATTATGACTTTTATCGGCGCATTTTGGATTATGTTGACAATCAATGTAAAACTATCGCTTGTCGCTATTATCATTCTGCCATTTTTAATGCTGCTTGTGGTTGTATGTAATTTAAAAATGAACAAGGCGTGGAGTCAAATGTATTCAAGCATCGCAGACGTAAACGCACGTGTTGAGGATAGCGTCTCAGGAAGCCGTGTGGTTCAATCGTTTACAAATGAAGAGTTTGAGATTGCTAGATTTAAAAAGAATAATCGAAAATACCGCGGTGCGAAGCTTGGCGGCTATCGTGTGATGTCCTACAGTCTGTCGGGGATCTATATGATGACAAGATTGATTACAATTATTGTACTTGTTTATGGTGCATTCTTAAGTTTTTCCGGGCAACTGTCATATGGTGAATTAGTTGGATTTATTCTCTATGTCAATGTCCTCTTTAAACCAATCGATAAAATCAGCGCGATTATGGAGCTGTATCCAAAAGGTATGGCTGGATTCAAGCGTTTCATAGAGATGATTGACAATGAGCCGGAGGTAAAGGATACAGAGGATGCGATTGAAGTGGCATCCCTGAAGGGTAATATCGTTTTCAATGAAGTCTCATTTTGTTACGACAGGCATAAATCGGTCTTGGAAAAGATTAATTTGGATATTCGTTCTGGTGAGACAGTGGCATTTGTCGGGCCATCCGGTGCAGGAAAAACAACGATTTGCTCCTTGATTCCGAGATTTTATGATGTGAATGAGGGTGCGATAACGATCGATGGACTTGATATCCGGAATATTACGAAAAAATCATTACGTTCACAAATTGGGATTGTGCAGCAGGATGTGTTTTTATTTACCGGAACACTTCGTGAAAATATCGCTTATGGAAAACAGCATGCAACAGATGAGGAAATTGCGAATGCTGCCAGACGAGCACACCTCGAAAAATTTATTGCATCCTTGCCGGACGGCTATGATACCCAAATTGGGGAGCGCGGCTTAAAGCTCTCCGGCGGTCAAAAACAGAGGATTGCTATCGCCCGAATGTTCTTAAAGAATCCACCCATTTTAATCTTAGACGAAGCAACATCCGCTCTTGATACGGAAACGGAGATGGTCATTCAAGAAGCGTTGGCAGAGCTGGCGCAAAACAGAACGACACTGATCATCGCCCATAGGCTGGCGACTATCCGTAATGCTGATCGGATTGTCGTCGTCACAGAGCAAGGAATTGCAGAAGAAGGCCGTCATGATGAATTAATCGAACAAGGCGGTATTTTTGCCAACCTTCACCGTGTTCAATTTCAGCAGCAATAATGGTTTTGAAAGGATTCTGCCTGGTGCAGGTCCTTTTTTTATTACCTATAAAAATATTATGTAAACTGAAATGAAAGTTGATATCTTTGAAAAACGGTATTCAAAAGTGTACGCTATGATAAGTGATCAAGTGAAAGGAGATATTTTTTACATATGGAGAATTTCAAAAATGATTATGACATCAAATTAGTCGCCCTTGATATGGATGGAACATTATTAAATAACAAAGGACAGATCTCTGAAGCGAATCGCCAGGCAATCAAAGCTGCCCAGGAAAAAGGAGTATTTGTCGTTCTTAGTACGGGCCGTTCATTAACGACCAGCCGGGAACATGCCGATGCATTGGAGCTGACATCATATTTAGTAACGGTAAATGGCAGTGAAATCTGGGATGAAAAACGTGAAATAGTCGAGAGGAATTTAGTGAAATCGGAATTAATCGAGTGGATGTGGGAGCTAACCAAACAGCATAAAACAAAGTTTTGGGCCATTAGTACAGAGCGAAACTTTCATGATGAAATGCCGGAAGATATCCATAAACTTGAATGGTTAAAATTTGGATTTAATATCGATGATGATGCAACCCGCGAACTCATCACAAAGGAGCTTGAGGCAAGGGGCGAATTCGAGCTCAGTAATTCGACGTTGAACAATATTGAAGTAAATCCGCTGGGTATTCATAAAGCAAAAGGGCTGAGCATTGTCTGCAGCCGTCTTGGAATCGAGATGAAAAATGTGATGGCCGTTGGCGACAGCAGGAACGATTTAATGATGATTAAAGAGGCAGGTCTTGGTGTTGCCATGGGAAATGCCCAAGATGTTGTGAAGGAGGCGGCAGATTGGATAACGGCCACAAATGAAGAGGATGGGGTGGCACAAGCCATCCATAAATGGGTGCTATGAAGAAGGTATTTTAAAGAAATATAAATTTTAAGAAATAAATTTAGTATATGCTTGAATCATATTGGCAAAAATAATTGGGCAAGTATATTTTGCAAAATCATGTAATTGTTACATGCTAGGAGGCTACAAAGAAATGGAACATGGTAAAGTAAAATGGTTTAACGGTGAAAAAGGGTTTGGATTCATTTGAGCGCGAAGGTGGAGATGACGTATTCGTTCATTTCTCAGCGATTCAAGGCGAAGGATATAAAACCCTGGATGAAGGTCAAGAGGTTACGTTTGAAATTGAAAATGGACAACGTGGACCACAAGCGGTAAACGTTCGCAAATCATAAGACCTGCCAATTAAAACAGACTCCGTTCAGGAGTTTGTTTTTTTTATGCTCAAAAATTTTTAGGACGTTATTTCTGATTTTAGGAATATCGTCCTTTCTTTTTTTATACCTATGTAATAGTGGGTACAGGTTATTCAGTTAACAATCAATATTAAATTAAAATTATTATAATTTAATATTGATTTTAATGAGATTTATATTATAATTTAGTTGAAGTTTTAAAAATAGTTTACGAGGTGATGAAATGAGTAATATCAACAAACATTTAACAACAGGAAACGGAGCCCCAGTTGGTGATAATCAAAATTCAATGACAGCGGGGTCAAGGGGCCCAACCTTAATCCAAGATGTTCATTTATTAGAAAAATTGGCGCACTTTAATCGTGAGCGTGTGCCGGAGCGGGTCGTGCACGCAAAAGGTGCCGGTGCACATGGATATTTCGAAGTGACGAATGATATGTCACAATATACAAAGGCAAAATTGTTTAATGGCGTTGGTAAACGCACTCCAATGTTTATTCGCTTCTCAACGGTTGCAGGGGAACTTGGATCGGCAGATACCGTCCGTGACCCACGCGGCTTTGCGGTAAAGTTCTATACGGAAGAAGGGAACTACGATTTAGTAGGTAACAACACACCAATATTCTTTATTCGTGATGCGATAAAGTTCCCTGATTTTATTCATACTCAAAAACGGGATCCAAAAACACATTTAAAGAATCCAACTGCTGTTTGGGATTTCTGGTCACTATCGCCTGAATCCTTGCATCAAGTTACTTATTTAATGGGTGATCGCGGCCTTCCGGCAACACTTCGGCATATGAACGGCTACGGCAGTCATACATTTAAATGGGTAAATGAAAATGGGGAAACTGTTTGGGTGAAGTATCATTTTAAAGCTGAACAAGGTGTCAAAAATATGTCACCTGATGTTGCTGCTAAATTAGCAGGTGATAATCCTGATTATCATACAGAAGATTTATTTAATGCCATCGAGAATGGAGATTTTCCGGCATGGAAGCTTCATGTGCAAATTATGCCATTCGAAGATGCTGAAACGTATCGTTTTGATCCATTTGATGTCACAAAGGTCTGGTCGCATAAGGATTACCCATTAATCGAGATAGGCCGAATGGTGCTTAACCGCAACCCTGAAAACTATTTTGCTGAGGTCGAGCAGGCAACCTTCTCACCTGGTACAATGGTACCTGGGGTCGAAGCATCACCGGATAAGATGCTTCAAGGTCGTATTTTTGCTTATGCCGATGCCCACCGTTACCGTGTAGGCACGAATCATAACCAGCTCCCGATTAACCGTCCAAAGGTTGAAGTGAATAATTATCAACGTGACGGCGCGATGCGTTCTGACAATAATGGCGGCGGTTCGGTTTACTATGAACCAAACAGCTTTGGCGGTCCGAAAGAAGCACCTGAACATAAACAAACTGCCTTTCAGGTTACAGGTGTTGCAGAGCAGGTTTCATATGACCAACACGATCATTACACACAAGCGGGCGACCTATACCGTCTAATGACAGAGGAAGAAAGGTCTCGATTGGTAGAGACAATCGTTGGAGCAATGAAGCCGGTTGAACGGGAGGATATTAAGCTGCGTCAAATTCAGCATTTCTACAAAGCAGACCCGGAATATGGCGAGCGAGTAGCCAAAGGTTTGAATTTGGCATTGCCACAAAAAGTGAAATAAGATTGTTTACGGCCGTTTGAGAATATCAAACGGTCTATTGGTTTTTCTTAAATTTGTAATAAATTTACAATTAATTGGAAAAAATACAGGTAAGAAGGATGTGAAGGAGCCTGCAAGTGAGTCTGAATGTTGTCTACGGCGCGGTTTTTATCATTTTAGCAATAAAATGGGGGGATTGGAAAAATTGGAAAGCCTATTATCCAACTTTCTTATTCTTAATGGTAGGGGATCTTGTTTATCAATTTATGTTTTTTAAGCACAGTATGTGGGAGTATGTTCCAATTGGCAGTGATACAAAATGGGCTAAACATACTCATATTGCCATCCTGATTATGTTAATT
Source organism: Neobacillus sp. 19 (assembly GCF_049463095.1). Classification (NCBI taxonomy): domain Bacteria; kingdom Bacillati; phylum Bacillota; class Bacilli; order Caryophanales; family Bacillaceae; genus Neobacillus; species Neobacillus sp. 19. The sequence continues at coordinate 25,071 of NZ_JBMPZU010000030.1, read as the reverse complement.
AAATATCCTGTTACAATTAGCATTTTTCTTGGGCATATGCCGAAGGACATGTGGAAAAAAATCCTGCATATTTTCTTTTGGACGATGATCTATACAATAAATGAATTTTCTGATTTAAAATTAGGGGCATTGGTCCATAAACATGGATGGAATTTGGGCTGATCCGCTTTATTTAGTTTTGTTATGTTTTCTGTACTGGCTGTCCATTATAAGTATCCGCTGCTGGCTTGGGTTTTTTCCGCTATTTTTGCAACCTTCTTATGGAATGTCTTTGATGTGCAGCAAAGTATTTTAAAATAACGTAAGATAGGTATACTAAACGTAAGATTGCCTTTTTTTTACAGTATAAAACTATTGAAGAATAAAAATTTAGTCGAATTTTATTAGCAGGAATTTAAGGGATATTATTAGAATAATAGAAATATGATTGTATTAAAGGGGGGATTTGCTTGGGTATCCAAGTGATAAAAAGAGAAGAAACAAAAGTGGTCGGTATTTCGTGGAACGGTACATACTCGGAAATGAGCACGATTCCAGAGCTTTTTACTAAAATGAGGGAACGTCTGAATGAGGTTTCACATCAGACGAGGGAACCTTTCTTAATCGCTCCATTTCATAGCAGGGAAACAGAATTCACGTATTACGTAACAAAGCCTGTTGAAAAACTTGACGAGATCCCGGAAGGTATGATTGGTTTTACGATTCCTGGTAAAAACTATGTTAACACGGTTCATAAAGGCAGTCTTGAGAATGTGTTGGAAACGTACAACCGATTGTTTGCCTGGATGGAGGAGTATGGTTATGAACGGGATCATTATGCATTATGTTTGGAAATTTTTAAGGAAGAGCATAAACTGCAAAATGGCTTAGACGATCTTCATTTTGAAATTTATGTACCTGTTAAAACCTATAAATAATAGGAATAGGTAATATGAAATGTGAACAAAATCAAATAAATGCAGTTTTCTTTACTGTTAAGAAGAATTGTACTAAGATGTAATCATATATTTAATAATTTCCTTCGGGGTCAGGTGAAATTCCTAACCGGCGGTGATGAAGCTTTTGCTTCTTAGTCCGTGACCCGTTTAACATGTATGGTAAACGGTGGATCTGGTGAAACTCCAGGGCCGACAGTTAAAGTCTGGATGGGAGAAGGAATACAAGGATTAAGGGTAGGGCGAAAAATATCTATCTTTAAGCCTCTATTTCCTATTGCCATTTTTTAAGACCCTAAAGAGACGATTTCTTTAGGGTCTTTATTATTCCTTTTTAAAGGAGAGAAAAAACTATTATGTTTACCGGGATCATTGAAGAAATTGGCGTGCTCTCGAATATCCAGCGGACTGGGGCATCGTTTGTTCTCACCATTGAAGCGAAAAAGATTCTTAAAGATGTTCATCTAGGAGACAGTATTGCCGTTAATGGGGTTTGCCTGACGGTTACTTCTTTTTCGGCTAAGCACTTCACTGTTGATGTGATGCCTGAAACCGTTAAAGCATCCAGTTTGCAAACTGTTAAACGGGGGTCACAGGTTAATTTAGAAAGAGCGATGGCAGCTGGCGGGAGATTTGGCGGTCACTTTGTTTCAGGACATATTGATGGAACAGGAATCATTAAACGGAAACAGGCATTGGAAAATGCGGTTTATTACGAAATTGAGGCGGTTCCTGAAATTTTACGATATGTCATTTTGAAGGGATCCGTTACGGTAGATGGGACAAGCCTGACTGTTTTCGAAGTAACAGAGAATAGCTTTACTATCTCTTTAATCCCACACACCATGTCGGAAACGATATTGGGGAAAAAGGGTTCAGGGGATATCGTTAACTTGGAATGCGATATGATTGGAAAATATGTAGGTCATTTTATCAACAACCTTACAGGTGAATCGCAGCAAAAAAGAAAATCTGGAATAACGGAAAAATTTTTAGAAGACAATGGATTTTATTAATGCGGGTTACTGGCAAATAAACCAATAAAAAGGAGTGATAGCGGTGTTTGATACCATTGATGATGCCTTGAATGATTTAAAGGATGGTAAGGTGGTTATTGTTTGCGATGACGAGGATCGCGAAAATGAAGGGGATTTTATCGCTCTAGCTGAAAAGACTACCCCGGAAGTGATTAATTTAATGGTGACACATGGCAGAGGACTAGTATGTGTTCCGATTGAAGAAGAATTAGCGCAAAAGTTAGATTTAATGCCGATGGTTTCGAATAACACGGATTCTCATGGGACAGCGTTTACCGTCACGATTGACCATAAATTTTCAACCACAGGGATTTCTGCATTTGAACGGTCAGCAACGATTTTAAGTTTACTGGATCCGGAGTCAAAAGCGGCAGATTTCAAACGGCCCGGACATGTATTTCCGCTCGTTGCCAAAAAGGGCGGGGTCCTAAGAAGAACAGGGCATACAGAAGCCGCTGTGGACCTTGCCAGATTATGCGATGCCAAACCGGCCGGTGTTATTTGTGAAATTATGAATGAGGACGGAACAATGGCACGGGTCCCACAGCTGCGAAAAATTGCCGACGAACTCAACATTAAAATGATTACCATTAAAGACTTGATTGAATATCGGAACAAAACAGAAAACCTGATTAAACGTGAAGTAGAAATCGATTTACCTACAGAATTCGGCACGTTTAAGGCGGTCGGATATTCGAACCTAGTTGATGGGAAAGAGCATGTGGCATTAGTAAAGGGGAAGATTAATCCTGAAACTCCAGTCTTAGTCAGAGTTCACTCAGAATGTCTGACTGGTGATGTATTCGGATCATACCGATGTGATTGCGGACCACAGCTGCATGCCGCATTAAATCAAATCAATCAAGCCGAAAATGGAGTTCTGTTATATATGCGCCAGGAAGGACGCGGCATTGGGCTGCTCAATAAATTAAGGGCATATAAACTGCAAGAAGAAGGCTACGATACCGTTGAAGCCAATGAAAAACTTGGCTTTGGCGCTGATTTAAGAGAATATGGCATCGGTGCACAAATTTTGAAGGACTTAGGGATTAAAAAAATGATGTTATTAACAAATAATCCCAGAAAAATAAAAGGCTTAAAAGGGTATGATCTGGAGGTAGTCGAACGGGTGCCTCTGCAAATGGAAATGCGTAAGGAAAATGCCAATTATTTAAAAACGAAACACGACAAACTAGGGCATTTGTTACAATATTAGAAAATGAACACGCAAAATTAAGCGGATGGAGTGATCAACATGGGAAATATTTTTGAAGGAAATTTAGTTGGCACAGGATTAAAAGTTGGAATTGTTGTTGGCAGGTTTAACGAATTTATTACCAGTAAGTTATTGGGCGGTGCACAGGATGCTCTTAAAAGACATGGCGTAAATGACGCCGACGTGGATATCGCCTGGGTACCGGGTGCGTTCGAAATACCGCTAATCGCGCAAAAAATGGCAAATAGTAAAAAGTATGATGCGGTCATTACGCTTGGAACAGTCATCAGAGGCTCAACACCTCATTTTGACTATGTTTGTAACGAAGCAGCCAAAGGCGTTTCTGCAACAGCGTTAGCTAGCGGGATTCCTATTAGTTTCGGAGTGCTGACAACTGAATCCATCGAACAGGCAATCGAACGAGCTGGAACAAAGGCAGGAAATAAAGGCTGGGATGCAGCTGTTTCCGCTATTGAAATGGCTAATTTATGTAGGAATATGGAGTAACAAAACATCCCAGTTGAAAAGGCATCACAATTTTTCGGAAAGAAAACTTTCTGAAAGAATGTGATGCCTTTTCTTTTAAAGAAATTTTATTGGTATATTTACTGTAAGAACATAGATGGTATAATTGATTGAAAAATGAAATAATTATGAATAGAATGATAAAAAGGAGGAGTTAAATCTCTTACCTATTTTTTTGTTTGTCAGACAAACACACATGGAAAGGATGTAGTTATGGTGACAACTTTGAATTCAAATAAGCTTCTCTATCAAAATCGAGTGAAAGAACTTCAAGGGAAATTAAAATTTCATAATGTGGCTGCTGCCCTTATTATGAATCCGAGAGATCTTTTTTATTATGCAGGAACTGCACAGCCCACAAATCTATGGATTTCAGATGAAGGAAATCCGATTCTTTTTACAAGAAGAGCACATGAAATGACCAAAAAGGCCACATGGATTGACCAAACATTTGAAGCAAATAGTTTTAAAGATATGATTTCCATGTTGGGTGAGTTAAATAGTATGCCTCCAATAGGTAGTAAGCTAGGAGTGCAAACCGATGTATTGCCAACGAATATCGGTTTAAGTTTGCAAAAGAATTTAAACGGATATGAATTTATCAATATATCGAAGATCATAATGCAGCAAAGGCTTATCAAGGATTCCTTTGAGGTTGAGAGCATTAGAAACTCTATTGATTTATGGAAGCAAGGCCACAAGGCAATCTTATCAACATTAAAAACAGGTATTACCGAATATGAGCTGGCAGCCAGTATGGAGTATGCGGCAAGGAAAAATGGCGGGGACGGAGTGGTTTGGTTTCGACGCTGGGATGGATGCTTGCCTGGCGGCGGCATCGTGACATCGGGTCCAAATGCCTGGGAAGTTTCTGGGCATGCGATGACAGTAACAGGGGTTGGCATGAGCGAAAGCTTACCATGGGGTGCCTCTAAACGGAAAATTGAAAATGGGGATCTTGTTGTAGTTGACTATGGCATTTGCAAGGAAGGTTATCATGCCGATATGGCTCGTACTTATTGTTTAGGGAAACCATCTGATAAACAAATGGATTTATGGAATAGGTTAGTGGAGCTGCATTTAAGTGTAATTGATAAAATAAGACCTGATGTAACGGGAGAAGAACTCTATTTATTTGCCGAACAATTAGCAAAAGAACAGGGCCTGCTTGAAAATTTTATGGGTACAGGAAATAGCCGGGGCAGCTATATTGGTCATTCCATTGGCTTAGAAATTGATGAAGATCCCGTTTTAGGATTAGGTTTTACACAGCCATTACCAGAAGGTGCGGTGATAACGATCGAACCAAAATTTATGATACCAGGTCTAGGTTCGGTCATGATTGAAGATGACATATTAATTACCAAATCAGGTTATGAAATTTTGAGTACACTCAATCGAGAATTATTTTATGTTGATTAAGGAATGTTGCTGGTGACTAAAAATTTAGAATATTCAGTTGACAAATAATATTGAACCCTTTAATATGTAGAGTATAAATGGTCGTTTGTCTGACAAACGGATTAACCTACATAATTTTATCCGCATCTATTCCCATCACGAATCCTGCATCGTTCATCAAGACACTTCAAAAAACAAACCTTTTTATGATTCCTAGATCATCGTTTGTCGGCGCTTTCAATAATTATCATTTTCACAACCAATTGTCAGCGCTTTCAATATTTTTTAGTAAAGGAGGGAAATAGAACCATAAATTAAAAGAATAGTAGATTATTAAGAAGGCAAAGGATAATTGAATAAAGGAGATGGTACTTTTTTATGACAAGACCACTGTCAGGAAATACAGAGGTTAAAGTTCCTGGTCCGAAAATAAATAGGAAGATCAAGGCACGTTGGATTGTCATGTTTTTTATCTTTTTAAGCACAGTCCTTGCCTATACTGATCGCTCTAATATTTCAATTGTTGCCGTCACGATGATGGAGCAATTTGGCTGGAACGAACAACAATTTGGACTTCTTGCATCAGCCTTTTTTGTCGGCTATATTTTGCTGGGAATTCCGGCAGGGTGGATGTCGGACAAATGGGGCGGAGTCAAATTCCTTGCGATTGGGGTAGCACTTTGGTCAGTATTTACGATTCTTACACCTCTAGCCTGGAGTTTTGCATCCATCTTGGTTATTCGATTTTTACTCGGCGTGGGGGAAGCTGTCAATTTCCCATCCCATACCTCAGTCGTTTCCAAATGGTCGCCGATTCATTCAAGAGGACGCTGGCAGGGTCTCAATATGTCAGGGATGGCAATTGGAGTCATGATTACCGCACCGATTACTACATGGTTAACAACAAAATTTAATTGGCATGCATCCTTTTACTTTTTTGGTGCTTTAGGAATTATTTGGGCGATTATTTGGATGAAAATTGCCACCGATAATCCAAAAGACCATCCATTTATCACTCCTGAAGAATTAGAAGAGATGAAGGAAGACAGTCCGGCTAAAGAAACGAAGGATGTCAAAATACCATGGTCAAAACTATTTCGTGTAAAAGAAGTCTGGGGAATTACCTTGATCTATTTCTTTCAAAATTACAATTGGTACTTATATCTGACCTGGCTGCCGGCCTATTTCATGAAGGAAAGAGGCTTTACGATGCTGAAGGTGGGCATATATGGTGCGCTCCCATGGTTAGGCGCATTTATAGCGATGAACGTGGCCGGACTCTTATCTGATCGTTTGTCAAAAAAATATTCTCTTACACAATCAAGAAGAATCCCTATGTATATCTCCTTCTTAGGAACAGCTATTTTTATGGCATTAGGTGCCTATACACCGAATGAATGGGCTGCACTTGCGTATATTACTCTATCAGTAACATGCTTAGGGATTAACTTTACGATGTTTTGGACCTTGCCAATCGATATTGGCCCGAAAACAGCAGGAACTTTATCCGGTATCATGAATACTTCCGGAACAGTCGCAGGCATCATTGCCCCTGCATTAACAGGATTTTTAATTGTTTCTTTAGGATCCTGGCAATATGTTTTATTTTTAGGTGCGGCACTTGCCTTAATTGGTGCCATCTTAACACGTTTCATGGTCTCCGCAAACCAAGTGTTAGATTAAAAGTATAGCAGTTGGTTGGTCAAGAATCATGACAAGTACCGCTCCCCCTTTCATATTATCATAGTGGCGGGAAAATTTAAATTCTTGACCAACTTTTTACAAATAGGAGAGAAAATTATGTTTTTGCTAAATAAAAATATGTTGTCCTATGCAAAAGAAGATAAAAATTTCTTAAATGAATTCATACAGTCTGATGAAGCGAACAAGTTTGTAAAGTATGTCATAAAGGATTATACAAAGTCCCCAGCGAAATTTATGGCTGTTAATAAAGTGGAATGGGAAGATTTGCTGCAATCCGCCTATATTGGTCTTTTTAATGCAATCCGAAAGATGGATTTATCGCTTACTCCGAATGAATGGGTAAGCTATACCTACTTGTCTATTCAGGGGGAATTAAGAAATTATTCACGATCGAATAATTCAAACATGATCGTGATTCCGCAGCGGATTCGTGAGCTGTATCCAAAATATAAAAGCTTTCATAGTGATTATTGGATCAGCCATCAAACTGACCCGTCCATTTCAGAAACGATGAAACACTTTGACATTAGCAAGGACGATGCCTTTGCCCTTGTTTATGGGATGCAGGAATTAATTTATCAAGAATACAAAAAAAATCGCAGCAACTGGGAAAATGAACCATTCTTACAGTTAAGAACAAAAGCTCAAAGTGTAGAGGATCAGGCAATTAATAATATTTTGGTGAACATGTACATGGATTACTTGAATGAAAAACAACGTAAAGTCATCTATCTTCATTATTTTAGAGGATACAGTAAGACGGAGATTTCCAAGATGATCGGCTGTTCTCAGGCTATGGTACACAAACATCTCATGAATGCATTCCATCACATAAGAAAATGTTGTTCGTAAGTTTACTCCCTTTGTCTGACAATCCGACAATACATAAAAAAGGAGAGAGGGATCTGTATGTTTACTGTTATTAATAAAAAGAAAAAGTTTGAAGAAGTGTTAGATCAAATTAAGAAACTGTTAATTACAAAAAAGCTGAAAATCGGTCAGAAGCTGCCTAACGAAATTGAGCTTTCTGAATCGATGGGAATCAGCCGTTCCTCACTCAGAGAAGCGTTTAAGGTTTTGAGTGTTTTAGGGATCATCGAGGGAAAATCGGGTGAAGGAACGATTATTAAGCAGGCTGACCCGGAAAACCTAAAAAATATCATGTCATTAGTTGCCATTTCAAAGGGGCTAAATACGAATGAATTGTTTGAAGTTCGTACCATTTTGGAAATGGGAGCGGTTAAATTTACTGCTGAAAGAAGAAATGAAACGGATCTACAAAGAATCGAAACCATTTTGAAAGAGATGGATCAATTAAGTTACGAGGACGAAGAAGAACAGGCTAAATATGACTTTCTGTTCCATCAATCCATTGTGTCTGCCTCGCAAAATAAAATGCTGCAAATTTTGGTTGAGGTGATTTCAGATTTGCTAGGTGAACAAATCAAAACAACTAGAAGTGAATTATCAAGGTCACCGGAGATATTGAAACGTTTCCAGGAAGAGCATTGGTTAATCTACAAGGCAATTGTGAAAAAGGATTCTGGGGAAGCACAGCGAGTCATTTCTTCGCATTTAACTCGTGCACAAGCTGATATTATTCAAAAAAAGATTGAATAGTCCAATTCTAAATAAGGAGGGCTACTAGGAAAATGCCAAAATGGCTAGAGAAGAAAGACAATCTCACATTAGGGAAAATACTGAAGGAAGTAGAAAATCAAACTGGGCAAAGCACAGAAATACTTAAATCCTGCTACTCCATTGAAAGTAAGGCCCATATTGTTGGGATTACTGGTCCCCCTGGTGCTGGGAAAAGTACATTAGTCAGTAAACTTTGTAAACAATATGCTGCGCAAGGCTTAAAGATTGCTGTGGTTTGCGTGGATCCAACCAGTCCATTTACAAATGGAGCCCTGTTAGGAGATCGAATAAGAATGCAAGAACTTGCCAAACTTCCGAATGTATTTATTAAAAGCCTTGCAACAAGAGGAAATCTTGGTGGGTTAGCTGCTTCAACGGCTGATATTGTCCAGGTCTTTGGTGCATTTGATATGGACCTCATATTAATTGAAACAGTAGGAGTAGGGCAGATAGAGTTTGATGTTTTGGAAGTCTCTGACACTGTCATCCTCGTAAATGTTCCGGGTTTGGGGGATTCCTTACAGACATTAAAAGCCGGGATTATGGAGATTGCTGATATGTTTGTCATCAACCAAGCGGATCGGCCAGGGGCTGATGAAAGTGTGAAAGATTTAAAATTAATGGTAAGGGAATCTGCCAGAAAGGATTGGGATTTACCGATCCTTAAAACGGTAGCAACGAGAGAAGAAGGGATAAATGAATTAGTAGAGCAAATTTATCATCACCAATCCTTCTTGCTGCGTTCAGGCTCATGGAAAGAGAAGCGGCAAACAAGAAATCTAACAAGATTAAATCAAATGGTTTTACATTTGCTAACGACAAAAGTTGATGAACTGACTCAAACAGATGAATTCATCAAGAGCCAGATTCAGAATGTAAGAAGGGGAAATATTGATCCTTTCACGGTTTCACATAAGATTGTCAATCAATTAATCTCAAAATAAAACATTTCTATTTGGAGGTAGCTATGGCAAACAATACGACGGATATAAACCAAAAAAAACTTTTTGATCAAGAGGTCATTCAGGAAATTGAAGCTCAAAAAGAGCGCTGGCAAGAGAATACGGTAAAAGGAAAAGATGGGGAAGGGAACTATTATTCTGATTCTGGGATTCCTATTAATCTACTCTATACTCCCGAGGATATTAAAGATATCGATTACCTGAAGGATATTGGTTTTTCAGGAGAGGCACCATATGTTCGCGGTGTCTATCCAAATATGTACCGTGGAAGGCTGTTTACGGTAAGGCAAATTGCCGGCTTTGGAACACCCGAGGATACGAATGAACGCTTTAAATTCTTATTAAAAAATGGTGCTACAGGAACGAGTGTTGTGTTGGATCTTCCAACCATCCGCGGCTATGATTCAGATGATCCGGAAGCTGAGGGCCATGTTGGTGCTGCTGGGGTTGCGATAGACTCCATTGAGGATATTGAAGCGTTGTATGAGGGAATTCCTATTGATGAAATTTCGAGCAATATCGTCACCCATCTCCCAAGCACAACAGTCGTATTAATGGCAATGTTTGCGGCAATGGCGGAAAAGAAGGGAATCCCCTTAGAGAAACTTTCCGGAACCAATCAAAATGACTTCTTAATGGAAACAGCCATCGGGAGTTCGCTCGAAGTTCTGCCGCCGAAAGCTTCCTTCCGATTACAATGTGATGCCATCGAATATGCAAGTAAAAACCTGCCGAGATGGAATCCGGTCAGCTACAATGGCTACAATTTACGAGAGGCCGGAACAACTGCGGTTCAAGAAGTTGCCTGTGCCATAGCCAATGCCATTGCGACTTCGGAAGAGTTAATCAGAAGAGGAAATAAGATTGATGATTTTGCCAAACGGTTATCATTTTTCTGGAATCTATTTAATGATTTCTTTGAGGAAATTGCTAAATGCCGTGCTTCCAGGCTTGTATGGCATGAAGTGATGAAGGATCGATTTAATGCGCAGCACCCGAAATCCCATCTAATGCGATTCCATGTTCAGACAGCAGGAATTACCTTGACAAAGGTTGAACCGCTCAATAATATTGCCCGGTCTGCGATTCAAGGACTTGCTGCTGTATTAGGCGGTGCCCAGTCCTTACATGTTGACTCCTATGATGAGGCATATTCCGCTCCTACAGAGGAATCTGCCCTTATTTCAATAAGAACGCAACAGATTATCCAAGCAGAAACGAATGTGGTCAATACCGTAGATCCGCTGGCTGGTTCTTATTTTGTAGAAAAATTAACACAAGAAATGGCCCAGCGTATTCGCGATTATATTGCTGAGATCGAATCAAGGGGAGGCTTGGTTTCAGTTGTGGAAACAGGCTGGCTGCACCGTGAAATCTCTAATTTTGCCTATGAAATGCAGAAGGATATCGAGAGTGGCAAGCATAAAATAGTCGGGTTGAATTACTTCCCTACAGAACAAAGCAAAACAAAAGTAGAAGTGTTTAGGTACCCTGAATCAGCCGAGAAACGCCAAAAAGAAAAATTAGAAAAACTCCGTCAAAAAAGAGATCAAGAAAAAGTCGAGCATGCATTGAATGTACTGCGACAAAAATGCCATGAGGATGTAAATCTCATGCCATATATTAAGGCAGCTGTGATCGAATATGCTACTTTAGGGGAAATCGAAGAGGTGTTTCGCGAGGAATTTGGATTATGGCAGTTCCCATTAGCTTAAGTGCTCAGGTCAATCACAAAAGTAAAAGGAGGATTTCTATATGCAAATAAAAGTGGTAATGGCGAAATTAGGTTTGGATATCCATTGGCGCGGTGCGTTAGTCGTTTCTAGAATGCTGCGGGATGAGGGAATGGAAGTGGTGTATTTAGGCAACCAATTTCCTGAACAAATCGTTGATGCGGCGATTCAGGAAGGTGCAGATGTAATAGGATTGAGTACTCTCGGTGGAAACCATTTGACATTAGGACCAAAGGTTGTCCAAATAGCCAAAGAAAAGGGTGTTGATTCCTTAGTAATAATGGGTGGTGTCATTCCAGAAGACGATATTCCATTACTGAAAGATGCTGGTGTTGCAGAAGTATTTGGTCCTGAAACAAGAATTGAAAGTATTGCCGATTTTATCCGATTCAACGTAAAGCACGGCGTTTCCTAAGAATGGAAGGTGGTGAGACTATTCCTCACCACCTTTGGCAGCCAAGAATTTTATTTAGCTATTAAATTTTGAAGTTACGGAAGTCAAATTAAACGTAAAGGGTGAACAATAAAATGCAAAAAACTGCTCTACTGCAGCAATGGCCGCCAAAATATGATACTCAATATATCCCGGATGTGAATGAAAAATTTTGGTATAGAGACATAGAAACCGCTTCGAAAGAGGAACTTGATGAGTTGGTGTTTTATAAATTAAAAAATGTGATGGAGTATGCTTTAAAACATTCAGATTTCTACAAACGAAAGTGGAGTAAAGTAGATTTTCATCCAGATGATATTAAGAGTTTAAAAGAATTTGACCAAGTTCCAATTACGACAAAGGCAGAAGTACGACAAGATTTGCTGGAGAATCAGCCGTTTGGTTCAAATGTTTGTATTCCTTTTTCGGAAGTACATCGGATTCAAGGAACTTCAGGAACAACTGGAAAACCCACTGTCTTTTCCTTTGGCAAGGATGATTGGGAAAGGATTGCCCATCAGCATGCCCGGATTATGTGGAGCTTTGGAATGAGACCAAGTGACTTAGTGTTTATTGCCTCACCACTTAGTCTCTATATCGGAAGCTGGGGAGCTTTAATTGGTGCTGAAAGGCTTGGGGCAAAAACTTTTCCGTTTGGTGCAGGGCAAGCAGGGCAAACAGAGAAAGCTGTATCATGGCTAAGGGAAGTAAAGCCGACTGTGTTTTATGGCACACCTTCCTATGCCTTGTATCTAGCAGAAAAGGCTAAAGAGGCAGGGGTGGACCCTAAAGAATTTGGTTTTAGAATCTTGTTCTTTTCAGGCGAACCTGGAGCAGGAGTTGCCTCGACGAAGAAAAAAATCGAAGAAACCTTTGGCGCGATCTGTATAGACTCCGGGACAATGGCAGAAGTAACGCCATGGATGAGCAATACAGAGTGTGAGCATCGTAAAGGGGTTCATTTATGGCAGGATGTCGTCTATACAGAAGTAGTTGATCAACAGAGCAAAAAACTAGTTCCCTATGGGGAAGAAGGAGTACCCGTATATACTCCATTGGAAAGAACCTCGCAGCCTTTAATCCGCTATTGGTCCGGAGATCTAACGACCTGGACAGATGAGCCTTGTCCTTGTGGGCGTGTCTACCCAAGGTTACCGAAAGGAATTTATGGCCGAATTGATGATATGGTCACCGTACGTGGTGTGAATGTTTATGCAAGTCTATTAGAAAATGTGATTAGGAGAATTGACGGCCTTGGGGAAGAGTTTGTCATGATTGTAACCCGTGAAAATATTATGGATGACGTCACCATTCAGTGTGAGACCGCAGGAACGAGAAGCAACCAAGACCTGATAGAGCAGCTGTCGAAAGAGCTTAAGCGTGAAGTAGGAGTAACATTTAATATAGAATTGTTCCCTATTGGAACATTGGAACGAACTCAATTCAAAGCGAAGCGAGTAATTGACAAGCGTAATTTTAAAGAATCATAAGGTTTTAATAGAATTGTTGACAAATTACTGCTATTTTTCAAATGAACCATTAGGAGGCCATAATGAAACTCGAAGGAAAAGTTGCTATTATTACGGGTGGAGCAAATGGGATTGGCAAAATTACGGCTAAGAAATTTTTGCAAGAAGGTGCCGCTGTTGTCATCAGTGATGTGAATCCAGATGCGGGACTAACAGCAGCCAAGGAACTTGAAGAATATGGTTCGATTGCATTTATTCAATGTAATGTGACAGACTCTAAACAAATCCATTCGATGGTAAATGAAACGATCGATCGGTATGGAAAAATTGATATTTTAGTGAATAATGCTGGAATTACGATTGATGGATTGCTGACAAAAATGGATGAAGAATCATGGGAAAAGGTGATTTCCGTCAATTTATCCGGTGTGTTTAAATGTACAAAGGAAGTAGTTCCAAAGATGATAGAACAGGGATCGGGTGTGATTCTGAACGCATCCTCGGTAGTTGGAATTCACGGCAACATCGGTCAAACGAATTATGCAGCCACAAAGGCTGGTGTAATAGGCTTAACGAAAAGCTGGGCGAAAGAAATGGGACCAAAAGGCATAAGAGTGAATGCCGTTGCCCCCGGATTCATTGTCACTGACATGACGGCAAAAGTACCGGAAAAGATACTAGATCTAATGGAAAGTAAAACACCTTTACGCAGGTTGGGAAAACCTGAAGATATTGCCTCTGCCTATCTGTTTCTAGCTTCAGACGATGCGGGGTATATTAATGGAACTATCTTAAGTGTAGATGGCGGCCTTGTCGTTTAGAGAATCAACACTGTCAAACAAACTTATATACAAATAATATAATTTATATCATAATGAAGTTAACAAAAAATGAATAATGGAAATAGGTGCTAGTGAGTCAGTAACGACTTTTAGCTTAAAAGGGAAGTTGGTGAAAAACCAACGCGGTCCCGCCACTGTAAATGGGAGCAGCCTATATTTTGTCACTGTCTATTTGGATGGGAAGACATAGGATGCGATGATCATGAGCCAGGAAACCTGCCTAATTCTTGTGCGCCAATAAACCTACGAGGATAGGGAGGTGTTGAGGCTAGTGCCCTATTACTTTTTACGAGTAATGGAAATCTAATCGTACCCAACATCTTCATTAATATGGAGATGTTTTTTTATTGCCACAAGCAGAACTTCTTTTTTGTTGCTTACATAATAACTACACAGAAAGCAGGGAGAAGAAACATGAAGAAATGGTATTCACTATTGTTCGTCGTACTTTTAACATTAGGGGTCTTAGCAGGATGCGGGGAAAAGCAAGAGCAAGTTAAAGAGGACAAAACCGCGGGTGTTGAGAATAAAACAGAAGCAGCATTCCCAGTAACGATAAAGGATGCTGTAGGCAATGAAGTTGTCTTAGAAAAGAAGCCTGAAAAAATCGTCTCTTTGATCCCAAGTAATACAGAAATCGCCTACGCGTTAGGTGCTGAGAAAGAAATTGTCGGTGTTTCTGATTTTGATAATTATCCTGAAGAGGTAACGAAAAAAGAGAAAATTGGCGGTATGGAAGTGAATCTTGAAAAAATAATCTCTTTACAGCCTAATTTAGTATTAGCCCATGCCTCTACTGCACATAATTCGGAAGCTGGCCTACAGCAATTAAAAGATGCCGGAATAGCCGTTCTTGTTGTGAATGATGCACAAAATTTTGACCAAGTGTTTGATTCAATCAGTATGATTGGTAAAGCGACTGGAGAAACGAAGAAGGCGGACGAGCTTATACAAGGGATGAAGGACAAAATAGCGGATATTAAGGAAAAAGCAAAGAACATAAAAGAAAAGAAAACTGTCTTTATTGAAGTATCACCCGCTCCAGATATTTTTACAACTGGGAAAAATACGTTTATGAATGAAATGTTAACCATGATTAATGCCGAGAACCTCGCAAACGATCAAGAGGGCTGGATCAAGCTTGATCAAGAAGAAATCATTAAACGAAATCCGGATGTAATCATCACTACATATGGCGGCTATGAAGAGACAAAACCAGCTGAGCAAGTGTTAAGCAGAAAAGGCTGGGAAAATGTCAACGCCGTAAAAAATAAGCAAGTAATCGACGTAGATTCTGATCGGGTGACACGCTCAGGCCCTAGAATCGTTGAAGGAGTAGAAGATCTTGCGAAGGCTATTTATCCAGAAGTTTTTAAATAATAAATATGTAGCTTTTGCACTGGCAGGGATTTTCCTGTTAATTTCCGTACTGCTAGGAATCGCCATCGGAACTGTATCAGTTCCGATGGGGACGATTATTCACATTATTATAGCTAAGCTATTTGGATTACCATCACTTGACACAATCGACGCGATGCATACGAGTATTGTGTTGAATATTCGCCTGCCAAGGGTGATATTAGCGGGTCTTGTGGGGGCGTCCCTTGCCATTGCGGGGGCGGCATTTCAAGGGCTGTTAAGGAATCCGTTAGCAGATCCGTATACATTAGGGGTCTCATCCGGCGCTTCCGTCGGTGCCGTTCTGACGCTGTTCTTTAATCTATCTATCCCATTTATCGGGATATTCACCTTGCCATTACTCAGTATCCTATTTTCTTTTTTGACCATTTTCCTCGTTCTTGCTTTTGCCAGGAAAATTGAACGGTCCATGAGAGTAGAAACGATAATTTTAACAGGAATTATTTTTAGCTCCTTTTTAGGTGCATTTATTTCTCTTTTGATTGCACTAACCGGAGATGAGTTACGGCAAATTATTAGCTGGCTCTTAGGAAGTGTATCGATGAGAGGCTGGGAATACATAAAAATTATTTTACCGTTTTTTGTTATTGGGTCGGCCATCCTGATGCTTAATGCAAAGGAATTAAATGCGATGTCG
Organism: Neobacillus sp. 19; assembly: GCF_049463095.1. NCBI lineage: Bacteria > Bacillati > Bacillota > Bacilli > Caryophanales > Bacillaceae > Neobacillus > Neobacillus sp. 19. The sequence continues at coordinate 9,117 of NZ_JBMPZU010000030.1, read as the reverse complement.
TTTGGGGAAGAACGGGCACACCACCTTGGGGTCAATGTTCAAAAAAAGGAAGCTCATCATTTTATCAGCCGGTTCAATTTTAACAGGAGCTGCAGTTGCCGTTTCCGGAACGATTGGATTTGTTGGGCTGGTCATTCCCCATCTTTCAAGAATCTTGTGGGGGCCAGACCACCGTTACCTCCTTCCCTTATCGATTCTGACAGGAAGTGGGTTCTTAATTTTAGCCGACCTTCTGTCGCGGACCATTATTTCACCTACTGAATTACCAATTGGGGTGATAACGGCTTTAATTGGGGCACCGGTATTTGCGGTGATCCTGCTGCAGAGAAAAAGGATGGAAAGAAGTTGATAGAAAATGCTCAGTGTTCAGCACGTTTCAGGTGGATATGGAGATGAGTCTGTATTAAAGGACATTACGTTTGATGTAAATCAAGGGCAGTTGTTCGGGGTATTAGGGCCAAATGGCAGCGGAAAAACAACTCTGTTAAAAATGATTAGCGGGATCTTGCCGATTAAACAGGGTGAGATTTATATTAGTGGAAAAAAGCTGCAGGAATATGGCATTAAGCAGCTTGCGCAAATGGTGGCGGTTCTTTCCCAGCACTCTTCCCAAAGCTTCTCCTATACAGTTAAAGAAACCGTATCACTTGGGAGATATGCGCATCAAAAGGGCTGGTTTCAAACCTGGTCGGAGGAGGATGAAGCGGTCGTCCAAAGGGTAATGGACCAGACCGGCATTTCCTCCTTTCAACATAAAAATATACAGGCGTTATCAGGCGGTGAAAAGCAAAGGGTATTCCTTGCCCAGGCACTTGCCCAAGAACCGGAAATCCTGCTGTTGGATGAACCGACAAATCACTTAGACTTATCGTATCAAAAAGAATTGTTAGACCTTTTAAAGCGATGGACGATGGACAAAGGGTTAACGGTAATCTCGATTTTCCACGATTTAAATCTTGCTGGTTTATACTGCGACCGTTTGCTCCTGCTCGAAAAGGGGACCATCAATATCAATCATATTCCTAACGAAGTTCTGAAAGAGGACCGAATCAGGGACGTGTATCATACAAAAATTCAAAAGCATCCCCATCCAAAGGTGGCTGCGCCGCAAATGGTGTTACTGCCCGATGTAAAACAGGAAATGGAGCATCTTGAAATCACAGAAGCAATGGTAAGCGTTTCAAATGAGTTTATCGAGCTTGAATCTCCCGTACCTTTAAGAACCATGTCTTCGGGCGTGGTTGGCTCAGGGACGGGCTGGCACCAAACATTTGTCAATCGGCATGTGAGTAAGGACTATAATTGTGATGATCACCGGGCGGAGATGGCTGACTTTTTAACAGCAAACGGATTTGAACCGTCGGCAACGGTTGGCATGATGACAGCGGTGTTCCTTGAGGATGTGTGTTACCAGCGATTCGAACAGGAGGATTTCTCGATCTTTGTGGTCGTTACCGCCGGGGTGGGGAACGCAATTGATGCGTCGAAAAGTGAGCAGCATGACTATCTAATGGCCCCGGGAACGATTAATACGTGGATTTTCGTTAACGGAGAATTAACAGAGGAAGCCTTTATTCAAAGCATTATGACCGCAACGGAAGCAAAAGTAAAGGTAATGCATGATCTGGAGGTACTTGATAAAGTTACTGGGACCATTGCTACCGGAACTTCAACTGATAGTATTTTAATTGCAGCCACACAAACAGGTAAGGTGTTGGAATATGCCGGGACGATTTCCTCATTAGGAAAGGTAATCAGTAAAGCTGTGTATCAGTGTACGGCTGAGGCCATTCACAAATCGAGAAAAAGGAAACGAACATGATTGTCTATCACTTAGTAGCCATTACGATCGCTTATTTCATTGATTTGGTTGTTGGAGATCCTCCTGATTGGCCGCATCCGGTTAGATGGATAGGAATGATGATCTCCTCTTTGGAAAAGCGTTGGAATCACGGAAAGTCTAAACGATGGAAGGGCGTTTTGATGCTCCTTTTTGTCTTACTGTTCGTTTTTTCTATTGTGATGATTGTGGTTTTAATAGGATACAAGATTCATCCACTTGTAGGGGTTGGTGTGGAAAGTGTAGTCATAGTGACAACCATTGCACAAAAAAGTTTAAAGGAAGCAGCACTTGAAGTCTACCAGCCTTTAAAATCTGGGGACATAGTGGAAGCCAGAACGAAACTATCCTATATCGTCGGCCGTGATACGGATCAACTGGATGAAAGTGAAATCGCAAGGGGAACGATTGAAACGGTTGCAGAAAATACGAGTGACGGCGTGACAGCCCCTTTGTTTTGGGCCCTAATTGGCGGTGCACCGTTAGCGATTGTTTACCGTGCCACGAATACGTGTGACTCGATGGTAGGGCATATGAATGAAAGATATCAAGCGTTTGGCTGGGCATCCGCGAAATGGGATGATGTGATGAATTGGATTCCAAGCCGCCTGACAGGAATGATCATGCTGCTTGGAAAACGTCCGGAAAGAACAGACCACAAACAAGCATGGACGATTTTGTTCCGGGATGCGAAAAAGCACCCAAGTCCAAACAGCGGCTGGGGTGAAGCTGCGGTTGCCGCTCTACTAGGCATTCAACTCGGCGGCAGAAACTATTACAAAGGGATGGTCTCTAACCGGGCAAAAATGGGAGATCCGCTTGGTCCTATTCAGTCAGACCATATCTTAAAGACCAACGCTATTTTAGCGAGAACAGTTTTCTTATTTTTACTATTATTATGGCTTGGAGGGATGCTCGTTGAATGGGCCATATCACGATTCTAAAACTGTAAATGGCGACGTGGGGAGAATGGGAGCATCAACCTTCATTTTTATTACCGGGGGTGTACGAAGCGGAAAAAGCAGTCACGCTGAATGTCTGGCAATCGATATGGCTCGGAAAACAGGAGGGCAGCCCACCTATATAGCCACCGGTGTTCCGTCTGATCCGGAAATGCAGCACCGGGTTGCGATGCACCAGAGAAGCAGGGATTCCGGGGTATTTCGCTGGAAAACCATTGAAAAGCCTATTCAAATTGGAGCACTTGCCAATTCCATTTCTGACAAGGATATTGTTTTACTAGATTGTGTTACAACACTATTGAATAATGAACTTTTTTCTTCTGAACAAACGTGGAACGAGTCCTATTTAAAAACGATTAAACAAGATATTTTGACAGGGATTATGTCGATAAAAAGTCGTGCCGGCGCAATGATTGTCGTCAGTAATGAGGTATTAAACGAGCTCCCGATTGCTTCAGAACTTGTCTTTTCATATAGCCGCTTGCTGGGAAAGATCCATCAGGATTTAGTGAAGGAAGAACAGACAAGGCAATTTTAGTGGAAGCCGGGATTCCACTCGTAATGAAGGAGGTTGTGGCACGATGAAAGGAATCATGATACAAGGTACGGCTTCGGATGTGGGCAAAAGTTTAGTCGTTACGGCATTGTGTCGGATTCTTGCAAATGAGGGAGTGAAGGTCGCCCCGTTCAAATCACAAAATATGTCGAATTATTCGCATATCATGATTGATGGAATGGAGATGAGCCGGGCTCAAAGAATTCAAGCAGAAGCTGCTCGAATATGCCCGACAGTTTGGATGAATCCGATTTTATTAAAACCAAGGTCTAATCAAACTTCAGAGGTGGTTTTTCTTGGTAAAGTAATTGAAACCTTTTCCGGCAGGGAGTATCGCGAACAATTTTATGAAAAAGGGATCGAAATAATTAAGGAATCCCTCAATCAATTAGAAAGTGAATATGAAATGGTGGTAATTGAAGGGGCTGGCAGTCCAGTTGAACTTAATTTAAGCGATCGCGAAATAGTCAATATGAAGGTTGCTGAACTGGCGGATGTCCCGGTGGTACTTGTAGCAGATATCGACCGAGGTGGAGTGTTTGCCAGTATTATTGGCACACTTGAACTGTTAAAACCTGACGAGAGGCAAAGAGTTCGAGGTATCATCATAAATAAATTTCGTGGAGATCTTACGTTATTTGCGGAAGGAATTACACTGCTAGAAGAAAAAACAGGAATTCCTGTATTAGGTGTTTTGCCTTTTATCGAAAACCATATGATAGAAGTCGAGGATTCGCTATCGAGTGAAATAGAAATGACAGTTGAAGTAGGTGGCTCGGATGAAAAATATGAAAAACTTGCGGCTGAAATGAAACGCCACCTTAAATGGGATCAGCTGAAAGAAATCATCCATCATTGTGGGAATAAATAATGATTACATTCTTTAAAGGATTCTTGATCAACTGTCAATTTTTTACGGCTGTGCCCATTCCCATAGAACTCCCGATGGACCGGGACCATCTAAGGAAGGCCGTGCAAACTTTTCCACTATTAGGTTTATTTCAGGGAATCATCTATGCATGTCTATTTTATGCTTTTCATGAATGGACTCCTTTTTCTCATTTAGCAGTTACGTTTATCCTTTGGCTGGCGATGATACTTCTGACGGGGGGCATTCATTTAGATGGCTGGATGGATGCGAGTGACGCTTATTTTTCCTATCAGAATCCGGAAAAAAGATTAGAAATCATGAAGGATCCTAGAACAGGTGCATTTGGCGTCCTATCACTCGTCATTTTATTAAGCAGCAGGTTTTTATTTATTTATGAAAGTACTTTGAATGTTGAATACGTCACGTACATCTTAATCATGGGTATCCCCTTTTTAAGCAGGAGTGTCATGGGTGTCCTGCTGTTAACGGTAAGGTCAGCAAAAAATGAAGGATTGGGCTCATTATTTCAAAGTGCGGCAAAGCCAAAAAGTTTATCGATCTACCTGCTCTACATGTTTATTTTTCTCCTGGTCATACTGTTAGTGGAAAAAAGCAGTTATCTTTTTGCAGTATTAATTGCAGTTGCGGTGGCTTGTGTGTTCATTTTCCGCTGGAAAGCTGTGAAATGGTTTGGCGGGATTACCGGGGATGTAGTCGGAGCTTCTATTGAAGGGACGGAGGTAATTCTATGGATGACCGTGTGGTTATTGCATTATTTCGTCATGGTGTAACAGAAGAAAATAAGCGGAAAGCCTATTTAGGCTGGAATGATTCGCAACTATTGGCTGAAACTAGAAATCAGTCGCCGTTAAAAAGCTATGAGTCCTATTTTAGCAGTGATTTGCAAAGATGCCTTTCTACATTAAACCTATTTTTTCCTAATCAAAAGCCGATCATATTGGAAAATTTTCGCGAAATGAATTTCGGTGACTGGGAAGGGCTGACATATGAGGAATTGAAAGATAACGAGCATTATCGTCAATGGATTTCCGATCCGGTGAATATCTTTCCGCCAAAGGGTGAAGCGTTTCACGAGTTTACTAACAGGGTTCAGAATGGCTGGAATACGATGATTCACACGGTTCTTACTCAGCAGCTAAAAAACTGTGCTGTTATTACTCATGGCGGTGTTATAAGATACCTCTTATCCGAATATGCACCGGAAGAGAAGGAATTTTGGAGCTTTCAGGTTCGGCATGACCAGGGGTTTGAGCTAATTTTTACGAGAGAGGCCCTAAAAGGGGGAGACGATGCACTTCATTACTGGAGGTGCCTTTAATGGCAAACGATCATGGGTAAGCAAGAATTATGGTGTGAAAATAGAAGGACAATGGTTATCTGCATATAATGGCATTCGATTTCCAGTCAATTTATCGGATGTCAATCATGATGTGATTGTTTTAGAGGGAATCGAGTTATGGGTGAAAGAGTTAACGAAGCAATATGATTCCGGCCGCTGCCGGGAAATTTGGAACAGATATCTAGCTGATTGGCTTTCTTGGGAACAGGAAAAGGCTGAACGAAAAGTAATTGTGATTGGGACCGATATAACCAAAGGAATTGTTCCAATGGAAGAAGAAAATCGCGTATGGCGCGATGTAACGGGATGGGCCTATCAGGATCTTGCAGCGATATCAGCCAAAGTCGATGTAATCTGGTATGGATTAAACCAAACGATTAAATAAGGGGGAAATAATGATGAGAATTTATACAAGAACAGGCGACAAAGGGAAAACAAGTATTATTGGCGGCAGGGTAGATAAAGATGATACAAGGGTGGAAGCATACGGAACGGTTGATGAAGTAAACTGCTTTGTCGGGCAGGCCATTCAGGAACTCGATCAAGAAATTTTCAAAGATGTATTGAATGATCTTGAAAAAATACAACACGAATTATTCGACTGTGGCGGTGATCTTGCAAATGTGACGGAAAAGCGCGAGACAAAGCTTCATCAAGAATCAATTGATTACTTAGAACAAAAAATTGATGAATATATTGCAGAGGCACCGGAACTGGAACGATTTATTTTACCTGGCGGGACGAAGCCTTCAGCCTCCATTCATATTTCAAGGACGGTTACTCGGAGAGCGGAACGATTAGTGGTAAAACTGATGAAAGCAGATCCGAAAACACCTGAATTATCATTAATGTACTTAAACCGCCTTTCTGATTATTTCTTCGCTTTAGCCAGGGTCATAAATTGCCGGCTGCAAGTTCGAGATGTGGAATACGTACGTAGTGCAAAAGTATTCAGGGATGGGAAGCGCAAGGGGGACCGGTAGATGAAACGTAAACTGGTAAGCTGGCTGGCCATGTTTACGGCATTATCCGCTGTAGGGGCAGCGATAAAAATTCCTGCGATTGTTGGCAGTGTCGCATTGGATATTTTCCCGGCCCTTTTAGCAGCGGCCCTGCTTGGCGGGGGTGCTGGAGCCATCGTTGCTGCCTTTGGTCACTTATTATCTGCTCTTGCAGGTGGTTTTCCATTAGGTCCGATGCACTTTTTAATCGCAGGAGAAATGGCTGTGCTGGTCTGGTTGTTTGGTATGCTTTATCGAAAGAGCCATAAGATTTCGGCTATTGTGCTCTTTATCTTGGGAAATGCCATTGTTGCGCCGCTTCCGTTTATTTTATTAATGAATATCGGTTTTTATTTGGCCATCGTTCCATCCTTGCTTGTCGGTTCAATCATAAATACGGGATTCGCAATTTTAGTGATCCCGCGTCTTTCCTCCCTGTTCTCGGTTCAAGGTGTGAAGCATGAGGCAAAATTATGAGAGATATCATAACTGTCCCGCTTGCTGAGGATGCGCTAATTATTGCTTGTGATAATAGTGGTGCCATTGGCATGAAGGAACAGGATCTTGTTCATGTTCCATACGAAACGGTTGCCTATTATTCCTTTAGAGTTGCGGTAATGGAATGTATTGCAGCAGGGGGACAGCCGATTTCTGTTGTGCTTCAAAACTTTTGCGGAAATGAACCTTGGAAAGAGCTGGTTAGGGGCATCGAAAAAGGCGTAAATGAACTAGGATTACAGGATGTTTTCATTACAGGGAGCACGGAAAGTAATTTTTCCATGCTGCAATCGGCAGTTGGCTTGCTTGTTGTTGGCCGCAAGGTTCTGGATAAAAAAACAGAGCTGTTGTTTTCAGATCATCTGAAACTGGCGATTATTGGCTTACCTTTGATGGGAAATGAAGTGATTGCCCAGCATGATCAAATTGTGCCACTTTCCGTATTTCAGAAGATAAACAATCTGAAAGATGTGATGATTTGGCCGGTTGGTTCGAAAGGGATCTTATCCGAGTTGAATCAAATATTTGTTAATAAAAGGTTTGCAGCGGATAGGATCAGCAGCGATGTTGATCTGCTAAAGTCATCTGGTCCGGCAACATGCTGTATTGTTGTTTATTCGGATGATCAGGATGAAAATATCAGGAGCATAGCAGGGCGATTTTTCCATTCTATAGAATTAGTCTTTTAGACGGCACAAAAAAAGAAAAAGCACGCCGATAAGGCGTGCTCAGACTGTCGACAAATTCGAATAAATTCGGAGTTGTTGGCAGTCTTTTTTGTATAATTAAGATAATAAATTTTATTGGGGTGAATGAAATGCTAACTAAAAATACACAGATGAATCGTGACCAAATAGAAATGATAGCTTTAGAACAACTTGTACCTGCGGACCATTTGGTCCGAAAGATTGAGGCTGCTATCGATTTTTCTTTTATCTATTCTCTTGTTCAAGATATGTATTCATCTGAACGAGGACGTCCGAGTATTGACCCCGTTGTATTAATAAAGATGGCTTTTATCCAGTATACCTTCGGTATTCGCTCCATGCGTAAGACTATAGAAGAAATCGAAACCAATATTGCGTATCGTTGGTTCCTAGGCTTTGGTTTTTATGATAAGGTCCCTCACTTTTCAACGTTTGGTAAAAACTATGAGAGACGTTTTAAGGATACAGATTTATTTGAACAGATTTTCTATCGTATTTTGAAAGAAGCCACAGACAAGAAGCTGGTTAGTAGTGAACACGTATTTATTGATTCAACACACGTAAAAGCAAGCGCAAATAAGCGTAAATTTGAGAAGAAGATTGTTCGTAAAGAAACAAAAGCCTATGAATCTCGCCTTAAGGACGAAATTAATGGTGACCGTGAAGAACATGGTAAAAAGCCTTTCCCACCAGACAAATTTGAAAAAGAAGAACACAAGGAAATAAAAGAAAGTACCACGGATCCAGAGAGTGGCTACTACGTAAAGGACGAACGGACGAAGCAATTTGCCTATTCTTTTCATGCAGCAGCTGATAAAAATGGTTTTATCCTAGGGGCAATCGCAACTCCCGGTAATGTTCATGATAGTACGATGTTAGAACCTCTCCTTGAAAAGGTAATTGAAAACTGTGGTAAACCTGAAGCTGTTGCAGCAGACGCTGGATATAAAACACCCGCTATTGCCCAATACTTAATAGAAAGCGATATTCGCCCTGCATTACCTTATACACGCCCTCGTACGAAGGAAGGCTATTTGAAAAAACACGACTATGTTTATGATGAGCACTATGATTGCTACATATGTCCGGAAGGACAGGTTCTTAAATATAGAACCACTACTAAAGAAGGGTATCGTCAGTACATCTCCAATCCTATTCAATGTAAGGATTGCCCGCTTCTATCTCAATGTACTCAGAGTCAAAATCATCAAAAGCTCATTCAAAGACATGTCTGGGAAGAGTATCTTGAGGAAGCTGAACACCTTCGACACACAGAAGAGAATAAATCTGTTTATGCACGTCGTAAAGAAACGATTGAACGT